>NZ_JAAKPE010000002.1:0-410070 GCF_049171775.1 Aeromonas sp. 603404
TGGTGGCTATGACGGGATTCGAACCTGTGACCCCCGCATTATGAGTGCGATGCTCTAACCAACTGAGCTACATAGCCAACCTTGCTTCCGGTGAGTCGTTGCCTCGTCACCGTGCGGGCCGAATTATGCGTATCTGGCTCTGGGGCGTCAACCCTTTTTTTGCCAGAAAAACGCAATTTGAGTGCGTTTGACCAGTTATTGGCCTCTGTTGCGCAAAAGCCCAACAATCTGGTTTTTTTTAAGACATTGCCATTATTGCCCGGGCAATGGCAGATAAAAAACAGGCCAGCAAATGCTGGCCTGTCATGGGATTAGACGTTGAACAGGAAGTTCATGATATCGCCATCTTTGACGATGTAATCTTTCCCTTCAGCGCGCATCTTGCCCGCTTCCTTGGCGCCTTGCTCACCCTTGTAGGTAATAAAGTCTTCAAAAGCGATGGTTTGGGCGCGAATAAAGCCTTTTTCAAAGTCAGTGTGGATCTTGCCAGCCGCTTGCGGGGCAGTGGCACCGACCGGAATAGTCCAGGCGCGCACCTCTTTCACACCGGCGGTGAAGTAGGTCTGCAGGTTGAGCAGCTGGTAGCCGGAGCGGATCACGCGGTTCAGGCCCGGCTCTTCGATACCAAGGTCAGCCATGAACTCGGCGCGATCTTCGTCGTCCAGTTCGGCGATGTCGGCTTCGATGGCACAGCAGACCACGACCACGACCGCGTTCTCGGCGGCGGCGATTTCACGCACCTTGTCCAGATAGGGGTTGTTCTCGAAGCCATCTTCCGCCACGTTGGCGATATACATGGTTGGTTTCAGGGTCAGGAAGTTGAGGTGGCTCACGGCGGCCAGCTCTTCTTTATCCAGCTTCATGCCGCGGATCATCTGGCCGTTTTCCAGTGCGACCTTGATCTTCTCAAGCACTTCTACTTCAAGCTTGGCATCCTTGTCGCCGCCTTTGGCGCGCTTGGACTGGCGGTGAATGGCGCGCTCGCAGGCGTCCAGATCCGACAGGGCCAGCTCGGTGTTGATCACTTCGATATCGTCAGCAGGGGAGACCTTGCCGGCAACGTGAATGATGTTCTCGTCGTCGAAGCAGCGCACTACGTGGCCGATCGCTTCGGTTTCACGGATGTTGGCCAGGAACTGGTTACCCAGACCTTCACCCTTGGAGGCACCGGCAACCAGACCGGCGATGTCCACAAATTCCATGGTGGTCGGTACAACGCGCTGCGGATTGATGATGGCAGCCAGCTGATCGAGGCGGGGATCCGGCATCGGCACCACACCTGTGTTCGGCTCGATGGTGCAGAACGGGAAGTTGGCGGCTTCGATACCGGCCTTGGTCAGTGCGTTGAACAGGGTGGATTTGCCTACATTAGGCAGGCCCACGATACCGCATTTAAAACCCATGGATTGTTACCTTACTTGATGGATGCTGTGAGGCTCGCCCGTAGGCGGCCCGTGTCATGCTTTATTCGGCTTTGAAGCTGTGCAAGCGATTCATGGCCTTGGTCATATCTTGTTTGAACAGGATGTCGGTGGCGCGCAGGGACTCGTCCAGCGCGGCGTCGATCAGGTTCTGTTCACTGCTGGGGGCCTTGGTCAGGACGAAGCCCGCCACCTGCTCTTTGCTGCCGGGATGGCCGATCCCGAGACGCAGCCGGAAGAAGTTATTGTTGTTGCCCATCTTGGCGATGATGTCCTTGAGGCCGTTATGGCCACCGTGACCACCACCCTGCTTGAACTTGGCGATGCCAGGCGGCAGATCCAGTTCGTCATGGGCCACCAGCATCGCTTCCGGCTCAATCTGATAAAAACGCGCCAGTGCGGCCACCGCCTTGCCAGAGAGGTTCATATAGGTGTTCGGGATGAGCAGCCGCACATCCTGCCCCTCGACCAGGATGCGGGCAGTATGGCCGAAGAACTTGGGTTCTTCACGCAGGCTGACATTGTGCCAGCGGGCCAGTTGCTCCACATACCAGGCGCCCGCATTGTGGCGGGTCTTGGCATATTCCGGGCCGGGGTTGCCCAGTCCGACGATCAGTTTGATTTCGCTTGTCACGCTTGATGTCTTCACTCGCAGCTGCCGTGGGCACACTACCCAGGGCAATAGGACGCAATATTCTAGCCGCCGAGTGGCGATCACTCAACCAATGCGCATGTTATGGCGGGATTTGCAGCATTATTGCGGCCAATGGGTGGCTAACGGTGGGCAAACGGGCCTCTTGCAAGAGGCCCGTTTCAGCTTGCCGATGGATTGTGCCCGGTTGACTACCGTCGTTATTTGGCACGCAACAGGGTTACGGTCTCTTCATCCAGTGCGGTCAGGGTGGGACGGGCATCGCGCACATACTCCACGAAAGAGGCTGCATCGGTGCCGCAATCCACGCCGCTGGCTTTGCAATCGAGTGGCTGGCCCGGGGCATAGACGGCGCTCAGCAGCTCGCCGTTTTGTGCCACCTTCAGCACCGGGAAGGCGGTCAGCTTGCCATTGACGCTGGCGATATCGACCCGCTCGCTCTTCTGACGCTGGGCATTGGCCAGTGCCTGCCAGCCATCGTTGCCGTTGGCGCTGTAGGCGTTCATCACCACCCGATAGCGCTGGTTATCCACCAGATCTTGCCATTCGCCACTTGCGGTCTTGCGCTGCAATTGGGTCAGGGTGCCCGCCTTGCCTGCGTCGGTCTCCTGGAAGGTGTAACGCAGGTTACCGCCATAGGGGAACTTGCCGGCATGGGCGCTGGCGGGCAGGGTGGCGGTGATGGTCTCGGTCAGCAGGGCACGCACCTCGGCGCCGGTCAGGGTCAGCACCGAGAGCTGGTTCTTGAACGGCAGCAGAGTGAGGGCGCTATCCCCCTCACGCCATTCGCCAGCAGGCAGGTCGGCGCGCACGCCGCCCACCGCAACCAGAGAAAAATCGACCGGGCCGCCGGTCAGGGCTTGCACTGCTGGGGTATTGGCCCAGTAGAACTCCCCTTCGGCAACCAGCGGCGCTACATCTGAGCCGTGGCTGTCGCTGCCGTTGTCACCGGGACGACGGGCATTTTGCAGCTGCTCGGGGATGGTGCCGATCACCGGGCCGTAGGCTTTCTCCAGCGCCGGTTTGTAGTGGCTGTCGATGATGCCGCGCAGGCGCGGATCTTCATCCACGGTCACCAGATTGGGCTGGTTGTCGACAAACTGGCTCGCCTCTTTGCTGCGGGCGTCGTCGAGTGCTTGCTTGCGCGCCGCATCGGCGAAGAAGTCGCGGCTGGCCAGCAGGCTGTTGTGGCCTTGGCAGTCGGTCACCTGACCCTGGCTGTCAAAGGTCACCTGTGCCAGACCGATGGCCTGGGCGTAGGAGCCCGCCTGCACCACGCAGGTCTTGCCGATGCCATCCGGATTGGTCACCAGCTTGGCGTAATCGCCGGTCTTGCCCCAGCCAATATTGCGAAAATCGCCGAGCAGGCTGTGGGAGTGGCCGCCGACGATGGCATCGAGGCCGTTTACCTTGGCGGCCAGCGCCAGATCCCGCTCGTTGCCGATGTGGGTCAGCGCCACGATCTGGTGGATCCCCTTGGCTTGCAGCATGTCGACCGTGGCCTGAGCCGAGGCGACCTCCTTGCCAAAGCGCAGTTTGCCGACGTTGGGGGCGATATTGCCCATGTCTTCCAGTACCAGACCGATGACGGCGACCAGCTGTTTGCCTTGTGGCAGGTTGTCGAGATCGGTGACCGGGCTCTTCTGGTTGCCGTCAAAGGCGTAGACCACGAAGGGCTTGAGGTTGTCAGCCTTGCTGAGAGCCGGATCGGCCTTGGTGTCGAGGTTGGCGGCCAGCACCGGGAAGTTGACCCCCTCGATGAAGCGGGCCAGCTTCTGGTTATCCAGATCGAACTCGTGGTTGCCCAGCGCCATGGCATCGAGGCCGAACTGGCTCAGCAACTCGGCGTTGGCCATCCCCTCGTTGAGTTTGAAGTAGCCGCTGCCCTGCCAGGCATCACCGCCGTGCAGCAGCAGCAAGGGCTGGTTCTTGGCCAGCGCATCGGCCTGATAGGCTTTCGCCATGGTCAGCAGGCGCGGGTAACCGCCAAAGCGGGTATAGAGGGTGTCCGTCTCCCCCTGCTGGGTAAAGATCTGCCCTTTGATCTCGGCATTGACCGGATCAAACTGGGAGTGGGTGTCGTTCATGTGAGCCAGGGTCAGCACGAAGGGCGGGTTCTCTTTGGCGGGCTGACAGGCGAACAGGGCGGAGGTGAGGGTCGCGAGCAGGAGGGGACGCAAGCAATTCATGGGTAAATCCTTAA
The DNA here is from genome assembly GCF_049171775.1 of Aeromonas sp. 603404. Classification (NCBI taxonomy): domain Bacteria; kingdom Pseudomonadati; phylum Pseudomonadota; class Gammaproteobacteria; order Aeromonadales; family Aeromonadaceae; genus Aeromonas; species Aeromonas sp. 603404. Next base: position 4,277 of record NZ_JAAKPE010000002.1, read on the forward strand.
GCCTGCCGGGGGCAGGGTCGTACCAGATAGCAGAAAGTTGGAAAGAGAAGGTCCAGAAAGACGAAAACCGCCTGATGGCGGTTTTCGTTATTGCTGAATCTATCAATGCTCAAACATGGCAGAGATGGACTCTTCGTTGCTGATGCGACGAATGGCTTCGGCCAGTACAGTTGACAGCGTCAGCTGCTTGACCTTGCCTACCGCTTTCATCTCCGCAGTGAGCGGGATGGAGTCGGTGATGATCAGTTCGTCGATCACGGAGTTCTTGATGTTCTCGACGGCGGAACCGGAGAAGACCGGGTGGGTAGCGTAGGCGAATACACGCTTGGCACCGCGCTCTTTCAGGGCCTCTGCGGCTTTGCACAGAGTGCCGCCGGTGTCGATCATGTCATCAACGATGATGCAGTCGCGGCCGGCAACGTCACCGATCAGGTGCATGACCTGGGAGACGTTCGGGCGGGGACGGCGCTTGTCGATGATGGCGATGTCGGTGTCATCCAGCAGCTTGGCGATGGCGCGGGCACGCACGACGCCACCGATGTCCGGAGAGACGACGACAGGAGACTCGAGGTTCTTGGACTTCATGTCTTCCAGCAGCACCGGGCTACCGAACACGTTGTCTACCGGAACGTCGAAGAAACCTTGAATTTGCTCGGCATGCAGGTCAACGGTCAGCACGCGATCCACACCGACGCTGGAGAGGAAGTCAGCGACAACCTTGGCGGTGATGGGTACACGGGCGGAGCGGACGCGGCGGTCCTGACGGGCATAACCAAAGTAGGGGATAACGGCAGTGATACGGCCAGCTGAAGCACGACGCAGAGCATCCACCATGACGATCAATTCCATCAAATTGTCGTTGGTCGGGGCACAGGTGGATTGAATGATGAAGATATCGCCACCACGTACATTCTCATTGATCTGTACGCTGATCTCGCCGTCGCTAAAGCGACCTACGGCAGCATTGCCGAGTTTGATAAACAGGCGATCTGCGATCTTCTGGGCTAGTTCCGGCGTTGCGTTACCAGCAAACAGCTTCATGTCAGGCACGGTTTGAAACCTCGGGGTTGCATCCAGTATGTGGGGGAGTCTGAAATCAGACCCTATCGTTTTGGGGCAAACGATTTATCAAGATAACGTACAAGGTGTCTGCTGCCCAATGATTGTGATGATACCGGTAACCCGAATCCGTGGCCGAGTGCAAAACCGGCCACGTTAATCATCAATACCGTTCGGTAAAATTGGCTGGGGTACTAGGATTCGAACCTAGGAATGGCGAGATCAAAACCCGCTGCCTTACCGCTTGGCGATACCCCAATCATTTGAACTGTTGCAATGTGGAGAAGAGAGGTGATATGTTCTCGCCCTTGGCGACAAACCCATCAAGTCCCTTCGGCACGCAGGCCAACACTTCCCGAGCAGTCACTTCGTCTTCAAATTGAGCAAAGACGCAGGCTCCTGTGCCCGTCATTCTTGACGGCGCGTATTCTAGCAACCAGCCGAGCGCATTGGCAACCTCGGGGTGGCGCTTTTTCACCAGTGATTCGCAATCGTTTTTCCACTCGCCTTCCAGCAGGTTGTCCAGCGCCATTTTTGGCGTGGCTCTCGGCAGGTCCGGATCCTGGAATACGGCCGCGGTCGCCACATGGCAATCGGGCTTGAGCACCAGATACCAGGCATCGGGCAGTTCGACCGATTGCAGCCGCTCGCCCACTCCTTCGGCAAAGGCCGCCTTGCCACGGACAAACACCGGCACATCAGCCCCCAACTGGACGCCAAGCGCTGCCAGTTCATCTTCACTCAAACCCGCTTGCCAGAGGTGGTTAAGCGCTACCAGCGTGGTCGCTGCATCGGACGAACCGCCGCCAATGCCGCCTCCCATGGGCAGCACCTTCTCCAGCCGGATATGGGCACCTTGCGGGCTCGGCAGGGTTGCCTGCAGTAGGCGTGCAGCCCGGATAATCAGATTCTGCTCATCCGGCACCCCGGGAATGGCCGGGCTCAGGGTGAGGGTGTCGCTATTTGGTATCACCTCAAACTCGAGCCAGTCGCTGTGGTTGAGGAAGATAAACAGGGTCTGCAGCTCGTGATAGCCATCGGGACGACGGCCATTGACGTGTAAAAACAGGTTGAGTTTGGCCGGTGCCGGCCAGCGTGTGGAAGCCATTAACGTGCAAGAGTCCATTGGTTGATCTGAAGCTTGAGGCGGCTGTTCTGGCCGGTCATGGTCAGCTGGTGCGGCAGGCGGTAGCCATCCTGATCCCGATAATCGCCATAGACGATCTGCCACTGGCCGTCGCGCACGCTGGCCAGACTGCTGTCGGGGTTGAGTTCAAACTCCGCTTGACCCGGTAGCCCCTTGATCCACTCTGGCAATCCCGCAACCGGAATATTCCAGCCGGTCAGTTGATAGATGAGCGCTTCTGCATCCTGGCTCTGGTGGCGATTGCCGTCGCTGTCGAGCAGGGTGATCTCTCCCTTGCTGCGGGAGAGCTCCAGAATGCTGGTGCCAATCAGGCTGGTGAGGTTGAGGCGATAATCCTCGCCATCCTGCTGCCAGTTGAGACGGGCGCTGCCTTTTTGCTGGGGCGTGATGATGGCCATCTTGCCGGATAGCTGCCAGTGGGTCAGCTTCTCGAGACGGGTCCGCTCCTGGTTCCAGTTCACCTGGTCACGCTGGGGCTGGGTGGTGGCACAACCGGCCAGCAACAGCAGGCAGGTGAGGGTAAAAATACGTAGCAGCAAGAGACGGCTCCAGAGAGAGGAATTTGCCACAGTATACGGGGCGGCCGTATTGCTTTTAAAGACTTACCCTTTCTCGTACAATTGGCAGCCTTTGCACCCAGCGTATGAAATGATCGTCGCCCACTCATGAGTTTGCTTGCCCTCGGAATCAACCACAACACCGCCAGTGTCGCCTTGCGGGAACGGGTCGCCTTTGGCCCGGACTGCATCGATCGCGCCTTGCGTGAGCTGGTGAGCCAACCCGGTGTCAGCGAGGCGGTGATCGTCTCCACCTGCAACCGGACCGAACTCTATTGCAATCTGGAGGAGGAGCGGCAGGAGCAAGTGCTGCGCTGGCTGCAACAGTTCCACGGGCTGGACGCGGCCGAACTGGTCACTGCCATCTATCAGCATCACGATGAAGAGGCGGTGCGCCACCTGATGCGGGTGGCGTGCGGGCTCGACTCGCTGGTGTTGGGGGAGCCGCAGATCCTGGGGCAGATCAAGCAATCCTACGCTCACGCCCAGCAGGCGGAGTCGGTGAAGGGGGCGCTGGAGCGGCTGTTCCAGAAATCCTTCTCGGTGGCGAAAAGAGTGCGTACCGATACCGAGATTGGCGCCAGTGCCGTGTCGGTGGCCTTTGCCGCCGTCAGTCTGGGTCGGCGGATCTTCTCCGATCTCTCCCAGACCAAGGTATTGCTGGTCGGGGCGGGGGAGACCATCGAACTGGTGGCCCGTCACCTGCGCGAGCAGAGCGTCACCAAGATGATGGTGGCCAACCGCACCTTGCAGCGCGCCCAGACCCTGGCAGCCGAATTCGGTGCCCAGGTGATGACGCTCGAAGAGATCCCCGACTATCTGCACGAGGCGGATATTGTCATCAGCTCGACCGCCAGCCCACTGCCCATCATCGGCAAGGGGATGGTGGAGCGCGCGCTGAAGGCCCGCCGCTTCAAACCCATGTTTCTGGTGGATATTGCCGTGCCGCGCGACATCGAAGCCGAAGTCGATGAGCTCTCCGATGCCTATCTCTACACGGTGGATGATTTGCAGGGGATCATTGAGCAGAACCTCGAAACCCGTAAACGGGCTGCCGCCCAGGCGGAAGTGATCGTGCAGGAAGAGCGCGACGAGTTTATGGGCTGGTATCGTGGCCAGAGCTCGGTCGACCTCATTCGCGATTACCGCCATCAGTCCCAGCAAGTGGCTGATGAAGAGTTGCAACGGGCCCTGCTGGCATTGGCGCAGGGCGAGAGTGCCGAACAGGCGCTCAAGGCGATGGCCCATCGCCTCACCAACAAATTGATCCACGCGCCGACCCAGGCGTTGCGCCAGGCTGCCTCCCAGGGGGATCAGAGCGAGCTCTCCCGCTTGCGGCAGGCGCTGGGGTTGTCACAAGAGCCATAATTTTCGGGCAACCTGCCGGTTGTCCCGTCCTCCATTGAGAATGCAAGAGTTATGAATCCGTCACTGATCAGAAAGCTGGAAGGCCTCATCGAGCGCCACGAAGAAGTACAGGCCATGCTCGGCGAGCCGGATGTGGTCTCGGATCAGGATCGCTACCGCGCCCTGACCCGCGAATATGCCCAGCTGGAAGATATCGTTCACGCCTTCCAGCGTTACCGTCAGGCGCAGGATGATCTTGAGACCACCCAGATGATGCTGGAGGAGGATGATGCCGACCTGCGCGAGATGGCGCAGGAGGAGCTGCCGCTGGCCAAGGCCAATCTGGAGGCGCTGGAGCAGGAGCTGCAAGTGATGCTGCTGCCCAAGGATCCCAAGGATGACAACAACTGCTATCTGGAGATCCGGGCCGGGGCCGGCGGTGATGAAGCGGCCATCTTTGCAGGCGACCTGTTCCGCATGTACTCCCGCTTTGCCGAGCGTCAGGGCTGGCGCGTCTCCATCGTCAGCTGCAACGACGGGGAATATGGCGGTTACAAGGAGGTCATCGCCAAGATCGACGGCGAGCGTGTCTATGGCCGTCTCAAGTTTGAATCCGGTGGTCACCGGGTACAGCGGGTGCCGGAGACCGAATCTCAGGGTCGGGTGCACACCTCCGCCTGTACCGTCGCGGTGCTGCCGGAAGTGCCGGAAGCCGAGCAGATCGAGATCAACCCTTCCGACTTGAAGATCGACACCTTCCGCGCCTCCGGTGCCGGTGGTCAGCACGTCAACAAGACCGACTCGGCCATTCGCATCACCCACCTGCCGACCGGGCTGGTGGTGGAGTGTCAGGACGAGCGCTCCCAGCACAAGAACCGCGCCAAGGCGATGTCGGTACTCTCTGCCCGCCTGCAGGCGGCTGAGGATGAGCGCCATCGCGCCGCCGAGCAGAGCACCCGCCGCAATCTGGTGGGCTCCGGTGATCGCTCCGAGCGCATCCGGACCTACAACTATCCGCAGGGCCGTCTCTCCGAGCACCGTATCAACCTGACCCTGTACCGCCTCTCCGAAATTTTGGAAGGGGACCTGGACTGCGTTATCACGCCGCTGGTGCAGGAGTATCAGGCCGACCAGCTCGCCTCGCTGGCCGAGAGCAATTGATGCAAATGCGGAACCGGCAAGTTCGCATTAAGTGTTGTGCCCATAACATGGAGCCGCACTGATGCAGATCCAGCAGGCTCGTGCCCATATCATGACCGTACTGGCTGAGGGGGAGTCCCCTCGCGCCGATGCCGATGTGCTGCTCTGTCATCTGCTCGACTGCCGGCGCAGCTATCTGATGACCTGGCCCGAACGCGAGCTGGATGCCGCCCAGCAGGCCACCCTGCAGACGTGGCTGGCCCGTCGTCTCAACGGCGAGCCCATTGCTCATCTCGTTGGCGAGCGGGAGTTCTGGTCGCTGCCGCTGAAAGTGAGCCCGGCGACCCTGATCCCGCGCCCCGATACCGAGGTGCTGGTCGAGCAGGCGCTGACCAGAATCCCGCAGGGGCCGTGCGCCGTGCTGGATCTGGGCACCGGCACCGGCGCCATCGCGCTGGCGCTCAAGTCCGAGCGGCCCGAAATCGATGTGTGGGCGGTGGATCGGATGGCCGATGCCGCAGCGCTGGCCCGCGAGAACAGCGCCGCGCTGGGGTTGCCCATCGAGGTGCGTGACGGCAGCTGGTTTGCCCCGCTCGATGAGCAGGCCCCCCGCTTTGCGGTGATTGTCTCCAATCCCCCCTATATTGATGGCGCCGATCCCCATCTCGAGCAGGGTGATGTACGCTTTGAACCGCGCTCGGCGCTGGTGGCGGACGAAGCGGGGCTGGCGGATATCCGCCATATCGCGACCCATGCCCCAACCCATCTGCACAGCGAAGGGTGGCTGCTGCTGGAACATGGCTGGGATCAGGGGATGGCGGTGCGCCAGCTGTTGCAGGATCTCGGCTATCGCAGCGTAACCACGGTGCGTGATTACGGGGAGAACGAGCGGGTCACTCTGGGCATGTGCCCGGCCTGCTGAATCTCTTAACTACCGGTTTGACGGGCAGGGGCGCGGCCTCTGCATCGAGGATTGATATTGAATAGCTATCTTGTGCTCAAGCATCTGCATCTCACCCTGATTGGCGGGGCCGTGCTGATGTTTATGCTGCGTTTCTACTGGGTTCAGGCCGGTTCTGGCCGGGCGTTTAGCGCACCCGTGCTGAAAACCAGCGGTCTGCTCAACGGACTGGTGGTGCTCTCCGGCATACTGCTTTGCGTGGTGCTGGGTCTCAACCCGCTCAATAACGGCATTCCCTGGCTCAGTGAGAAGCTGACGGGGATCCTGGTATTGGTCTTTCTGGCGGCGATGGCGCTGCGGCTGGCCAAAAGCAATCTGGTGCGCTGGTGCTCCTTTCTGGGGGCGCTCGGCTGGATCTACTTTATTGCCAAGTTGGCAGTGCTCAAACAGACGAGTGTGTTCGGCTAAGGCATGAAGAGAATGTTACACATAGACGAATGGACCGATTTCGAAGCCCACGACATCACCGAGCTGGCGTTGTCAGTCAGTGACGAAATTTATGGCTCGGTCGAGCAGGGGATCCGCGAGTTGAACCTGCTGGACGAGTGGCTGGACGAGCAGATTGAAGAGGGCACCTGCGACGAGGTGCGCCAGCAGTTGCTGCAAGGCTTCTACCACAGCCTCGGTTTTCATGGCGATTGGCAGGATTATTTCTCTGCCAACAATTGCGATCTCAATCAGGTGTTGGTTCAGCGCAAGGGGATCCCGGTCAGCCTCGGCATTCTCATCATTCAGCTGGGGCGCAAGCTCGGGCTCGATGTAGAGGGGATCTGCTTCCCCGGCCACTTCCTGGTGAGCTTTGCCGGTGGCGAGGGGGAGGTCTATGTCGATCCCTTTACCGGCGATGAGCTGAGCCTGGCCCGCATCGAGCTGCTGCTGCGCGGCGCGTTGGGGGACTTGGCGACCCTGACCCCCGACTACCTGCAACCCTCCGGCCAGTGGGAGATCATCGAACGGCTGCTCAACGTCAGCAAGGGTGCCCTGCTGCGGGAAGACCGCATGCCCGAGGCGCTGCGTTGCAGCGAGCTGTTGCTGCGGATGAAGCCCGGCGATCCGCTGGAGACGCGGGATCGCGGCTTTATCTACGAGCAGCTCGATTGCCCGCGCCAGGCCGCCGACGATTTTGAATATTTTATTGAACAATGCCCGGACGATCCGGTCGCCGATGTGCTGAAAGTGCAGCTGGCCGCGCTGGATCTGAGCCCCAAGCCCCTCCATTAAGGGTGCTTGAAACTAAACAGAAGAATATCAAGGCCGCTGCGTCCGGTCGTAACGGATTAACTTGGCTTCAGGCCCTTTTATTAAGGATGTCTTGGAGTTGAAACAGAAGAATATCAAGGCCGCAGCGCTCGGCTGCAACGGAGTAACTTGGCTTCAGGCCCCTTCATTAAGGAAGTCTTAGATGGAACAGAAGAATATCAAGATCAACCAGATCGACGTTGCCAATGACAAACCGTTCGTGCTGTTTGGTGGCATGAACGTGCTGGAATCCCGCGACATGGCGATGGTGGTGTGCGAGAAGTACGTGGAAGTGACTAGCAAGCTGGGCATCCCGTTTGTCTTCAAGGCGAGCTGGGACAAGGCCAACCGCTCCTCCATCCACTCCTACCGCGGTCCGGGTCTGGAAGAGGGGATGAAGATTTTCCAGGAGCTGAAAGCGACCTTCGGCATGCCGGTCATCTCCGATCTGCACGAACCCCATCAGGCCAAGCCGGTCGCCGAGGTGGTTGACGTTATCCAGCTGCCCGCTTTCCTGGCACGCCAGACCGATCTGGTGGAAGCCATGGCCCGCACCGGCAACGTCATCAACATCAAGAAGCCGCAGTTCCTGAGCCCAAGCCAGATGAAGAACATCACCGACAAGTTCGAGGAGTGCGGCAACGAACAGCTGATCCTGTGCGAGCGCGGTGCCAACTTCGGCTACGACAACCTGGTGGTGGATATGCTGGGTCTGGGCGTGATGAAGAAGAGCACCGGTGGCTATCCGGTGATCTTTGATGTGACCCACTCCCTGCAGTGCCGTGATCCGCTGGGGGCGGCCTCCGGTGGTCGTCGCGAGCAGGTGACCGAGCTGGCGCGCGCCGGTATGGCAGTCGGTCTGGCCGGTCTCTTTATCGAATCCCACCCGGATCCGAAGATTGCCCGTTGTGATGGCCCGAGCGCCCTGCCGCTGGAGAAGCTGGAAGGCTTCCTCAAACAGATGAAGGCCATCGATGACCTGATCAAGGGCTTCGAACCCCTCGATACCTCGGCCTGATCCCGACGCTGTCATGCCTGATGAAAATGCCCCGCAATGCGGGGCATTTTTTGATAATGATGCGGTGACAAGCACGCATAAAAAAACGGCCAGTCGGCCGTTTTTTGTGCTGATACCGCAAGTATCAGCTCTTCACTGCAGGGCGCTGATTACAGGCTCTGGGTGAAAGTACGGGTAACCACGTCACGCTGCTGTTCCGGGGTCAGGGCGTTGAAACGCACTGCGTAGCCAGATACACGGATGGTCAGCTGCGGGTACTTCTCCGGGTTTTCGATAGCATCTTCCAGAGTTTCGCGACGCAGCACGTTGACGTTCAGGTGCTGGCCACCTTCAACAGCAGGCTCAGCCTGAACCGGCAGTTCGCGGTATTCGAACTGACCCAGGTCAGCCAGTTGCACTTCTTGATCGGCAGCGAAAGCATCGCCTTTGACGCAGATGCAGCGAGCCTGTTGCTTCTCTTCGTCCAGCAGCCAGAAAGAGTTCAGCAGAGCGGTGTTGGCGGCCTGGGTGATTTGAATGCCTTTGATCATGGTATGACTCCTCAATGGGAACGCGAATCCAACTGTAAGGAAATTACCCTGATGTATTTAAGCTACCGTCGATGGCGATGACTTAAAGGGCCCTTGCCTTACACCTTTTCTTTGATGGGGTCATATATACCATGTTGGTAATATTACTAAAATTGATCTAGATCAATAAAAATCAATAAAGCGCCATTTAAATGGGGTTAAATTCTTGAGTTGAATCAAAAATAGGTCATTTTTCTGATTTTGTAAGATATCAAAATTATGCATCTTTTATCTTTTTAATCTAGTAATTTAACTACATCTTTTCGGCTTTTCTGTGGTGGATTGAGGAGTTGGCTACACTCAGCAGAAAGCAAGGAGAGTGTCGGGTGAATATCAGGTGGCGAATGTGGGGATGGTTGGCCCTGTTCTGTTGCTGGGCAATCACAGCTGTGGTCCGGGCCGAAACAGTACGCATAGCGGTGGGCGAATGGCCGCCTTATATCAGTGAGTCGCTGCCCAATCAGGGGTTTCTCTGTCAGGTGGTACGTGAGGCCTTTGCCGAGCAGGGGGTCGATGTCAGCTTTCATTTCTACCCCTGGTCTGAGGCATACAGCCTGACTCTTGAAGGGCGTTATATGATTACCATGCCCTGGTTTCGCTCTCGCGAGCGCGAGCAGCACTTCTATCTCTCTGCATCGCTGGGCAAATTTACGACCCGTCTGCTTGCACTTAATGGTTCGCCATTGGTCAGTTTGGGTGAGCTGAAAAACGAGCCTGTCGGGGTTACCCGTGGCTATTTTTATGGTGAAGGGTTTGCAGCAAGGCAATCCGAGCTGTCTCTTGAGTGGTCCGACTCCGATGAGGAGAGCATGGAGAAACTGCTCACCGGACGCATTCGTTATCTGGTCATGGATGAACAGGTGGCACAGGTTCTGTTTCAGCAGGTTCTCTTTCGTCATCCCCAAGCGGCAGCATTGAGTGGTGCCCCCGATCCCATCTGGTCCCAGCCGGGCTATCTGCTGATGCGCAAGGCCGATCCCGATGCCCGCCGCTTGATGTTGCTGTTTAACGCCGGTCTGCACAAACTGGAGCGCTCCGGCCGGCTCGCCAGGCTCTGGAAAGTGTGAGTCACGGTTGCGTCTTGCGGGCTGCCCCCCTATCCTGACTCCTTCGCCGTATCAAGTGAGGAGGCCGGGGTGCTGACCTGGAGTGATGTGATTGGCTCTGAAAAAGAGCAGGACTATTTCAAGTGTACGCTGGCGACCGTCAGGGCAGAGCGGGAAGCGGGCAAGGTGATCTACCCCCCCGCGGCCGATGTGTTCAATGCTTTCAAACTGACCGAACTGGATCAGGTCAAGGTGGTGATCCTGGGGCAGGATCCCTACCATGGCCCGAATCAGGCACATGGTCTCTGCTTCTCCGTCCTGCCCGGGGTGCGTACTCCCCCCTCACTGGTCAACATCTATAAGGAGATGCAGCGGGATCTGCCTGGTTTCGTCACACCCAATCACGGTTTTCTGGAGTCCTGGGCCAGACAGGGGGTTCTGCTGCTCAACACAGTGCTGACAGTGCAGGCCGGTCAGGCACACTCTCATGCCCATCTGGGGTGGGAAACCTTCACCGATCGGGTCATCGAGCAGATCAATGCCAGTTGTAACGGGGTGGTATTTCTGTTGTGGGGCTCCCATGCCCAGAAGAAAGGGCGTTTTATCGACCGGCAGCGCCACCACGTGTTGACGGCACCCCATCCCAGCCCCCTTTCTGCCCACCGTGGTTTTATCGGCTGCGGCCACTTTTCCGAGACCAACCGCCTGCTGGAATTGCAGGGTAAAAGCCCGATCGAATGGCAATCTGTCTGCCAACCACTTGATTGAGTGCAAAGTTCGGGCGACAAATGACCGTATACTCAGGAAAGTAACATTTTATTTCAGCGCCAAGGAGTGCCCATGTTATCGAGTCTGCACAAGGATCACCTCAATATCGCCCGACTGCTGGATCTGCTGAAGCAGAAGCTGGCCGCCATTCGTGCCGAGCAACCTATCAGCTATTTTCTGGTGCGCGATGTCATCGATTATCTGCGGGAGGTTTCTGACAAGTATCACCACCCCAAGGAAGATCTTGTCTATGACTACTACCTGAAATACCGGGTGGTGGAGGGGGATGTCGCGAACCGCTTGCATGAGGAGCATCTCAAGTTGCTGGAGGCGGGGACCGAGCTCAAGGAGATGGTGGAGATGATCCTGATGGATGCGGTGATCCCGCTCGATCAGTTCACCGCCAAGCTGGAGCGCTTCGTGGAGCTGCAAGAGGCACACATGAACTACGAAGAAGGGGTGATCTTCCCCCATCTGCGTGACTCCCTGACCGAGGATGACTGGCGTCATCTGGAGCAAAACTGGCAGAACCGAGCTATCGGTGATCCTCTGTTTGGTGCCGAGATCAGCCAGCACTTCCAGGCGCTTGCCAAGCGCCTCTCCCTGCCTTTTGCTGCCAGCTGACGCACGCGGCTTTCGGTCATCAGTCATCTGACTGTGCAGGTGTTACCCGGCCAATGTGCCGGGTTACTTATTGTTACTCACGCCACATGATCTTGTTGTGCCATTTGTCGGGCACAGTGAGCTGCCAGCGGGCCAGCTCGCTCTTGCTGAAGACATATTCGCCGCGCAGGGCCGCTCGCGGGGAGATAGTACGGGGCAGGGTGCCCGCCAGTATGGTGCTGATAAGGGACGCTGCCTGCAACCCCTGATCGTGGCCGTCCAGTACCAGCCCGCCGATGGCCATCCCCTTGCCGACGGCAAACTCCCAGAAACAGAAGAGAGGAACCGGTGTGTTGGCGCTGGTCCACTCCAGCACCGTCTGTTCGCTCACATGCTTGCCATTATCGTCGACCAGCGTGTGGTAGAGGCCGAGGAAGATTGCCTGATAGCCATTCTTCTTGGCGTTGAGCACCGCCTCCTGCCAGAGGCTGTAATCCCCCATCAGCTGGCTGTTGACCCGGGTCTGGCCGACTCGCAATTCGGTCTGGGTCTTGAATTCATCCTCGATAGCGGTGAGGGCCACATTGCTGGAATCAAACAGTACCAGCGCCTTGTCAAGCCCTCCCATCATCTGACTTATTTCGCTGATGTTGCGCTTGAGCAGGGGGCGTTCCAGCACCCCGGTGATCTTGGGGTGGCCGACAAAGCCCTTGAGGCGGGGGTTTTCGTTCATGCCGAGAAAAACAACGGGAGTACCCAGCGAGGCGATCTCGTTGGCCAGATAGTTGATGGCATTGTCATCCCCCAGCACCACCAGATCCGGTTTGCTCTTCAGATAAAAAGCGATAGCCCGTTGAGCGATGTCGTCGAACGCCTCCCGTGGATGGCGTTTGGTGTCCATATAGAAGTGAGAGATCTTGTGCTCCCCCTGCAACCCTTTGCGCAAACCTTCGTTGTAGCTCTGGTCCCAAAGGTATTCGGGATGGTAGCTGCTGATCACCAGAATGTTTGCGGCCCAGAGCGGCAGGGAGAGGGTGGAGAGCAGTAGCAACAGCAGGGAGGTGCGCATGGGAAGGCCCCTGTCGAGTGATAGTGTATGCATGCTCAGTATGGGCAGTGTTTGCCGTTACTGTCATCTCGAAACCGGTATGGCAGGGCGCGATTTTTTTTTCGGTTGAGCGGATCGGACGCCAGCCCGCACTCTGCTTGGGATCGGGTTTTATTGAGTCTTTTTTTGGTTGGTCGTGAACTGTCCCGCTCGCTGAAAAACCTGTTCTGGATCAAGAAATGAGGCTGCGCTTTGGTGCCTAATAGACACCACATATAGGGACGCATTCGTTTTTAATCCCTATATGTTGTGTTATTAAGCTGTGTATAAGCTGTTCCCCTCCTATCTTCAGCCCAGGCTTGTCAAGCCTCGGCTGAATTTATTTGCGTCCAGGACGAGATGCCGGGAGGGGGGCCCAACAAGGGTGAGCCAGAGGCAAATGCCTGGCCTTTTAACGGGGAAAATCCATGAAACCGGTTGTGATCAAACGTGACGGATGTCGCGCACCATTCAATGCCCAGCTGATTCGCGATGCGGTCAGCCGTGCGGCGGAAGCGGTCAATCAGGCCAATCCGTCACTCGCCTCCCGCATTGCCAATGCAGTGAGTCAGGAGCTGGAAGGGCGTGGTGAAGTTGATATCCACGAGATCCAGAACCGGGTCGAAAACCACCTGATGGCTTCCGACGACAAGGCCATCGCCCGTGCCTATATCGAATATCGCCACGACAGGGATCAGGCTCGCGAGGCGCGCGGCCGGCTGGCACAGGAGATCCGTGGTCTGGTCGAGCAGACCAACGCCGCCCTGCTCAACGAGAATGCCAACAAAGACTCCAAGGTGATCCCGACCCAGCGCGACCTGCTGGCCGGTATCGTCGCCAAGCACTATGCTACCAGCCACATGCTGCCCCGTGATGTGGTTCAGGCTCATGAGAGCGGTGATCTGCACTTCCACGATCTCGATTACTCACCTTTCTTCCCGATGTTCAACTGCATGTTGATCGATCTGAAAGGGATGCTGACCCACGGCTTCAAGATGGGCAATGCGGAGATAGATACCCCGAAATCCATCAGCACCGCCACGGCCGTGACCGCCCAGATCATCGCCCAGGTGGCGAGCCACATCTATGGTGGCACCACCATCAACCGCATCGACGAAGTGCTTGCCCCCTATGTGACCATCAGCTGGCAGAAACACCGTGAAGTGGCCGAAGAGTGGGGCATTGCCGACGTGGAAGCCTACGCCATGGCCCGCACCGAGAAAGAGTGCTACGACGCCTTCCAGTCGCTGGAGTACGAAGTCAACACTCTGCACACCGCCAACGGTCAGACGCCGTTTGTCACCTTCGGCTTTGGTCTGGGGGACAGCTGGGAGTCGCGGATGATCCAGCGCGCCATCCTCAGCAACCGTATCGCAGGCCTTGGCAAGAACAAGAAGACCGCCGTGTTCCCGAAACTGGTGTTCGCCATCAAGGATGGCCTCAACCACAAGCAGGGCGATCCCAACTACGACATCAAGCAGTTGGCGCTGGAGTGTGCCTCCAAGCGGATGTATCCGGACATCCTCAACTACGACCAGGTGGTCAAGGTGACCGGCTCCTTCAAGACCCCCATGGGTTGCCGCTCCTTCCTCGGTGCCTACGAGGAGAATGGCGAGCTGATCCACGAAGGTCGCAACAACCTGGGGGTGGTGAGCCTCAACCTGCCGCGCATTGCCCTGAAATCCCGTGACGAAGCGGACTTCTGGGATCGTCTGGATGCCTCTCTGAGGGTCGCCAAGAAGGCGCTGATGTACCGCATCTCCCGTCTGGACGGGGTGAAAGCGCGGGTTGCTCCGATCCTCTATATGGAAGGGGCTTGCGGTGTGCGGCTGAAGGCGGACGACAACGTCAGCGAGATCTTCAAGAACGGTCGCGCCTCCATTTCCCTCGGGTATATCGGGGTACACGAGACCATCAACGCCCTGTTTGGTGACAAGGTGCACCTGTTTGACAGCGCCGAGCTGCAACAGAAGGCCATCGCCATCATCGCCCGTCTCAGGGCAGCCATTGACGAGTGGAAAGAGGAGACTGGCTACGGCTTCAGCCTCTACTCCACCCCGAGTGAGAACCTTTGCACCCGTTTCTGCCGCATCGACGCCAAAGAGTTTGGCGTGGTATCCGGTGTGACCGACAAGGGTTACTACACCAACAGCTTCCACCTCGATGTGGAAAAGCAGGTCAACCCGTACGACAAGCTGGACTTCGAGGCGCCCTATCCGCCCATCGCCAGCGGCGGCTTCATCTGCTACGGCGAGTACCCCAATATCCAGCACAATCTGGAAGCGCTCGAAAACGTCTGGGATTACAGCTATGACAAGGTGCCTTACTACGGTACCAACACCCCCATCGACGAGTGCTACGACTGCGGCTTCACCGGCGAGTTCGAGTGCACCTCCAAGGGCTTCACCTGCCCGCGCTGCGGCAACCACGACCCGGCCAAGGTGTCGGTGACCCGCCGTGTCTGCGGCTACCTCGGCAGCCCGGATGCGCGCCCCTTCAATGCGGGCAAGCAGGAAGAGGTGAAGCGCCGCGTCAAACATATGTAAGCCAAGCCCTCACCCTAGCCCTCTCCCAAGGGGAGAGGGAACCGGCCGATGTACAGTTTGCGCTGCTTTGCTCCCTTCTCCCCTCGCGGGAGAAGGGGCGGGGATGAGGGGGCCGTAATAGAGAGAGATGATGCACTACCACCAATACTATCCGGTCGATGTGATCAACGGCCCCGGCACCCGTGCCACCGTGTTTGTCTCGGGCTGCGAGCACCAGTGCCCGGGTTGCTACAACCAGAGCACCTGGCGGCTCGATGGCGGCAAGCCGTTCGATGAGGCGATGAGCGATCGCGTCATTGCGGATCTCAACGACAGCCGCATCAAACGGCGAGGTCTGTCGCTTTCCGGCGGCGATCCGCTCCACCCTGCCAACGTGCCCCACGTGCTGGCGCTGGTGAAACGGGTGCGCGCCGAGTGTCCGGGCAAGGATATCTGGTGCTGGACCGGCTACCGGCTCGGCGAGCTGTCAGAGGCCCAGCGCGAGCTGGTGGCCTTGCTGGATGTGCTGGTGGATGGCAAGTTTGAAAAGGCGTTGGCAGACCCCGGCCTGCTCTGGCGTGGCAGCAGCAATCAGCAGATCCACGACCTCAACGCCTGGCGTGATGCGGGTGAGCGAATTCCCTGTCTGGTTTGCAGTTGAAGTCCGGGATGTTTATGGTTAGCCCATTCCAATCCTGACTACATTTTTGAAAAGGAGAGCCGAGATGAACAATCTGCTCAAGATCCTGTTGGCCATTTTCCTGCCCCCGGTGTGCGCGTTTATCCAGGTGGGCTTTAGCCTGCACTTTTTAATCAACATTGTGCTGACCCTGATGGGCGGTCTGCCGGGCATGGTGCATGCGCTCTGGCTGGTGGTGAGCGACAAGCGCGGCTGATTGGCTGGTTAATGAGTTTATTGATGATAAAAGGGCCAACCTCTCGGGGTTGGCCCTTTTGTTCATGTTCATACGAATACTTTTTCGTTAGGATGGGTCACTGACCAAGGGGCGCATTGAGCGTCCCGCAGTCCGGCAACAAGCACCGGCAAAGAACAAGGAGCGTTACATGAAGTGGAAAGTCGCAGTATGGTCAGGTCTGGCAGTGACACTGCTGCTGGGGTGCTCATCCCGTCAGGAGGTGGCGCACGAGCGCGCTCCGATCGCTATCCCTCTCGAGCAGTTGTCCAGCTACTGGGTTCAGGAGAAGCAGTGGTCATGGCTTGGCAACGACGAGCCAGCCCTGCCAGCCAAACCGGTCAAGGGGTATGTGGAAGTACGCTATCAAATCGACGCCAGCGGCACGCCGGTCAAGCCGGAAGTGGTGGCGGCCGAGCCCCCCGGCGAGCTGGAGCAGAGCGCGCTGGCGACCCTTTCGCGGATCCGTTACAGCCCGGCAGAGGGCAACCCGGATGCCATTCCGGTCGAGGTGACCAACCGCTTCGAGATCGAGATCAACTGATCCCCCACCACTCTGATGCCAGAGAAAGAGAGACCCCGGCCAGGCCGGGGTCACGTTTATTGCTGTTTGCAGTCGTTGTAGGCGGTCTGCCACTCGCCATCCTGATCCCGAAGCTCGACAAAGCCCTCATCCCCCTTGTTCCACCAGACGGCCTCATGTTCGTCCGTATAGCGGGCGCCGGAGGCCGAAATGGCCTGGGGCAGGGTGTAATCCTTGCCGTTCGGCAGTGATAGCTTGATAAAGTTGAGGCTCTCGTCTGAGAGGGAGAAGTAGCGCACCTGCACCTTCTTGCCCTGCTCGCACTGGTAACTGACCGGTTCGCCACCAGTGACTGAGAGGGTATTGCCCTGATTGCAGCCAGCGAGCAGGCCGAGGGCCAGCGCACCAGCGGCCATCATATGTGCTTTATTCATGATTACAGCTCCATTGGTGTCATACGGGCGTGAGCCTAACAGGTTGCCGTTATTGTGCAATCAGCGGGGCCATTCGGTGCGTCGCTGGCTGTCCGGCATACCGCGCGAGTATGAGGGGGATGCCGCTATCAGCAAGGTAGTGTCAATCAGTGCAGGCCAAGTCTGGTTTCAAACTGGCGGATCAGCGTCTCATAGGTGCCGTTGTTCTTGATCTTCTGCAATCCCTGCTCGAACTGCTTGGCCAGCGCTTCCCCTTGCGGTGTGTTGCGGGAGAAAGCGAGCCAGAAGCCATCGGTGGAGATCTTGCCAACCTTGACCACCTTGCCGGTCAGCTGCTTCTGCTGGATCTTGAGGTAGCCCGGCATACCGTTCATCAGGATGTAGTCGACCCGGCCACGTACCAGCATCTCGAGGATCTGGGCATCGGATTTGGCCTGAAAGCGGGTGATCCTGGGGTTCTCCATAAAATCGGTGGGGTAGGTGTAGCCGAGGGTGATGCCCACCCGCTTGCCCTCCAGCGAGGTAAGCTTGAGATCCCGTTGCGGGTCGCTGGCAAGAGCGAAGATGGCGAGATCCTCCTCGAACATGGGGGTATCGTGCCAATGGTACTGGTAGCGGTTCTCTTCGGTGATGGTAGCGTTGAAGCACCCCGCAAGTTTGCCGCTTTTTGCATCGTGCATGCAGCGGGCGAAGGGGAGGGTGCGAAAGACAATCTCGATCCCTTCGGCGGCGAACACCGCCTTGACCAACTCAGGCGCCAGTCCGCGGGGCTGGCCATCCTCATTGTCCTTGCCGCGCTCGCAGTAGGGAGCCCAGTCATCTTCGGCGCCAATGACAAGCGGAGCCGCCCCGAGCGGGCTGGTGGCCAGCAGCACCAGACACACCAGCCATTTTTTAAACAACGAAACCATAGGTGCACCTCATCGACAGCAGCCTTACAAGCATAGCCATACTTCTGTGCTGACTTGTGGTGACGGGAGGATGACAAGGGTGCAAAAAAACGCCCCGGCAGGCGACGGGGCGAAAGAGAGCTCATCCATGGGCTGACAACAGTGTTTACAACAGGAGATCAATAACCGAAGCGGGTCGCCTCGAAGCGGTTGAGCAACCGGTGGACGAGGTAGCAGGCCAGCAGGGTGACCACGATGGCAAACAGGATGCTGCTCACCCGGTAGAGGGCGCTGAACACCAGATCGTTGCCCGGGGTGAGGTACTGGCCAAACAGGATGCCGAGGGTGGTGAGGGCGCCAAAGCCGACCCCGGAGCCGCCTGCCTCCTTGACGTGGGCATGGCTGAACAGCATGGCGCCGAGCCACAGCAGTGGAGCGACCAGCAGCAGTTGCCCTGACCAGTCATAGAGCAGCAGTTGGCCGAGCAGGCCGAAGGTGACCCCCAGCAAGGTACCCATCGCCCGTTTACGGGCATAACTCAGCGCACCGTTCCAGTGCATGGGGAACAGCACCAGCAGGGTTGTGGCCTGGGCAGACATGGAGTCGCGCAGGTCAAACACCTGAAATACCAGAAACGACAGGGTGGCCACAGTGGCACCCAGCAGGGCTTCATGGCGCATCCGGTGCGGTGCCTTGGGGGCCGAGGCGGGCTTGGGTCTGGCCTCCACATCCGGGATCAGCATGGTCATCAGGTAGGCGATCAGCACCGACAGCAGGCTCGCCCAGATATTGTTGAGGATCAGGTCGTTGAGGTCGGTCTGCGGATAGCTGGCAAAGTGCAGCATGATGCTGAGGCTCAGCACCCCGTTGGCCCCGAACAGAAACAGGCTGCCCCGCGACATGGCGGCGAAACGGTAGAGAAACAGCAGAAAGGCGATGGGAGTCATCAGTGCCGGATGGCTGCCAAACAGCCCCCCCAGCAGCCCGACCTCCACCCCACAGACCATCGCCGCCGCGATCAGCTGGCGTGCGGCATGGCCATTCATTACAGGCACCATCCCCAGCAGCAGCACCGGCGTGACCGTATAGAAGACCCCGTAATTCCAGCCAAACAGTTTGCAGAGCAGAAAGCCCGTGGTGCAGCCAAAAGCGATGCGCAGGCACTGGCGCAGCTCGTTGCCAGTGAGGGGCCGATACCAGAGGTGAGTGGCAGCACCACCGACGAGGTGGGCTGGGGCAGTATTGGCCGACGGGTGAGTGGCGTGGTTAGTAGACATAATGGAGCAGGCTGAGCAGGTGGATCTGGCCCCGTGCCAGCATGGCGGTCAGGGCATTGTCCGGCAGCAGTTGCACCGTGGCCCGCGCCCCGGCTGGCAGATGGTCGGGGAGCTGGTCCAGCTCGAGGTGCAGCCGCATCCGCTGGGCATCCCGCACCCAGCGATCCGACTCCACCGGTGCGGCCAGTCGACCATTGGCATCAAACTGACCGGCACTCACCCCGGCATCCAGACTGCTCACCCGGGCAGGATAGAGCTGACCCGGCTCGCCATCGAAGGCGACCAGTGCGCGGGTTTGCGCGCCGACATGGCGCAGGCTTTTCTCCCGAAAATCGGCAATGACGTCCACCTGTTCCGACACCAGCGCCAGCAGCGGGCTGCCCGCGCTGGCGATACTGCCCGGCTTGAGCTGCAGGTTGGTGATGGTGCCATCCTGATCCGCGTGGACCTGGCTGTAAGAGAGGGCCAGCTGCGCTTGCGCCAGCTGGTTGCGGGCCTGGCGCAGCAACAGATTATCCTCACCGGTTACGCCACGACTGGCCTTGATCTGGGCCAGTTTGGCCTGACTGGCGCGCAGGTTGGCCTGGGCGCTGCGCAGGGCGCTGTCAGCCTCATCTTTTTGTTGCAGCGAAACCATGTGACGTTGGTAAAGCGCATCGATCCGCTCAGCCTCGCGCCACTTCTGGCTGGCCAGGGTCTCCTTGGCGTTGATCTCGGCAACGGCGGCGGTCAGGGCGGCATCCAGTTCACTGTTCTGCTGCTCTGCCTGCGCCAGCGCAAGGCGGGCCTGCTCCACTGCCAGTTCAAAAGGGGCCGGATCCAGCCTGAACAGCAGATCCCCCTTCTTGACCTGCTGGTTGTTGTGAACGGCGACCTCGATCACCTTTCCGCTCACCTGGGGGGCCAGCTTGGTGACCACCCGGGTCGCCATCGCCTGAGGGGTGAGGGGCATCAGCAGGTCGGCTATCAGAAAATAGGCAAACAGGGTGGCAAAGCCCGCCATGGACCATTTGATCCAGCGGGTAAATTGTTGATCCGGGGTCATCTTATTCTCTCTCTGTGTCGGTCTCGGGAGGGCTTGTATCGCCTCCGGCTTGTCGGTCGTGGTGTTGTTCAATTTTGCTGAGGGCGTTGGCCGAGATCCGCTGCACCGTGGCTTCAAACAGCTGCAGGGTCTGCTCGTCGATGCCCCCCAGCAGCTCCCGGCGTATATTCATGATGCGGTCGGCGATCTGATTGAGCAGGGTCTGGCCAGCCGGGGTCACGCAGACGATGCGGGCCCGCTTGTCCTGACTGCAGCAGTGGCGCTCAATCAGTCCCTGCTCTTCCAGCTGGCCCAGGGTGCGCATCAGGGAGGGGAGCTCTATCTCGAGGGCTTCGGCCAGGGTCTTCTGGCTGACATGGTTCCCCATGCGGGAGAGTTTCCACAGCGCGGTCCAGCGGGGATGGGTGAGGCCAAGGGGAGCCAGCTCCAGGTCGGCGGCAGTACGCCATAGCCGGTGCATCCGCGCTATCTGCTCGGCGAGCGACAGCTCGCGCAACCTTTCCAGATCCGTCATCTTCTCATCCTCAATGTACTTAGCATGCTAACTATCATACTTGTTTAGCAGGCTAAGTAAATAGTGTGATGCTGATCATGTTTCTGGTCGGATCTTTCGCTGGTGCGAGTTGGCATCATTCGAGACTTGTGTATTATTCTCGGGTCTGATCCACTCGAGGCTCTCTTGCCGATTCGGATATTGCGCCGTGAATGGAGGATATCCGGCGATTATTTTCATGAAATTTTCAGCTTCAGCGAGCAGCTCTTTTTTTATCCGCTAATATTGATGGGGTTATAAAACAAGGGGGAAACGGGTTGTGGATGGATATGACAGTGGATGTGTGTATCTGGCAATTGAAACGCTGTTGAGTGATGGGGAATATGGTGCAGAGTCACACCATGGCGTGAATCGGGAAGGCGCTATCAGAAGTACCGATATCAGTCATGATTTTGACCCCGCCAATATTCCATTACTGTTGGCAGAATAGACCTGACCGAGTGTGATCCTTGTGAGTTCAAGCCAGTGCTCTGGTATTCGCTGGCTTGGCTCATCACTATTTCAATCTCCCCTTTTTGCATCTTTCTCCTCACCCTTTTTCATCGTGCGTGCTTCCTGCACGCCGACTCAAACCCTGATGTGGCACGCCGTGGCACTCGCGTTATGGCGATGACATTGCCCGCTGATTATCACTCACAGGTGCTGTGGCGATAAATGGTCGCAGAGCTTGTCATCTGGCTCTGTTATTTCCCCGAAGGGGGGAGAACATCGCATCGTTATTACTGCTGATCACCCAAATACCCGCCATTATGGTCGCTCGTTTTATCACCCTATTTCCTGACTTGGTCGGGTATCGGATGTCTGGTGTTCTATTGTGTTGCGCACGTTGGCGGCACCATGATGTTTAAGTTTTTAATGTTTTTATATGGCTTTGCAGTCTGGCTAACCGACAGGGGAGAGGGGGATCAATAAAGTAGCGGCCACAATCACACGCAGAGTACATAACAATGAAAAACCTCTCACCCCTACAAACCACACAAGAAAAGGCCGCCTTTATGGGCGGCCAACAAATTGCCGGTATGCCGCTCTTTATATTTCTGGGGCTGGCGACCTGTGTTCTCTTTTCCGGCTGGAATGGCTCGCTGCCGCTGGGCATGGTCGGTGCGCTGGCACTGATGTTCGTGCTGGGCACCCTGCTGACCGAGTTGGGTGAGCGGATCATGCCGATCCGCGAATACCTGGGGGGTGGCACCATCCTCGCTATCTTTGGCGGCGCCGCCCTGTTCGAATACCAGCTGCTGCCGGTGCAGGCGGGGCAGGTCATCACCCACTTCATGAAGGAGGGAGGCTTTCTCAACTTCTTTATCGCCAGTTTGGTGACTGGCTCCGTGTTCGGCATGAGCGGCGCTTTGCTGAAAAACGCTGCCATGCGCTATCTGCCGGTCATTCTTGGCGGCGTGGCGCTGGCACTGCTGAGCGTGGGGCTGGTCGGCTCCCTGATGGGGTATGGCTTCAAGAATGCGGTGCTGCTGATCGGGCTGCCCATCATGGGCGGCGGTATGGGGGCGGGGGCGGTGCCTCTGGTGGAGATCCTCTCCGGCCCGATGCAGATGTCCAGTGCGGATCTCTTGTCGCGCATGGTACCGGCGGTGGTGATCGCCAATACCTTGGCCATTCTGGTGGGCTCCCTGCTGGCGCGGCTCGGTCGCCGTTACCCCTCCCTGACCGGCAACGGCAAGCTGATGGTCAAAGAAAGTAGCCAGAGCATTGCCGATGAGCAGGCCGAAGCACCGACCCTGCAGAGTCTTGGCATGGGCCTTTTCATCAGCTCCAGCATGTTTGTGCTGGGCTCCCTGCTTGGCAACTTTATCCCCATGCACCCCTTCGCCCTGATGATTTTGGCCGTCGCCTTTATCAAGGTGAGCGGCCTGCTGCCGCGCCGTTATGAGCAGGCGGCGGCCGACTGGTATCAGTTTGTGGTGAGCAACCTCACTCCCTCCCTGCTGGTGGGGATCGGCGTCGCCTATACCAGTATTCCGGAGCTGATCAGCGCTTTCTCCATCAGCTACTTCGTGCTGGTCATGGTCACCGTAATCGGTGGCGCCCTCGGCGCGGCGCTGGTGGGCCGGATGATCGGTTTCTATCCCATCGAGGCGGCCATCACCGGCGGACTTTGTATGGCCAACATGGGTGGCACCGGCGACGTAGCCGTGCTCTCGGCGGCCCAGCGCATGAAGCTGATGCCCTTTGCCCAGATCTCCTCCCGTCTCGGCGGCGCCGTGATGCTGATCTTGGCCACCGCCCTTATCTCCCTGCTCGCCTGATACCGGATTGAGGAACAAACAAAATGAACGACATCATGATGGGCACCAGCCTGCCCTATGCCGAGCGCAAGCGTCAGGGCGTGCGGGGTCGCATGCCGCATAAGGAGGAGTCCCTCTCCCAGCAGCGGCGCCGGATCTACCGATTGGTCAGTGCCATGCAGAGTCCGTTTGACCAGCATCTGCTGCTGCGCCAGCTGCAGGAGGACAACCCGGTGCTGTTCTACGATCTGGTGCGCCACCACCTGCCGGAGCTGCTGCCGATCATCTACACCCCGGTGGTGGGGGAGGCGTGTCAGCGCCACAGCGATCTCTATCTGCGCAGTCACGGGCTCTATCTCTCCTGGCATGACAGGGACGATCTCGACGACATCCTCGAGTCGGTGGAGCAGGAGGTGGATGTGATCGTCATCTCCGATGGCGAGCGGGTGCTGGGTCTCGGCGATCTCGGTATCGGCGGCATGGGGATCTGTATCGGCAAGCTGGCGCTTTACTCCGCTGCTGGCGGCATCAATCCGGCCCGCACCCTGCCGCTCTGCGTCGATGTGGGTACCAACAACCCCGAGCTGCTGGAGGATGACTCCTACCTCGGCTGGCAATCCCCGCGCATCGACGGCGAGAGCTACTACCACTTCATGGACAAGGTGGTGGCCGCCATTCGCAAGCGTTGGCCACAGGTGGTGCTGCAGTTTGAAGACTTTGCCGGCAAGCACGCCGCCAATCTGCTGGCCCGCTATCGGGACGAGCTCTGCATGTTCAACGACGACATTCAGGGCACGGCGGCGGTCGCCTCTGCCTGCGTGCTGGCCGGTTTGCAACAGTCGGGTATCGCCCTCAGTGATGCCCCTGTGCTGATCGTCGGTGCCGGTTCTGCCGGTTGTGGCATTGCCGCCATGCTGGCCCAGCTGGCGGGTGGCAATGAGGGGGTCTGGCTGTTTGATCAGGACGGGGTGGTCTGCAGCGATCGCTCCACGCTGACTCGTGCCCAGCAGCCGTTTGCTCGCGCCGTGAACGAGGGCAACAGTTCGCTGCTGGAGACCATCCGCCAGGTGCGACCGGCGGTCTTGATTGGCGTCAGTGGTCAGGGGGGCCTCTTTACCCGCGAGGTGTTGCAGGCGATGGGGGAGGTGTGCGATCAGCCGGTGATCCTGCCGCTCTCCAACCCGACCCGCAGCGCCGAGGCTACCCCTGAGCAGGTGTGGGCCGCCACAGATGGCCGCGCCCTGCTGGCCACCGGCAGCCCCTTTGCGCCGGTAACGGTGGCCGGCGAGCGGCGGGTAGTCTCCCAGTGCAACAACGTCTATGTCTTCCCGGGGATTGGTCTCGGGGCCTGCGCCGTCAAGGCGCGCCGCATCAGCGATGGCATGTTGCTGGCCGCGGTGCGGGCAGTTGGCGCCTATCCACTGGTGGCGGGTCGGCTGTTGCCCCCCATCGAGCAGGTGGGAGAGGTGGCCCGCGCCGTCGCCAGAGCGGTGGCACTCTGTGCCCGCGAGGAGGGGTTGGCCGATTTTGTCGGCGATCCGGCACCTTTGATTGACCAGACCTGGTGGCATCCGCACTATTGGGCAGCGTCCTGACGTTTTAAGGTATGTGCATGAAACTTCGCCACCAGTTGGTCACCCTCTCTCTTGGGCTCTCCCTGCTGCTGATCCTCATTCTGGGCAGCCTGCTGGCGCTCTTTATCCGTCATCTGCTGGAGAGCAATCTGCAGGATAAAGGGAGCGATCTGGCACGGGTGATGGCGGCGGACACCCGGGTGGTCGAGGCCCTGCGTCAGGGGAGTGATCCTACCCTGCGCGACTACGTGGAGGCGGTCTGCAACCGCACCGACGCCACCTATATGGTGGTGACCGATGAGCATGGTCGCCGCCTCAGCCACCCCAACCCCGAGCTGGTGGGGCAGAAGTTTCGCGGCGAGGATATCTGGCCCGCGCTGCAGGAGCGGCGCAGCTACTGCTCCAAGGATCGGGGCACCATGGGACCGGCGATCCGCTGCTTTTCCCCGGTGGTGGGCGGGGATGGGCGCGTCATGGGGGCCGTGGTGGTGGGCTACCTGATGCAGCAGGTGGAGGGAATCTATATGGAGCGGGTGGCCCTGCTCATCAGCGCCATCGTTGCAGTGCTGGGGTGTGGTCTGCTGCTGGCACTCTGGGTGCAATATCTGCTGCGCAAGACCCTGCTCGATCTGGAGCCGGAGGCGATCGTGCGCCGCTTCACCCTGCAGGATCTGGTGCTGGAGCACATCACCGAAGGGGTCATCGCCCTCGATGGTCGCGGCAATATCAACATGATCAACAGCACCGCCAGCTATCAGCTGCGGCTGCCGGTTACCGGGCGCCATGCCCTGCAGGGGCAGTCGCTGGCGGAGCTGGTGCCACCCCTTGCCCCCTGTCTGGAGCAGGAGGCGGGGGAAGTGAGCTTTACCATTCAGGGGGAGTCCTTCGTCGGCCGCTGGCAGGCGGTGCAGGGCAAGGCACCGGGGCGGTTGCTGATCTTCAGCCGTCCGGAGGTGGCCGCCAGTCTGGGGGTGCAGGTGACCCACCTGCGCCAGTATGCCGAGATGCTGCGGATGCAGAGCCACGAGTTCGCCAACAAGCTGAGCAGTCTCTCCGGCCTGTTGCAGCTGGGCCATGTGGAGCAGGCGGTGGAACTGATCCAGCAG
Source organism: Aeromonas sp. 603404 (assembly GCF_049171775.1). NCBI lineage: Bacteria > Pseudomonadati > Pseudomonadota > Gammaproteobacteria > Aeromonadales > Aeromonadaceae > Aeromonas > Aeromonas sp. 603404. Next base: position 29,902 of record NZ_JAAKPE010000002.1, read on the forward strand.
GAGAACGAAGCGTGCCAGACCATGCTGCAGGAGCTGCTGCGGCTGATCGACAACAAGCCGGTGGCGGGGCTTATTCTCGGCAAGTTCAGCCGGGCCCGCGAGCTGGGGGTGACCCTGGAGCTCGATCCTGACTCGGCGCTGGCGGAGTATCCGGCTTCGGTCTCGGCCGATCTAATCACCCTCATTGGCAACCTGCTGGATAACGGCCTGCAGGCGGCTTGGCGCAACCGCCAGCAGCGACCGCCGCGGGTGCTGCTGTCCCTGTGCGATGTGGGGCGGCGGCTGGTGATCGAGGTGGAGGATAGCGGCGAGGGGGTCGACGAGGAGTTGGCCGATCATCTGTTCGATTACGGGGTGAGTCGCCAGAGCGGCGATCACGGGGTGGGTCTGTTCCTGGTCAAGGAGACCGTGGGTCGGCACGAGGGTGTGATAGAATGGCGGCGAACCGCCGAGCAGACCACCCTGTTTGGTATCTACTTGAATAAAAGCCAATTAATGTGAGCCATGGACCCAATAATCACGCTTGTTATTGAAGATGACGATCGGATCGGTGCCATCTTGTCAGAACTGGTGGCGGCGACCCCCGGTTTCTCCCTGCTGGGGCGGGCCGGCACCCTGGCCCAGGCCGATGCCATGATGGCCGGTGTGGTGCCCCAACTGCTGCTGGTGGATGTCTCCCTGCCCGATGGCTCCGGCCTTGAGTGGGTGAGCCGCCTGCGCAGCCACAACCGCGAAGCCTATGTCATCATGGTGACTGCCTCGCGGGATGTGGAGACCATCCAGCAAGCCCTCAATCTGGGGGTTCATGACTACGTCATCAAACCATTACGGCTGTTTCGCATCCAGCAGAGCCTGGACGAGATCCTGCAACTGCACAGCCGCCTCTGCGAGCGGGGTCGGCTGGAGCAGGAAGATCTCGACAAGCTGCTGGGCAAGGGGGGGCGCTCCCAGATCAAGGAGATGCGTGTCACTCCCAAGGGGATCGACAGCATCACCCTGCGTCAGGTACTGGATTTGCTGGCGGGTGAGCCGGAGAACGTCTTCTCCACCGACACGGTGGCGCTGCGGCTCTCCCTCAGCCGCACCACGGCGCGCCGCTATCTGGAGTATCTGGAGTCGGAAGATCGGGTGGATGTAGATCTCAACTACGGTCAGCGGGGGCGGCCGGAGCGGCGCTACCGCTGGCGCCGGGCCGGTTGAGATGCGCACTGGCGTGCATTGCAGAAACAACAAGGGAGCCATGGGCTCCCTTGTTGTTTTCGGACGATGTTCGTTCTCAGGCGGTTTCCCGTTCGGCTACCGGCGCACGCCCCTTCAGCTGGGAGATCATCACGCCCCCCAGAATGAGGCCACCCCCCAGCAAGTGGTAGCCGTGGATCGGCTCGCCCAGACCGACGACAGCGATAAGCGCTGTACAGAGCGGCATCAGGTTCATAAAGACCGAGGTGCGCTCTGCCCCCATGTAGGCGAGGCCGCGCATCCAGCAGTAAGCCGCCAGCAGGGAGGAGGCGAGCCCGGCGAAGAGCACCAGCCCCCACCCTTCGGCCGGCACCGCCATCGAGTCGGCACTGAGAGCGAGCGGCACCAGCAGCAGTACGGCCAGCAGGATCTGCATGTAGAGGTTGAGCCAGGGGCCAAACGGCAGTTGCCAGCGGCGGATCAAGAGGCCGTAAAGGGCGTAGCTGGCGGAGCCGAGCAACATCATGCCATCCCCCGGGTTGATGCCGTTATGGAGCAGGGCCAGTGGTTCGCCCTTGCCAAGCAGCCAGAGCACGCCGAACAGGGAGATACTCATGCCGAGCAGTGCCTGTTTGCCGGGACGCTGGCCGAAGAAGAGCGCCCCTTGCAGCAGGGTGAGCAGTGGAATGAGGGAGCCGATCACCCCCATATTGGTGGCCGAAGTGCTGTGAGCAGCGTAGTAAGCGAGGCACTGGTAGAGCACCATACCGAGCGCCGCCAGCACCAGCAGCTTGCCGAGCCAGGGGCGAACCTCGCTACGGCGGCGCCACAGCTGCGGCAGGCAGAAGGGGGTCAGCGCCAGAGCGGCGATCACCCAGCGATAGAAGGAGATAGCCGCGGGGTCGAGCACACTGGCGGCCGCCTTGGACACCACGGTATTGGTAGCCCAGATCAGCACCGCCATCAGCGGAAAGAGAAGAGGGGAAAAGATTCGCATCAGAGGCTCCTTATTAACAGGGGGCCAAGTCTACCCTTGTCTTTATATTCTCAAGTAGCGTAAAACAGACAGATGACCCAGCAGAAAAGACAACTCTTTCTGATGCACCTTATTCCGGCCCACACGGGCTGCGTCTGCCCGCAACTGATGGCTGCTTTTGACCTGTGCCGGAGACCGAGCCAACAGGGCGTTGCATCACGCCTGCTCCTCTCTCTCGCTGACAAGGGGCGCTGATGGCCACTCACCACTTTCAGCCGGTAGATGTCGTTCTGCCCGCTCCCAATCCGCTCTTTTTCAGTTACCAGCAGATGTTGGCCGACAGCGCGACCGTGCTGCACTCCCACCCCTGGGGCCAGCTCAACATGATCAGCCTGGGGATCATGGAGATAGAGCTGGGGGATCAGCGACTGGTGGCCCCTGCCGACTACCTGATCTGGGTACCGGCGGATCTCGACCACACCTCTTACAACGAGCAGACCCTCGACTACACCTCCATCTACGTCAGTCACGAGCTGGCGGCCAAGCTGCCGCCAGAGCCCAGATTGCTGCTGCTCACCCCGCTGATCCGCGCCCTGCTGAGCGATTTTTGCGAACGGCGGGTGAGCCATATGGCGGATGAGTGGGATCAGCGTCAGGCCGAGTTACTGGTGGAGCGACTGGCGCGCACCCGCTGTCAGGAGAGCTACCTGCCGATGAGTCAGGACAAGCTGCTGGCTCCCATGCTGGCGGCGTTACACAGCGATCCTGCCGATCCCCGAACTCTGGCCCAGTGGGCCGGACAACTGCATACCACAGAGCGCACCCTGGCGCGGCGCTGCCTGCGGGAGCTGGGGATGAGCTTCGGTCAGTGGCGGGCGCGGTTGCGGCTGCTCAAGGCTCTGGCCTGGCTCAAGGGGGACATGCCCATTCAGGAGATCAGCTGGCGGCTCGGTTACGGCTCCACCTCGGCCTTTATCGCCATGTTCAACCGGGAGCTGGGATGTTCACCCCAGCGTTATCGCCAGCAATCGGCAGAACGGGGGCTCTAATGGGAAAAAACGGGAGCGATGCAGTGTGAATGCCATGATAAGTAGCCTGTTTCTTGTCGTTACAGGGATTATCATAGAGCCCTGTTATCATGGGCCATCTGGCAGCAACGATCGGTTGTCTGCCCGAGTGAATGGCTGTGCCTTCATATTCAGGGGTTAGGGTAAGCATGATCGCGTCCGGTTCCCGTTTGGCCGAGTCACTATTCTGGTATCTGCTGGCGCTCACCGGTTGTGCCATCCTGCTGTTCGAGTTCGGGCCAGAGCGAGTTCTCGATATCAAGGAGTGGCCGCTCTCCATCACAGTGCAGCAGCCACGGGATGCTGGGCCGGGGGCGGTGCGCTATCAACCCTCGGCGGATGATCATCCCGGAGTGGTCTGTACGTTAACCGCCAATCCCGCCAGCTACCCAAGTTGCGGCCTTATCCTCACCCTGACCCCCCGTGACAAGGGGATTAATCTGACCCGTTTTGGCACACTTCATATCCGTTTGAGCGTAACCGGGGCTGGCGAGCAGGATTGGCGCTTGTATCTGCGCAACTACAATCCGGTCTATGACCGGGTTGATGAGCCTGAGCAATCCAAGTTCAACGAGATCATTTTTCGGCCGGCGGATTACGGCCGGGATCACGAGGTGCCACTGGATGTGTTTACCCCGGCGACCTGGTGGATCACCCGTTACAATGTGCCGTTGCAGCAGCAGGGGGCCAATCTGGATCGGGTTTATGCCATCGAGGTTATGGCTGGTTCAGATATGCCGCCCGGTAAGCATGGCGTGGTGATCGAAGCGCTGCAGTTTCACGGTAGCTGGCTCGATGCCACCCTCTTCTATCGGCTGATCCTGTTTGTCTGGTTTCTTTACGGTTGTACCGTTTTTCTGATCAACCACCTTTTGATGAAGCAGCGCTTGCAGCATGCCCATCAGGCCAAACTGGAGGCCGAGGCGCTCAACCGGACCTTGAGTGAAGAGAATCGCCGCTCCCGCGAGGAGGCCTGTTATGATGCCCTGACCGGCGCCCTCAACCGGCTCGGCGGTGAGCGACTGCTGCTCGAGATAGGTGAGCAGCCCTGCACTCTTGTCTATATCGATGTGGATCACTTCAAACAGATCAACGATAGCCATGGCCATCCGGTGGGAGACGAGGTGCTCAAACTGCTGGTCAGCGAGATCCTGCGCCACTGCGATCCCCTCTGCCATCTGGTGCGCTGGGGGGGAGAGGAGTTTGTGTTGGTCTGCCTTGATTACGATGAGTTGCGGGCGTGTATCCTGGCCGAGCGGCTGCGCACCCTGCTGGAGGCATCTCCCCATTGGCCGCTGGCCTTGCGGGTGACCGCTTCGTTCGGGGTGGCCGAGCGGGGGGGAGAGCCATGGGAATGCGTACTCAAACGTGCCGACGAGGCGCTCTATCAGGCCAAGACGCAGGGACGCAACCGGGTAGTGGCGCATTGAGGGCGGTAGCATGACATGTTAAAGACGAGAGCAAGATGACCAGACAATCTATTGGTGCCCTGACCCTGCTGGTGGCCGACTATGACGAGGCTATCGCCTTTTTCACCGAGGGGCTGGGGTTTGCGCTGCTGGAAGATACCCGGCTCGACGAACCGGGCAAACCGGGCAAACGCTGGGTGCGGGTTGCTCCCGCTGGCAGCTCGGGTTCCTCGTTGCTGCTGGCGCGGGCTGCGACCCCGGAGCAGCTGGCCGCCATTGGCAAACAGGGTGGCGGACGGGTATTTCTGTTCCTCGAGACCGATGACTTCTGGCGGGATTACCGGCGGATGCAGCAGTATGGTGTCCATTTTTGTGAACAGCCTCGACAGGAGTCCTACGGCACCGTGGTAGTGTTCGAGGATATCAGTGGCAACCGCTGGGACCTGCTGCAACGCGCTGCTGCCAACTGAATCTGAAAACGTTTATCATCCCGCCTGTCATAAAGTCATAAAAGTGTCACAGAAAATTCTAATAATTGGCGCACCCATCTTCACAGAGGAGAGAGAAGGGAATGGCTAAGCGAATTCTGGTGGTCGAGGACGAAGCACCGATCCGCGAAATGCTCTGTTTCGTGCTGGAGCAGAAGGGGTATGAGACGATTGAAGCGGAAGATTTCGCCGACGGACTGGCGAAGGTGCGTGAACCCTACCCGGAACTTATCGTGCTGGACTGGATGATGCCAGGCGGCAGTGGCATCCAGTTTATCAAACAGCTCAAGCAGGATGAGGTGACCCGCCAGATCCCGGTGGTGATGCTCACCGCCCGCGGTGAGGAGGAGGACAAGGTGCGTGGTCTGGAGGCCGGTGCCGACGACTATATCACCAAGCCGTTCTCGCCCAAGGAGCTCACCGCTCGCCTCCATGCGGTGATGCGCCGAGTCTCCCCCACCTCGGTAGACGAGGTGATCGAGGTGCAGGGGCTCAAGCTGGACCCCGTCTCCCACCGGGTCAGTGCCGAGGAGAAGGCGCTCGACATGGGGCCGACCGAATTCAAGCTGCTGCATTTCTTCATGACTCACCCCGAGCGGGTCTATAGCCGTGAGCAGTTGCTCAACAATGTCTGGGGTACCAATGTGTACGTCGAGGACAGAACCGTGGATGTGCATATTCGGCGCCTGCGCAAGGCGATTGAAGAGACAGGGCACGACAGATTGATCCAGACGGTGCGTGGAGCCGGATACCGCTTCTCAACCCGTCTCTAGAGGCAGTTATGTTGCAACCTTACGCCTGGCGGCGACAGTTGTGGCGAATGGCGTTTTTCTACGCCCCCTTCGCATTGGTTGGCTGGTTGATTGATCATCTTGCCCTCTGCCTGTTGGTGGCGGCAGTGTTGCATCTGGGCTGGCATTACCGTTTTCAGAAGCGGCTGTCTGATTGGCTGTGGCACGACCGCAGCCTGGTACCACCTAACGGCAGTGGCAGCTGGGAGCACATTTTCAACGGGATCTACAAATTGCAACAGCGTCACCGGGCTCGGCGGCGCGAGCTGGCGGGGCTGATCCGCCGCTTTCGGGAGGGGGCCGAGGCGCTGCCCGATGCGGCCGTGGTGTTTCGCGAAGATGGCAGCATCCTATGGTGCAACCGGCTGGCAGAGCAACTGCTCGGTTTCCGCTGGCCGGAAGATGCAGGTCAGCACATTGGCAACTTGATCCGCCATCCTGCCTTTGCCGCCTATCTGGGGAAGGGGAGCTATGATGAACCACTGGAGATGACTTCTCCGATCAACGAAGAGAAGTTTCTCGAGTTTCGCATTATGCCCTACGCCTCCGATCAGGCGATGCTGGTGGTACGCGATGTCACCCGCCTGCGCAGTCTGGAGAAGACCCGCAAGCACTTTGTCTCCAATGTCTCCCACGAGCTGCGCACTCCGCTCACCGTGCTCAAGGGCTATCTGGAGATGACTGAAGATCCGCCCCCGCCTGCCATGTGGGCCAAGGCGCACCGGGTGATGATGGAGCAGACCATCCGGATGGACAATTTGGTCAACCAGCTGCTCACCCTGTCGCGCATCGAGGCGGCACCGACCGTTGATCTCTCCCATCTGGTGGACATACCTGCCATGCTCGGACTGCTGGAGCAGGAGGCGCGGGCGCTCTCGGGCGAACGGGCCCACCAGATCGAATTCATGGTGCAGCCAGACCTGTTTGTGCGCGGGGATAAGGAGCAGCTGCGCAGCGCCGTCTCCAATCTGGTCTACAACGCCATCCACTACACACCGGCAGGGCGCAAGATCAGCGTGGAGTGGCGCAAGCAGGGGGCAATGGCGCTGTTTGCCGTGAGGGATGAGGGGGAGGGGATTGCCCCCGAGCATCTGGCGCGGCTGACCGAACGGTTCTATCGGGTCGACAAGGCCCGCTCCCGCCACACCGGTGGCTCCGGACTCGGCCTTGCCATCGTCAAGCATGCCCTCAGTCATCATGACTGTCAGCTCGAGATTGAAAGTCGTGTCGGCCTTGGCAGTCGCTTCAGCTTCATGATACCGGCTCGTATGGTGGTGTTAAAATAGCCTTTTATGACAATGGGTTAGTAAATTCGAGAGGGCCACAATGCGGGCCCTCTCTGCATTTGTGCAACTTTGTTGTCATGTCATTAAAGTGTCACATTTAATCCATAAATTTGTCACTGCCAGGTCAGATACTGGCGCCGTCTTAAGAACGGACCTTCTGTAACTTTGGAGAGATTGGATGAAACTCAACAAACTGGCTGGTGTAATAGGATTTACCGCAGCAACCCTGTTTTCTGCCAGCACCCTGGCCTATGGTGTCGACAAGGATCTGCCGGATTACACTCCGACCAGCGGTATCTCAGGCAACCTGTCCTCTGTCGGCTCTGATACTCTGGCCAACATGATGACCCTGTGGGCAGAAGAATTTAAGCGTGTCTACCCCAACGTAAATGTCCAGATCCAGGCGGCCGGCTCTTCTACCGCACCGACCGCCCTGACCGAAGGGGTTGCCCAGTTTGGTCCCATGAGCCGCGCCATGAAGGCCGGTGAAATCGAAGCGTTCGAGAAGCGTTATGGCTACAAGCCGACCGCTATCCGCGTTGCCGTCGATGCCCTGGCGGTATTCGTCAACAAGGACAACCCCATCAAGGGGCTGACCATGCAGCAGGTTGATGCCGTTTTCTCCAGCACACTCAAGTGCGGCGAAGCCAAGGCGGCTACCAAGTGGTCTGATCTGGGTCTGGATGGCAGCTGGTCCGGCAAGGATCTGCAACTGTTCGGTCGCAACTCGGTATCCGGCACCTACGGTTACTTCAAGGAGCACGCGCTCTGTAATGGTGACTTCAAGAGCGGTGTGAACGAGCAGCCGGGTTCCGCCTCCGTGGTGCAGTCTGTTTCCGCTTCCCTCAACAGTATCGGTTACTCCGGTATTGGTTACGTTACCTCCGGCGTTCGTGCCATTCCGCTCTCCAAGGATGGCAAGACCTTTGTCGATGCTACTGCCGATAATGCCATCACCGGCAAATATCCGCTGTCACGCTTCCTGTACGTTTACGTGAACAAGCATCCGAACAAGCCGCTCTCTCCGATGGAGCAGGAGTTCGTCAAGATGATGCTCTCCAAGGCGGGCCAGAACATCGTTGCCAAAGATGGCTACGTACCGGTACCGGCCAAGGTGGTGCAGGCGGATCTGAAAAAGCTGGGCATCATGTAACCGCTTGCTGCCAGCATCTACTGATAAAACGAGCCCCAATCGGGCTCGTTTTGTTTTTGGTGACTGTCAGTTCTGTTAATAGCGCTGGATGGATGTTTTTCCGCCAGCCGGGGGCAGGTTCCCTTGCGTAGCAGGGCTGCATTTCCGAGAATAGGGCAACGTTATGGCAAAGGATCCCTTCATGATTGCGTCCCTCTCCAAGTTTGGCCTGGTAGCCCTCTGTAGTTCCCTGCTGGTCGCCTGCGCCCAGTCGCCGACTGGCCGCAGCCAGATGCTGCTCTACTCCCCCCAGCAGATGAACCAGCTTGGTGCCGACTCCTTCGAGCATATGAAAAAGCAGGAGAAGGTGAGCAAGGATGCCAAACTCAACGCCTATGTCTCCTGTGTCGCCAAGGCGGTGACCGCCCAGGTGCCGGCCAGCTATGGCATCACCAATTGGGAAGTGGTGGTGTTTGACTCCAAGCAGGTCAACGCCTTCGCCCTGCCCGGCGGCAAGATCGGGGTCTACAGCGGCCTGCTCAAGGTGGCCAAGAATCAGGATCAGCTGGCGACCGTCATCGGTCACGAGTTGACTCACGTGCTGGCCCAGCACTCCAACGAGCGACTCTCACGCAGCCAGTTGGCGGGGATCGGTCTGGCGGCTGCGGACATTGCCATGGGCACCAGCGAGTATCGCGGCGCCACCATGGCCGCCCTTGGCCTCGGGGTTGAGGTCGGAGTGATGCTGCCCTATGGCCGTACTCAGGAGAGCGAAGCGGATCGGCTCGGGCTTGAGCTGATGGCGCGCGCCGGATTCAATCCGGCCGAGGCGATCCCCCTGTGGCAAAACATGAGTGCCGCTGCCGGTGGCAACACCCCGCCGCAACTGCTCTCCACCCACCCGAGCAACGAGAACCGGATCGCCGAGTTGCAGGCGCAACAGGCGCAAGTGCTGCCGCTCTATGAGCAGGCCCGCGCCAATGGTCTGGTGCCCCAATGCAAGGCATAAGCCTGCGCATGGCGCGCAGCGATGATGCCGCCGCCATGACGGTGATGCAGCGAGCCAGCTGGCTCGCTGCCTATGGCCAGGTGCTCGGTGCTGACCTGCTGGAGCAGCTGGACGTTACCGCTCATCTACAGATTTGGCAGAGCCGTCTGGCCGAGCCGGGCCCAAGGCCCATGCTGCTTTGTCTCGATGAGGTAGTGATTGGCCTGCTCTATTGGCAACCACAGCAGGAAGCGGGGCAGAGCCATGCCCTGATCCGCGCTTTTTACCTCCATCCCGACCACTGGCGACAAGGCTATGGCAAACGGTTGTGGCAGGCGGTGGCTATGCAGATGCGCCGCGCCGGTTGTCATAGCGTCAAATTGTGGCTGCTCGATGGCAACCACATCGGCGAGGGGTTCTACCTGCGACGCGGCTTCGTCTTTGACGGCGCAGAGCGCACCCTGATAAGCCTCGGGCAGCCCTGCCTGCAGCGACAAATGAGCCGTTTGCTCTGATCACTCTCCCGTTTTTCGCCTTCGGTCACTTTATTTTTTTTGCGAATTAATACAATGTCCCCCTTGGAACAGAGTTGGATAAACACGGGCTGACAAGGGAGTGCTGGCATGTATTACGGCTTTGATATCGGTGGCACCAAGATCGCTTTTGCGGTCTATGACGGTGCATTGAACCTCTGCCACGAGGAGCGCATGAGCACCCCGGGCAACGATTACGAGGGGTTGCAGCAGCTGATCCGCTCCCGGGTCGAGCAGGCGGATGCCCGCTTCGGCGCACGGGGCTCGGTCGGCATCGGTTTTCCCGGGGTCATCAACAGCCACGATCACAGCATAGTGGCGGCCAATCTGCCCTCCATCAATGGTCGCCATCTGGGCGCCGATCTGGCCGAGTTGCTGGAGCGGCCGGTCAAGTTGGATAACGACGCCAACTGCTTCCTCTGGTCCGAAGTGCATCAAGGGGCAGCTGACGGCGCAGGCAGTGCGCTCGGCGTCACCATCGGCACCGGTATCGGCGGCGCCGTCTATTTGGCGGGCAAGCTTATTCAGGGGCGCAACTGGCTGGCTGGCGAGATTGGTCACTACCCCTTGCCCGCGACCATGCTGATGAAGTACCCCGATTTGCCCCGTCCCCGTTGCGGCTGCGGCCGTCTGGTCTGTTTTGAAACCTATGCCTCCGGCACCGGTCTGGAGCGTCTCTATCACCATTTCCATGGCCAGCGCGCCACGGGTCACCAGATTGTGGGGCGCTTCGAGGCCCATGAACCCAATGCGGTCGAGACGGTCGACTGCTGGCTGGAGATCATGGCCGCCGGGCTTGCCACCGCCATTTCGGTGATTGATCCCGAGGTGGTAGTGTTGGGGGGCGGCCTGAGCGGCTTGCCCGCCCTCTATGAACAGCTGCCGCTGCGTCTGCCCGGTCACTTGTTGCCCGGGGTCGCCCTGCCCGAGATCCGCCAGGCCCGCTTCGGCGGCGCCGGTGGTGTGCGCGGCGCAGCCTTGCTCAATCTATGAGATCAGATGTGGGGTCTGATCTCCCCGAAAAAGGAGTCCTCATGACCCGTCTTGAAATCTGTATCGACAACCTGGAATCCCTGTTCACCGCCCAGCGATCCGGGGCGGATCGCATCGAGCTCTGCTCTGCGCTGGGTCTGGGCGGCCTGACCCCCTCCTACGGTTTTATGCAGCAGGCGGCCCGCCATGCCACCGTGCCGGTTTATGCCATGATCCGCCCGCGTGCCGGGGATTTTTGCTTCAATGACGGCGAGTTCGAGATGATGCTGCAAGATATTGCGGCCGCACGCGCTGCCGGTCTGCAAGGGGTGGTGGTCGGTTTGCTGGATGAGGAGGGGCGGGTGCCTGCCGCCAAGCTCAAACAGCTGGTGGATGCAGCAGGACCGTTGGGGGTCACCTTCCATCGCGCCATCGACCTCTCCTCCGACTGGCGCCTCGATCTAGAGACCATAGTTGCTGCCGGTTGCGAGCGCATTTTAAGCTCGGGCCATGCGCCGACCGCGCTGGCTGGGCTGGAAACCCTGCAGGAGATGCAGCATGCGCTGGCGGGGCGTGCCAGCCTGATGCCGGGGGCCGGGGTCAATGCCGACAACGTGCGTACCATCATCGAGTTCACCGGGGTGAGCGAAGTACATATGTCCGGCATGGGCTGGCGCGGTGGCATGGTGCCGCACGGAGTGAATATGGGCACTTCGGATGATGGTCGGGTCAATATCACCGATGGCGCCAAGGTGGCCGCGGTCAGAGCCTTGCTGGATCGCGGTTAAGCAGATCGCCGCCGTTGGGCGGCGTTCATCCGCATCTTGTGTGAAGTTCCTCCCACTGACGGGGAAATCAGGGGCGCCCCCGGCAGCACCCCGGCCAAAAGTCTGATATCATCCCGCCTCTTTACTACATGGATCTGGAGCAACATCTCAATGTCCCAATACGACTCTATCGAACAGAAGGCCAGCTATGGCATCGGCCGCAACATGGGTGATCAGCTGGCGCAGCAAGCCTTCGCCGGTCTGGATATCCCGGCCCTGCAACAAGGTCTGGCAGATGCCCTGAATGGTCTGGAGTTCGCGGTCAGCCGTGACGATATCAATGATGCCTTCCAGGTGATCACTGCGCGTATGCAAGAAGAGCAGGAAGCCGCCGCCAAGGCCGCTGCTGCTGACGGCGAAGCCTTCCTGGCTGATAACGCCAAGCGCGCTGAAGTGAAGGTGACCGACTCCGGTCTGCAGTACGAAGTGCTGGTAGAAGGCAACGGTGCCGTTCCGGTAGCCGGTCAGTCCGTGCGTGTGCACTACCACGGTACCTTCACCCACGGTGGCGTATTCGACAGCTCCGTCGCTCGCGGCCAGCCGGCTGAATTCCCGGTGACCGGCGTGATCGCTGGCTGGGTTGAAGCGCTGCAGCTGATGCCGGTTGGTTCCAAGTGGAAGCTCTACATCCCCCACGATCTAGCCTACGGTGCCCGTGGTGCCGGTTCCATCCCGCCCTACTCTGCACTGGTATTTGAAGTCGAACTGCTGGACATCCTGTGATCCTGCTGGCTTGATGCAAACGGCGACCCTCGGGTCGCCGTTTGTTTTTGGGTTATGTGATAGACAGTATTTGTCGCGGCCAGCGGGCTGGAGAGCAGAAAAGGACGGCGTTTTTGCGCCATTGACTGGTTTTTTCAGAAACGGAAGCAGGCATACTGCGACTCATTAGAGAGGATAAGGAGAACCCGATGAGCAAGAAGATGAAGAAAGTAGCGGGGCTTGCTCTGTTGCTGCTGAGCATTCCGGCCAGTGCTGATGCCATGCGCTGCAAGAACGCTCTGATCACCGAGGGAGACACCACCGCCGAGATGCTGCTCAAGTGCGGTGAGCCGATGTTGCGTGAAGAGCTCAACCGCAACGAGGAGAACCAGTTTGGCAACATGGTGCAGGTCAAATATGGTGAACGCTGGACCTACAACTTCGGCAAGAACGAGTTCATGCGCTTTGTGACGGTGCGCAACGGCATCATTACCGATATCGAAAACGGCCCGCGCGGCCAGTAGCCGGCGGGCAAAGCATGGATGCACAACAGACAGTAGGGCAAGACCCTTTGACTCACATGTCCGGCAAGGGGTCGCGGTGACCAAGTTGTCTGACCGCCAGATTGATCTGGCGAGCCAGTCTTAGCCGCTGGCGGCAGGTCAGGCCATGGAGGCTGATCCTGCCCGCGTTGAATTCAAATGTCCCCAGCGACTCGATGGCAAAATAGCCTCGATGAAAGCTCTTGATGTAGCGAGCGATCTGCCGTGGGGATAACTGCTTGAATACCTTCATCACACGGTTCCCTGATTGCCTGGACAGGGCACACTATGGTGTCGGTCGATGACACTGATATGACGGTTTATAAAGATTTGCATGAATCCTTATTTTGCCAGTGAGCTCGGCAAATTGACGGCATCATCGAAAAAGTTGTGCCATGACAAACCACCGCACCGATATACTGCGGGCTTGAATGGAACAAATAAAAGGGCCTGTGCGTGGAATGGGTTGATGTGGTGGACGAGGATAACCGGGTGATTGGCGTGGCCGAGCGAGCCAAGGTGCGGCGGGAGAATCTCTGCCATCGCGCCAGCTATATTCTGGTGCTCGACGACGCGGATCGGATCCTGGTGCAGCGACGCACCCTCAGCAAGGATTTCTGCCCCGGCATGCTGGATGCCTGCGCTGGTGGCGTGGTCACCACCGGTGAGGAGATGGAGCGCTCCGCCCGCCGCGAGCTGGCCGAGGAGCTGGGGATTATAGATGTTCCTCTGCAGGGCTTTGGCAGCTTTTATGCGGAAGGGGAGGGCTACCGGGTCTGGGGTGGCCTCTTTAGTTGCCGTTATCAGGGGCCGCTGCAGTTGCAGGCCGAAGAGGTGAGCTCGGTGCACTGGATGAGCCTGGCCGAGATCGCCGAGCGTGCCAGCGACTTTACCCCCGACTCCCTGCTCGCCATCGCCACCTGGCAGGCGAGGCGCTGAACAATTTCATATATCCTCTTCTTCAGAGACAAGACGGGCAGCCTGATGGCTGCCCGTCTGCCTTTGTGCATTTAGTTGGTCTGCTACACCAGCTTGAGGCGTCGGTTGGTGCGCCCGCAAGCGCTCGGCTTGGCGAGCCAGTGCCCTTGCCAGTCGGTGGCTAGCCGCAGCAGCGGATACTCCAGATCGAGTCGGGTCACCACCAGCTGGCCGGTCTCGTCGCCGCTCACCGGCTCGCCGCTGGCGGGATCGATGATCTCGATGATGCAACTCTCGCTCACAATAAATCCCTCTCCTGGTCGGCTCTCGTAAGCCACTACCCCCACATCCTGCCACACCAGACAGTTGAGGGCCGCAATGCCGTGAATGGCGCGCAGCGGCGTGGTTTCCGGGTGAGTGGCTTCACACAGCAGTGCGCGGCGCAGCGAGTCGGTCGGGATGTCGGCCGCTTCGGCCGCTTCCAGCAGATCGAGCAGGGTCACCAGCGGACCGACGTAGCCGGTGGGTTGATAGCGCAGCAGCGCCTCCAGCTGGCGCTGGGTATCGTGGGGCCCGCAGGGCACCACGGGGGCGCCCAGCTGGCGGGCGCCGTTATCGAAAATAAAGGCGGTGGGGCCGGCATGATAGTCGTGGCCATTGAGTATTACCTCACCTGGCTTGAAGCCGGCGGCAAACAGTGCTCGAGCGGCCCCCCACCAGTCTGCTCCTGCATACTCGGGGATGGCCAGCTGGCCCGGACAGGAGAAGACCCGCAACGCCTGACTGGCGGGGCGGCCGGTGAGTCCGGCGAACGGAGGGTGAGCCTGCTGGGCGGCAAACAGCTCTTTGCTGTCGAGCAGTGGCAGGGTGGCCAGCTCTGCCAGATCCTCGAGGCGGCACTGGCGATAGACGCTGGAGTAACCGGCGCAATATTGACTGACATGGGTAAGCTGATGATTGAGCTGCTCCAGCTGCTGTTGTTCGCGCAAGGCGGGGGGGCGAATTTCCAGTCCATCGTAATAGTGCTGCATGAGGCCTCCTTGGTCGGCTGATCCTGCTCAAGGTTAGTTCAAATGATCCAAGCAAAGGGAGGTCTGTGTCACAGCTCGGCAGTGGGGTAGACTGGGGCCTCCTCCCTCCACTTAAGGACGAGCACAATGATTGCGATGGGTCAGACTCTGCCTTCGGGCGAATTTACCTTTATCACCGCCGAGGGCAAGCAGCTGCGGGATAGCCAGACGCTGTTCGCCGGTAAAAAAGTAGTGCTGTTTGCGGTACCCGGTGCTTTTACTCCCACCTGCTCCAATGCCCACCTGCCCGGTTATGTGGTGCTGGCCGATCAGTTTATGGCCAAAGGGGTGGATGCCATCTGCTGTCTGTCGGTCAACGATGCTTTCGTGATGCGGGCCTGGCAGACGGCCCAGAATGCCGAGGCGATCACCATGCTGGCGGATGGCGACGGCAGCTGGACCCGGGCGCTGGGTCTGGCCAAGGATACCGGCGCCTTTGGAGGTATCCGCGCCCAGCGCTTTGCGTTGATCGCCAACGATGGCGTGGTCGAGCAGCTGTTTGTGGAGGCGCCTGGCAAGTTTGAGGTCTCCGATGCCGCGAGTCTGCTGGCTGTGCTGTGAAATGTTAATCGCAGTTTGATTTCCCCTTGAAATGGGAGGCTGGCTCGTTACACTGGCGCCACTTTTGAATCGGGTCAGGAGCTTGTCCTGACTCTGTTGCTTACTGGCGATGGGATGGAGATGTTATGACCCTGGCTGTTGTTGCCCTGATTGCCGGACTGGCGCTGCTGGTCTGGAGTGCTGACAAGTTTGTGGATGGTGCTGCGGCGACCGCCCGTTATGCGGGGATGCCGCCGCTGCTGATCGGCATGGTGATCATCGGTTTTGGTACCTCGGCCCCGGAGATGGTGGTCTCGGCGCTGGCGGCGTCCCAGGGCAATCCCGGGTTGGCGCTTGGTAATGCCTATGGCTCCAACATCACCAATATCGCGCTGATCCTGGGTCTGACGGCACTGATCAGCCCTATCGCGGTGGCCTCTCAGGTAGTGCGCAAGGAGATCCCCATCCTGCTCGGTATTACCCTGCTCTCAGGTGCCCTGCTGATTGATGGTCATCTGGGCCGGATGGATGCGGTCATTCTGGGGGCCGTCTTCGTTGCCCTGATGGGCTGGTCCATCTGGGCTGGCATGAATGGCAAGGGAGATGCGCTGGATACCGAGACCGCCGAGGATATCGAGAGCGAGGGGATGTCCCTCAAGAGCGCCGTTTTCTGGTTGGTGGTCGGGCTGGTGCTGCTGATCGGCGCTTCCCGCCTGTTGGTCTGGGGGGCGGTGACCATCGCTCAGGCGCTTGGTATCAGCGATTTGGTGATTGGTCTCACCATAGTCGCGATAGGAACCTCCCTGCCGGAGCTGGCTTCGTCTCTCATCGCCATTCGCAAGAACGAGCATGATCTGGCCCTTGGCAACGTGCTGGGCTCCAACCTGTTCAACACCCTGGCGGTGGTGGGGATCGCGGCGGGTATTCATCCGTTGGATGTGGCGCCGGAAGTGCTCTCCCGCGACTGGAGCATCATGATGGGGTTGACCCTGCTGCTGCTGGTGATGTGTCTGGGCCGCAAGGGGCAGGGCCGTATCAACCGGTTGGAGGGGGGCGTGCTGCTCACCTGCTTCGTCGCCTACACCGGCTGGCTGCTGACCAGTCAGTTCGTCTAGCCAGATCTGGCAAGATAAAACGAAAGAGGGGAAGCCTGGCTTCCCCTCTTTGCATTCGGGTGTCGGTCTTAAGCGACGGCCACCAGTTTCTGCCCCTTCTGACTGCTGTCCAGAATGAGGATGCTCGCCTTGGGGAAGAAGTTGAAGGTGGAGGCGGAGGCCCATGTATAGGCGCCCATCACCTTGCCAACCACCAGTTCGCCGATAGCCAGATCGGGCAGCATGATGCCATCGCGGATCACGTCCACGCTGTCGCAGGTGGGGCCTGAGAGTACCGAGTTATGCAGCTCGCCACTGGCATAAGGCGTGCTCACCGGATAGGTGACGTGGTCATAGAGCTGGCCGTTGTAGCTGCCGTAGAGGCCATCATCCAGGTAGTACCAGATCTTGTCGCCACGGTGGGCCTTGCCCATCACGCTGGATACCGAAGTCATGGCCGGCGCACTGATAAAGCGGCCCGGTTCGGCAATCTTCTGCACGGTAGCGGGCAGCTTGGCCAGCGCTTCGCGGATCGGGGCGCAGAAGCCGTCGATATCGAACTCGCCCCCCTCATAATCGACCGGGAAACCGCCGCCGATATCCAGCACCCAGGGCTTGAGCCCGAGCGCCCAGGCTTGCTCCATGATCTCGCGGCAGGCGTCGATGGCCTGCACATGGCGACGGGCATGAGGCACTTGCGAGCCGACGTGGAACGACAGCCCCATCACCTTGATCCCCTTGGCGTGGGCCAGTTGCAGCAGCGGCAGCGCCTGCTCCGGAGTGCAGCCGAACTTCTTGGAGAGATCGACCTTGGTCTCGGGGTTCGGGAAGCTGACCCGCAGCAGCAGTTTCACTTCGTCCTTGTAGGGAATGAACTTCTCCAGCTCCAGCGGGTTGTCGTAGACAAACACAGTGCAGCCGAACTCCAGCGCATAACGGATATCGCTGTCGCGCTTGATGGGATGGGTATGAATGCAACGTCCCGGGCGAACCCCCTGACTGCGCACCAGATCCACTTCGCCATTGGTGGCCAGATCGAAACAGGCCCCCTCTTCCTTCAAGACAGAGACCACCGCCTCATGGGGCAGGGGTTTGAGTGCATAGTGCAATCGTACATCGGGCAGGGCGGCGGCCAGGGCCCGATACTGTTTGCGGACGGCTGCCTTGTCGAGCAGCAGCAGGGGGGAGCCGAATTGTTCAACCAGCTGACGGTAATCTTGTGCGACCACATCTTTTGCAACCAGGGTCTCGTTCATTCTCTTTTGGTCATCCTTAGGGGGCGTGATATGCCCAAGCCATATGCGATTGAACCGGCGACGGCCGGGTCAGGCGAGCGGTCCGGTGGGACCAACCGAACACAGTGCATAAATTGATAACAAAGTGCTTGGTTATGCGGCGGATTATCGGCTTATTGATTCTGTGTGCAAGCATTTTGATTGGATATGTCGGCAAGATTTTCTTGGCGAAACGAGAGGGATCACTGTTCTCTATCCGCCATTTTTCCCGTTTGGGCCACATTTGATCCGTGAAAGCCTAACTTGTTGATAGTTAACTAACATTTAACATTCTTGCTGCGATTCTGGTGGTCACTAAAAAAATATAAATGGGGGCGGCCAAGTGCGAGACAGCTCACATTTTTTGGATTAACATGCCGACTTCCTAATCCAAACTAGTTCGGATGAAGGTAGCAGGAGAGCGATGGGCAACCATCCACCGAAGAAGTGAATCTTTCAGGTACCGGGCAACCGGTGTGGACTGCTACTGGACGATACTCTGGAGAGACCCGTTAAATCGGGCGCCGAAGGAGCAAGGCACCATGACTACCCGCAAGGGCAGGCTGGCGCCGGAAACTCTCAGGCAAAAGGACAGAGGGGATGGGATGGTTGTACCTGGGCTTGGCCCGCATCCGATCGCCTCTGGCCGATCGCGACACCTATGGGAAGATCATCCTTCTCCTCCTTAATTTATGTTTCTTAAGGAGGATGCATGTCATCAATTCAATCGGCGTTAACCGCCATCGATAGTTTTATCTGGGGGCCGCCCCTGCTGATCCTGCTGGTCGGGACCGGTATCTATCTCACCCTGCGTCTGGGTCTGCTTCAGGTGGTGCGCTTGCCGCTCGCTCTGCGGCTGGTCTTTGGCCGCGATCAGGGGCAGGGCAAGCAGGGGGATGTCTCCAGCTTCGGCGCCCTCTGTACCGCCCTCTCTGCCACCATTGGCACCGGTAACATCGTCGGGGTGGCTACCGCCATCAAGCTCGGCGGCCCCGGTGCCCTGTTCTGGATGTGGATGGCGGCACTGTTCGGCATGGCTACCAAGTATGCCGAGTGCCTGCTGGCGGTCAAATACCGCGAGCAGGATGCCAACGGCCAGATGGCTGGCGGCCCCATGTACTATCTGGAGAAGGGGCTCGGTTCCAAACCGCTCGCCAAGCTGTTTGCCCTGTTCGGTATCGGCGTGGCCTTCTTCGGCATCGGTACCTTCCCGCAGGTCAATGCCATCTCCGATGCCATGAGCCTCTCCTTCTCGGTGCCCCGTGAAGCGACCGCCGTGGTGCTGACCCTGATCGTGGCGCTGGTGACCCTGGGAGGGATCAAATCCATCTCCAGCGTGTCGAGCAAGGTGGTGCCCTTCATGGCCATCTTCTACATCGTCGCCTGTCTGGGTGTGCTGGTGAACAACGCCAGCGCCTTGCCCGATGCCGTCATGCTGGTTATCGAGAGTGCCTTCACCGGCCATGCGGCGACCGGCGGCTTCGTCGGTGCCAGCATCATGCTGGCCATTCAGTCCGGGGTGGCGCGCGGGGTCTTTTCCAACGAATCGGGACTGGGCTCTGCGCCCATCGCGGCGGCGGCGGCCAAGACCGATTCGTGCGTGGAGCAGGGGCTGGTCTCCATGACAGGTACCTTCATCGACACCATCATCATCTGCACCATGACCGGCCTGACCCTGGTGGTGACCGGCGTGTGGAGCGGCGATGCAAGCGGCGCGGCCATGACCAGTCTGGCCTTTGCCCAGGGGCTCGATGCTCATGTCGGCCAGTATCTGGTGAGCATTGGGCTGCTGTTCTTCGCCTTTACCACCATCCTTGGCTGGAACTACTACGGCGAGCGCTGCACCGAGTACCTGTTCGGGGTGAAGGCGATCAAGCCCTATCGTCTGGTCTATCTGGCGCTGGTGGCGAGCGGTGCTTTCCTCCATCTGGACATGATTTGGCTGCTGGCCGATATCGTTAACGGCCTGATGGCGGTGCCCAACCTCATCGGCCTGATTGGCCTGCGCCATGTGGTGATCGCCGAGACCCGCGCCTACTTTAGCCGGGATCTGGATAGCGAAGCCGAGCCGGAGCCGCAGACGGCCTGAACGCCTCAGCCCGTTTCGCGTTCCCATTGAAAAGAACAAGCCACGACTCCGGTCGTGGCTTTTTTTGTGCGCAGTGTCTATGGACGGTGATTTTCCCTCTCCCTTCGGAATAAGGTCAGGATGGGGGGGATAGCCCCTCGCTCAGCAGGCTATCCAGACGTGCTCGCACTTTCTCTACCAGTGCCTGATCGCTACCGCGCCAATCGATGCAGCTTGCCAGCGTGGTGGAGGTTCCCGCCATAAAACGCAGCTCGCCGCCCGCCAATTCGTAGAAGCGGCTCGCCATCCTGGTTCCCTCATCCACATCACCCGCCACCAGCAGCATGGCTTGCGCCAGCACGGCGCCCTGGTGATCCTGCCCCGGCGCCAGCCAGCGCTGGGCGGTACCGGTGATCTTGCGTCCCCCGATCACCAGATTGTACTGACCATCGCAAAAGGATCCGGGCACGAAGTCATAGCTTCCCTCAAGGCCGTACTCTGCCAGCAGGGTCAGCAGCGGCGCCCCCAGCAGCCGGTAGTAGTGGGCGAGGTCTGTGGTCGTGCGGGGCAGCAGCAGGGATAGGTTGAGGATCCCCGCCCCGTGGGGCACGGCGGTACCGCCGCTGTCGCGCACATGTACCGGCCAACCTTCAGCTGCAAGTTGCTGGCAGGCGGCTTCGTAATGGGGGAGGCGGGTATCTTTGCGAGTGACAATCAGGCATTGGGGCGCCTGCCAGAGGTGAGCGCGGGGCTGGCCGTCATGGGCACAGTCGCGCAGCCAGCGCTGCTCTTGCGCCAGTATCTGTGCGGGTGAAGCGGTATCGGGAAGGGGGGAGAGCAGGCGATAGGGCATGGCGGCATCCTCAAAAAAGGCTGCCCAGCACACTACCCGTGGCGACTGGCAAGGTAAAGCCCCGCAGTGCGGGGCTGTTTGCTATCGGTAGACGGTGTCTCAGGAGTGGCGCGCTTCGCGCTTGGGCAGCAGCAGGTTGAGCACGATGGCGGTAATGCCACCGGTGGCGACGCCGTAGGAGAGTACGCTCTTGGCCAGCTCCGGGAGGTGTTGCAGCACTTCCGGCACCTGCGCGACTCCCAGCCCCATGGCCAGCGACACTGCCAGGATCATCAGGGCGCGGCGATCCAGCTCCTCGCGGGCAATGATGCGCACGCCAGCGGCGGCGATGGTGCCAAACATGACGATGGTCGCTCCGCCCAGCACGGGCTCGGGGATCTGTTGCACCAGACTCGCGACCGCCGGGAACAGGCCAAGCAGCGCAAGCATGGCGGCGATAAAGAGACCGACGTGGCGGCTGGCGACGCCGGTCAGCTGAATAACGCCGTTATTCTGGGCGAAGGTGGACATGGGGAAGGTGGAGAACACCGCCGCCAGCATGGAGTTGGCACCATCAGCCAGCACGCCGCCTTTGATCCGCTCCATATAGACAGGCCCTTCCAGTGGCTCGCCGGAGATATCCGAGGTGGCGGTCATGTCGCCGATCGCTTCGAGCGCCGTCACCACGAAGATGATGGCGAGCGGCACGAACAACTGCCAGTCAAAGCCGAGGCCGTAGTGGAGCGGAATGGGCACCATCACCAGCGGGCCGTCGAAGGTGGGGGCGCTCACTTTGCCCAGCAACAGCGCCACGGCATAGCCCGCCAGCATGGCGATCATGATGGCGGAGAGGCGCAACCAGGGGTTGCGACTGCGTTGCAGCAACACGATAAGGCCGAGCACCAGCAGGGAGAGGAAGAGGTTGGTGTGACTGGCGAAGCTGCCATCAGAGAGGGCTGCATAGCCGCCGCCCATGCTGATGAGACCTACCTTGATCAGGGTCAGGCCGATCAGCAGCACCACTATGCCGGTCACCAGCGGGGTGATGATCCGTTTCACCAGATGGAGGAAGCGGCTCATCACCACGATAGTGAGTGCGGCAACCATCATGGTGCCAAACAATGTGCCCAACAGATCCTCGGTGGGCATGGCGGCCTGTTTGAGGGCGAGACCTGAGGCGATGATGGGGCCGAGGAAGTTGAAGCTGGTGCCTTGCACCGAGAGTAGGCCGGAACCGATGGGGCCGAAGCGGCGGGTTTGAATGAAGGAGGCGATGCCGGACATGACCAGCGACATGGAGACGATATAACGGGTGTCGGCGGCAGGGAGGCCGAGGGCATTGGCGATAATCAGGGGCGGGGTAATGATGGCGACAAACATGGCGAGCATATGCTGCAAGGCGGCGAACAGCGTCTGGGGCAGAGGCGGGACATCCTCTATGCCATAGACCAGTTCGCTATGGGCTCGCCTGGGTGGATGTGCCTCTCGATTGGCGCGTGTGACAGCAGCCTGTTCCATAAGTACCTCGAATTGTGTGGGGAGGGGGAGAAAATTGGGCGCTATTGTAGTGATTGAAATGAGGCTGACCAGCGCTAATTATGCAAAAAAAGGTTTATTTTTTGATGGGTTGAAACGTTTGCGCGCTGCGATTATCATCTGTCGGTTTGTGTGACCGACCTCTCCTTTTTATTCTCCCCGCTAATGACATTTTTACCACTTTGTAGGTGTAGAATGAGCCCTCAGTATTCATCGTGGAGACTCTGGATGCTCAAGTTGTCAGAGTTCTGGAGTGCGAGGGTTCACTCCGAAGACTTTACTCGTACTCGCATGGGGTTTATGACGGTGCGTTTGCGTCTGCTGACCTGCTTGCTGATGCTTGGATTGCCCGCCTGGGCCGTGGTGGATTGGTTGACCTTGCCTGCCGTTCATTTCGAGCAGCTGTTCCAGGCCAGGATCTTCTGCACTCTGGCGCTCTCGCCACTTATTCCGCTCTCGTATCTCATCCACTTCAAGCGGGAGCGGATGAAGCTGGCCCTTGGCTACCTGATGGCCGTGATGATGCTCTTCTCCCTCTTCTGCCTGAACAGCTTTGGCGCCGGACAGGAGTTGCAGGCGGGCTATGCGGCCTTTCCCTATCTGCTGATCACCCTGTTTGCCATCTTCCCCATCCCCCTCTCCCTCGGCTTGCAACTGGCAGGTGTGGTGCTGGTGACCATGCTGCTGGGTCACTGGCTGCTGGTGGGCCAGAGCATCTGGAGTCAGGCCACCCTGAATCAGGTGTGGGTGCTCGGCATGTTTACCATGGCCAGTTGCTGGGTGCAGTGCGGCCAACTCAACATGCTGCTGCGGCTCTATCGGGAATCGACCACCGATGAGCTGACCGGCATGATGAACCGCCGCCTGCTGATGAAGCAACTGGAGCAGGCCAGAATCCGGCTGCAACTCAAGAAGAAGCCCTTTGCGGTGATGCTGCTGGATCTCGATCGCTTCAAGCGGATCAACGATATCTACGGCCATCTGGCGGGGGATGCAGTGCTCAAGGAGGTGGCTACCACCCTGGGCGAGCAGCTGGAGTCTGACATGGTGCTGGGGCGTTATGGTGGTGAAGAGTTTGCCATCCTGATGCACAACTGCGCCGATCCGGCGCTGGCGAGCAAAATGGCCGAGCGGCTGCGCATTGCCGTCGAGGCGCGGCTGGTGAAGAGCCCCACCTCGGACGAATTGCTGGAGGTGACGGTGAGTATCGGGATTGCCATGGCTCGTTCCGATGACACCATCGATATTCTGATCAACCGTGCCGACGAGTGCCTCTACCAAGCCAAGATGGCGGGACGCAACTGCGTGGTGGTCGAGGGGCAGAACCGCGCAAAAACAGATGCCGCCTGAGGGCGGCATCCTGTTGGCAATGAGCTGGTGCGATCAGGCCAGCTTGTACTTGCCGGAGAGCTGCTGAGCCAGCAGCTTGAACATGTTGAAGACCGCCATGGTCTTGCCGGTCGGGGTGCCGTCTTCGGCCAGGAAATACTCCCCCTTGAACACCAGAATATCCCCCTTCTGCTCCACCGAATCGGCGCGCATACCGTGGATGAAGTCTTCATGCTCTTTGATGATCTTGTTGGCCATCTCAAGCAGGGCCGTCTCGGTGATCAGCTCTTTCTGTGGTTGCATGCTCGTCTCCTTAAACGACTACTGGACAGGGAAACCGTGGATCCCTGCCTCTGATTGAAGAGGCGCCCAGCATACTGCAAACAGGGTTTTTCTGTCATTGATATGACCCCGATTTGTGGCTGTTTATCCGATCACCAGATTCTTCAACCAGCAGCGCTGGCGAATACGGCGCTGCACCAGCAGCACCTTGCTGAGCTCCTCAAGCAAGACCACCGCCACCACCCAGGAGAGGGGCCAGCCGAGCAGCGTGACCGCCACCCAGGCGAGCGGGATGCCGATGCACCACATGCCGACAATATCGATGAAGATGCTGTAGTTCACATCGCCGCCAGAGCGCAGCACCCCGATGATCCCTACCATGTTGAACACCTTGAGCAGCATCCCGAGACACATGATGCCGAGCACCTGTCCCGCTTCCGTCATCAGCTCGGGGGGCAGGTTGCCGACCCACTGTAGCAGGTTGGCTTGCAGCAGCCAGACGATGATCCCCACCAGTAGCGCGCCAATCGGTGCCAGCAGCAGGAACAGCTGGGAGTGCTGCCAGGCAATCTCGTACTCCTCGGCCCCGAGCCGGTGACCGAGCAGGGTGGAGCAGGCCACCGCCAGTCCGAAGAAGAGGGAGATAAGGATGCTCTCCAGGGTGCCAAGGGTGGTCATGATGGCCAGCGAATCGGTGCCAAGATGGGCATAGAGAAAGCCGTAAATCAGCATGCCGAAGGCCCAGAGTCCGTCATGGAACAGCAGCGGCAGGGCGATCAGGGTAAAGCGCACCACCTCCTTGCGCTTGAAGGCGGCCAGCCAGTCTGGTGCGCGCGGGATCAGGCGCGCTTCATAACGCTTTACGTAGAGCAGTAGCAGGGCTGTCTGCAGCAGCCGGGAAATGGTGGTGCCCCAGGCCGAACCGGCGACCCCCATCGCCTCGAAGCCGAAGTGACCGAAGATGAGGGCGTAGTTGAGGATGACGTTGGCGATGATGGCGATAATGCCGATGCGGGTCGGCGCGGCGGCATTGCCGACCGAGCGCAGTGCTGACTCCAGCGGCACTACGATGGCGGTACAGAGGATGGTGGCGCCGGTGATCATCAAGAATTGATCCGCCAGTGCCCGCAGTGCCGGATCCTGACTGGCAAAACCCAGTACGCTGCCCGGTGATAACACATAGATGAAGGCAAAGGGCAGGGTGACCAGCAAGGCGCCCACTATGGCCAGCGCCAGGGAGCGGCGCACCCCGGCCATCTCCCCGCGCCCGAAGTATTGTGCTGCCAATACCGAGACCCCGCCCGCGAGGCCCGCTATCACCAGCAGATTGAAAAAGAAGACCCGGTTACCCAAGCCGACCGCCGCCACAGCCGTGGTGCCAAGCTGGCTCACCATCATGATATCGATGAGGCCAAGCAGGGAGAACATCATGGATTGCAGCGAGACAGGCAGGGCCAGCCGCCACAATCGGGTCATGAACTCGCGATCGGTGGTTTGTTTTAAAATCGCTTGCCAATAATTCATAGTTGTTAACCGGGTATGAGAAAAGCAAGGTTTGTCAGGGGTATGATAGGGGCTGACGAGGCTCTTCTCACTGTGAGTAGCTCTCGATTTTCTTGTGTAAAACTATCCTGTTGAGGTGTTATGCCATTTGCCAGCGAGTGTCTGGAGATAGCGCCAGCCTGTGAAGAGCAGATGCTGGGACGTGAAGGGCTGCCCCTGCTCGGCGAGGCGGGGATCTTCCTGACCGGCCTCTCCCGGGTGCGGGGTCACTACCTGATCCGTCGCAATCGCCCCGAGTTTCATATTCTGATGGTGAGTCACGATGAGGGTGGCGCGCTGCTCACCGACGAGGGGGAGCAAGCCATTCCGGCCGGGTCGCTGATTTTCCTGCCCGCCGCCGTGCCTGGCGGTCTCAAGCTGATTGGCGAAAGCTGGCAGATCAGCTGGATTTTGCTCGATGACGTGCCGCGCTGGCAGCACCTGCACCGCCTTGGTCACCGTATCTGGCAAGGGGATGGCGGCGATCAGCTCTACCATCTGCTCAGCCTGATGCAGGGGGAGGGGGTTCGCTCTTCGCTGCAACCCCAACTGCTTAGCCTGTTGCTGGCGCTGCTGGAGCGTACCCTGCAAGGGGAGGTGCGCGGCACCCCTGAACTCAGATTGCAGGCGCTGTTTCGCCGGGTGGAGGCGCGCCTGGACGAGCCCTGGAGTGTCGCCCTGCTGGCCCGACAGATGGCCTGCTCCGTGCCTCATCTGCATCGCCTCTGTCAGCAAGCGTTCGGTATGGGGCCGATGGCGAGGGTGACCGAGCTCAGAATGAACAAGGCGCGCCAGCTGCTGCTCTATACCAACTGGCCACTTGGCGAGCTGGCGGCTCGGGTCGGTTACAGCGATGGGGCCAACTTTGCCAACCGCTTTCGTCGTCTGACTGGTCAGACCCCCGGCGCCTTTCGTCGACTGGGTCGCAAACCTTTTGCAACGGATGTGCAAACTCTTTGAAATTAATGAGACAAGCCCCTAGGATCGGCGGGTCCCTGCGTCTAGCTAACCGTTTAGGTACCAAGATCCATGTTTGAAGATAATAACCAGAAACGTCCTCTCTACATTCCCTACGCCGGTCCCGCCCTGCTGGAGACCCCTTTGCTCAACAAGGGCAGCGCCTTCACCTGCGAAGAGCGCAGCAACTTCAACCTCGAAGGTCTGTTGCCCCAGAATATCGAGACCATCGAAGAGCAGGCCGAGCGCGCCTATCGCCAGTTCATGGCGTTTGGCAACGACATGGACAAGCACATCTATCTGCGCAACATCCAGGATACCAACGAGACGCTTTTCTACCGTCTGCTGCACAACCACCTGACCGAGATGTTGCCCATCATCTACACCCCGACGGTTGGCAAGGCGTGCGAGGAGTTTTCCAACATCTATCGCCGCGCCCGTGGCCTGTTTATCTCCTATCCGGACAAGGACAGGATCGATGACATGCTGCAAAACGCCACCAAGCAGAACGTCAAGGTGATCGTGGTGACCGATGGCGAGCGGATCCTGGGTCTGGGTGATCAGGGGATCGGCGGCATGGGCATTCCCATCGGCAAGCTGTCGCTTTACACCGCCTGTGGCGGCATCTCGCCTGCCTACTGCCTGCCGGTGGTGCTGGATGTGGGCACCAACAACCAGCAACTGCTCAATGACCCCTTCTATATGGGGTGGCGCAATCCGCGTATCTCGGGGGATGAGTACGCCGAGTTTGTCGATGCCTTCATTCAGGCGGTCAAGCGCCGCTGGCCCGATATTCTGCTGCAGTTCGAGGATTTCGCCCAGAACAACGCCATGCCGCTGCTCAACCGCTACAAGAACGAGCTCTGCTGCTTCAACGACGATATTCAGGGTACCGCGGCTGTGACGCTGGGCAGCCTGATCGCCGCCTGCAAGGCCTCCGGTGCCAAGCTCTCCGAGAAGCGGGTTGCCTTCCTCGGTGCGGGCAGCGCTGGTTGCGGCATCGCCGAGCAGATCGTGGCGCAGATGAAGGCCGAAGGGCTGACCGATGCGCAGGCCCGCAGCCGGGTCTTTATGGTGGACCGCTTTGGTCTTATCACCGACAAGATCCCCAACCAGCTCGACTTCCAGCGCCGTCTCTCCCAGCCGGTGGAGCGGATCAAAGACTGGCCGGTGGGGGACAACATATCCCTGCTGGAGGTGATGGAACACGGTCGCCCGGACATCCTGATCGGGGTATCCGGTCAGCCGGGGCTGTTTACCGAAGAGGTGGTCAAGACCATGCACAAGCACTGTGCCCGTCCCATCATCTTCCCGCTCTCCAACCCCACCTCCCGGGTCGAGGCGACGCCGGCAGACCTCATCCGCTGGACCGACGGTCAGGCGCTGGTGGCAACCGGCAGTCCGTTTGCACCGGTGGAGTACAAGGGCAAGCGCTACGTCATCGCCCAGTGTAACAACTCCTTCATCTTCCCGGGGATCGGCCTTGGCGTCATCGCCTCCGGCGCCACCCGGGTGACTGACGCCATGTTGATGTCGGCCAGCCGCGCGCTGGCGGAGTGCTCGCCGCTGGTGAAAGGGGAGGAGGGCTCCCTGCTGCCGGACCTGGCGGATATCCATCAGGTCTCCCGCTACATCGCCAAGATGGTGGCCAAGACCGCCATGCTGCAGGGCAAGGCGGTGCAGACCCCGGACGAGGTGATCGATCAGGCCATCGACGCCAACTTCTGGCATCCGGAGTATCGCCGCTACCGCCGCACCTCCTTCTGATTGGGGAGAAGGGAATGCCACGGCAAAGCAAAAGGGATGCGAAAGCATCCCTTTTTACTGCACGTCTGACATGGTTATCGCCTCAAGATCAACTACTCGCTGGCGCCCTGTACGCCGGTGACGCGCACCTCGACCCGGCGATCCGGCCCAAGGCAGTCTATGAGGGCGGCTCTGGCCTTGATGTCGTCACACTGGTTGCCGGTGACCGGATTGCTCTCGCCATTGCCCTGAATGCTTACCTTGTCGGCAGGCAGCCCTTTGTTGATCAGAAAGTCGGCAACGGTTTGGGCCCGAGCTTCTGACAACCTCTGATTGCTGGCATCCGAGCCGATACGGTCGGTATATCCCATCACCACCGCACTGCCATCCTTGGGTTGTACATCGACGATCTGCTGGTAGAGAGCGTCCAGCGCGCTCATCCCCTCCGGTTTTAAGTCCGCTTTGCCAAAGGCGAACAACACATCGGAACTGAGGTTGAAGGTCTGATCTACCACCTCCGGTTCGGCCGGTGGCGGGGGAACCACGACCGGTGCGGGCGTGGGAGCCGGCTCTGTCGGCTGGCTGCGATTGGGATGGATCACTACTTCCAGGGTTGCTGTGCTGATGTCGCTGACCCAACGCTGGGTGCCGCTGTTTGCCTTGTCATTGTCAGGATCATCGCCGACCCTGACCAGATAACGATACCTGGCCTGGAGATCGACCCAGTCATGGAGCCGGGCCGTCACTCCCAGACCTGCCAACGGTGCCAGGTTGTCGTCCCCGCCATTGATCGATTCAACGTGATAGATATAGCCACCACCCTCGGCAAACACCGAGAACATCTCGCTGAGCGGCAAACGACCAATCACAGACAGGGTAGCTCCCTTGCTGTTGAACTCATGACCGCTGATATCCCAGTCACCTGTGGAGAGGTAACCAATTTCGGCGCCCAGGTTCTCCGTGAAGTTGTAGCCGCCAAACAGGGAGAGCGCAGTCGCATCCTTGCTGACATCCTGGCTGAAATCATTCAGATCGTGGGCTATCGCCCAGCCACCGCCTATCCCGGCATACCAGTCATGGACCGGTACTGCTTGTGCGCCTGTGCTCGCCAATGCCAGTGCAATCCACACAGGTTTTAATCTTATGTTCATCGCGTATCCTCGTCGATGTGTGGTTTAGTGGGGCTGCCTGCTGGTCAAACCCCACACTTATGTATAGGTGACAGGTTGTATTTAACCACTCAAGAGGTGTGGATTGCGGCCATAAGTGAACCTATGTCACTGAAACCATGCGGGAAGAGGAAAGATAGCCTGAGGTGGGCGGCATGGAAGACAATAAAAAGGAGGCCATATGGCCTCCTGCTTATCCAGATGATCAGGATTATTGTGTGACTTGTTGCACACCGGTGACGCGCACTTCAACGCGGCGATCCGGCGCCAGGCAGGAGATCAGCTGAGCCTTGCCCTTGACGCTGTTGCACTGGGTGCCTGTGACCGGATTGGCTTCACCGCGGCCTTCGATGGCAACTTTGCCAGCCGGCAGGCCCTTGCCAACCAGGAAGTCGGCTACGGTACGGGCGCGTGCTTCGGAGAGTTTCTGGTTGTAGGCGTCAGTGCCGATACGGTCGGTGTAACCGACGACCACGGCACTGCCATCTTTTGGCTGTACGTCGACGATCTGCTGATACAGGGTGTTGAGCGCTGCGACACCTTCTGGCTTGAGGGTGGATTTGCCAAAGGCAAACAGCACGTCAGAGCTCAGGGCGAAGTTCTTGTCAACCACCACAGGTTCTGGGGTTGGCTCGGGTGCTGGTGCCGGAGCGGGGGCCACGTAAGTGGTGCGGTTCGGGTGCATCACCAGCTCCAGGGTTGCGACGCTCATGTCGCTCTCCCAGGTCTTCTGCTCGTCACCCAGACTCCACATGTAGCGGTAGCGGGCTTGCACATCGATAAGGTCGGAGAGCTTGGCTGTCACCCCCAGACCGGCCAGCGGCGCAGTGCCGTTGTCGCTGTTGCCATTGCCGTTGACGTGGTTGAAGTAGGCACCACCTTCGGCAAACACCGAGAAGATGTCACCCAGTGGCAGGCGGGCGATACCGGAGAGGGTTGCACCCTGGGTTTTGAAATCGGCACCGTCAACGCCCGCTTTACCTGCGTAGAGGTATCCCAGTTCTGCCGAGTAGTAGTCGTTGAAGTTGTAGCCGCCGAACAGATTGAGCGCGGTGGCATCCTTGTCAGTGTCTGTCCCGAAGTCATCCAGGTTGTGAGCATAAGCCCAACCGGCACCGACACCGGTATACCAGTTATCGGCGGCCTGAGCCGTGGTTCCTGCGGCGGCGAGCGCCAGTGCAATCAGGGTAGGAGCCATTTTGAGTTTCATCGGTTTATCCTCGTTGTGTTAGCCCATGTCGGGCAATGCACTTGTTTTTATTGCT
Organism: Aeromonas sp. 603404; assembly: GCF_049171775.1. Lineage (NCBI taxonomy): Bacteria > Pseudomonadati > Pseudomonadota > Gammaproteobacteria > Aeromonadales > Aeromonadaceae > Aeromonas > Aeromonas sp. 603404. The sequence goes on from NZ_JAAKPE010000002.1 coordinate 60,416, forward strand.
GCGAAAAAACCGCCAGCAAAGTGGATAGCGAAGGCTTATGGACACTCATGAGGCAGTGGCGTCATGGACAACAGACCGGACAAGAAGCGCTTTTTAGTGCTTATCCAACACCTTACAGGCGCAACTACTTTATGCTTTCGAGACGGGGCAGGCAAGGGCAGGGAGGCGGGAATGAGGGATGCAAGCGAGAACGAGACAAACAAAAAGGGATGCCGCAGCATCCCTTTTTTTCGCACTATCTGAACGAGGTCAGATTATTGCTGAACTTCTTGTACGCCAGATACGCGAACTTCTACGCGACGATCCGGAGCCAGGCAGGAGATCAGCTGAGCTTTAGCGGTGATACCGTTGCACTTGGTGCCGGTAACCGGGTTGGCTTCGCCACGACCTTCGATGGCAACCTTGCTGGCAGCCATACCTTTGCTCACCAGGAAGTTGGCAACGGTACGGGCACGGGCTTCAGACAGCTTCTGGTTGTACGCGTCGGAACCGATACGGTCGGTGTAACCAACAACAACAGCGTTGCCATCTTTCGGCTGGAACTCAACGATCTGCTGGTACAGCGCATTCAGGGCTGCAACGCCTTCCGGCTTCAGAGTCTCTTTGCCAAAGGCAAACAGCACGTCTGAGTTCAGTGCGAAGTTCTTCTCTACAACTTGCGGAGCAGGAGCCGGTGCTTCTTCAACAACCGGGGCAGCTACCGGAGCTACGTAGGAAGTGCGGAACGGGTGGTATACCGCTTCCAGAGTAGCGATGCTCTGGTTGGCCTTGTAACGCTCACCGTTGGCGTGCAGGTCAGCCACGTCCCACATGTAGCGGTAACGAGCTTGCAGATCCAGCGCGTCATTTACCTTGTAGGTCACACCGGCGCCAGCCAGCGGGGAAACTTTAGTGTCGCTGGTGCCCAGGCCGTCGGTGTGACCCCAGTAGGCGCCGCCTTCAGCGAACAGGGAGAAGTTGTTGCCAACCGGCATACGGGCGATACCGGACAGGGTGGCACCCTGGCTCTCGTAACGGTTGCCGTCGGTGTTGCCACGACCGGTGTACTGGTAGCCCAGTTCGGTACCGAAGTTTTCGGTGAAGTTGTAACCCATGAAGGCGTTGGCGGCAGCCGCGTCTTCCTGGCCTACATTGGTGCTTTCCAGCTTGTTCAGGCCGTTGAAGTGAGTAGCACCGACACCGGCACCGAAGTAGATGTCGTCAGCGGCGTGAGCAGCGGTAGCACCCAGAGCAGCCATGGCGATGGCGATCATGGAAGGAGCCATTTTCATCATAAAAAAATCCTCGTTGAGATCGCACGTTATTCACGTGCTTCACACTTTGTAATTTATGTAAGCTGCAGGCTCCGCCGTACGGCTGGCGTCGAGTCTGGCAGATGACCCGGTATAACCGGGTTGCACACTCTCCTGGTGTGTCGAGTGCGCTGGCATGGCACGCAATGCGTGAGAAACCACTGCCAGGCAACTGATGTCATTCCGATGACGAGGCGCACTCTATGCCGATTTTAAAACATGATCAAGCTCACAAATGAGCCTTGTGGCAAATTGTGTCGTGACCTTAAATGGCTGTTTATCCAGATTAATTAGTGATCCAGATAGGCCCTGTGCAGTTTTTTTTCCAGCTTCATATAGGCCTGAACCCAGTCGGAGTGCGGGTTGGCAGGATTTGCTCTGGCAGTGAACACCTCGAGGTAGTCTGCTTCCGTTGCACTTTTCAGCAGGGGAGTAAACGCCATCAGGTAGTGGCGGGCCAGATAGGGATCCAGGGGCCAGATGTTGAGGATGGCTCGTGCCACAGGCTGAACCGCGGCTGAACAGATGAAATGGCGGTGTCCCGCCTCCAGCCAGTCGGCCATCTCGCACATGCCCGATTCAGCTACCAGACCACCATCACCCGGGGCGCTTGCCAGCGCAATTGTCTGACCGTTTACCGTGGTGAGCTCTTCATTGTTATGCAGGGCACCATCGTGGCTGCGCAAGGGTAGGTTATGCGATTCCTGTTCAAGAAACAGGCTGCAGCTCTCCGGCAGGGCGGCCAACAGCTCGCTGGCCTGGCTGGACATCAAGGCCGGAAGCCAGAATGCTTCGGCACGATATTGTGCACCTTGACTGAGCTGTTGTTGCAATTGGGCCGGGTCAGAAACCGGGTGTAGGCGAGAGATAATGCCGGGAAACGCCATACTTATTCCTCTTAATGGGTAGCTGGCGGATTATACGAGTTATTCTGGTGGCAACAATAAAGGTTTCTTTTCGAGACTGTTTACCTGAGACAGCTGAGCGATTACCATCCCACGTTGAAGATAAGGGTTGTCGCCGAAAGGCGCTCATAAAGATAGAGGCTCGACCATAACGAGTCCGTACAAAACTGATACACTTGACTACGAGTCGTCGCGAAAAATAAAGACGGATTTAATCCGTCAAACGGAGTATGGAACATTATGAATTCAAATATCGTCACTGTTGGCAAGAAGATCCGTCAGATCCGTGAAGCGGTCGGTTTGAGCCGTCCGAAGTTTGCTGATTTGCTCGGTGTTCCCCCCACAACCCTGAAAAACTACGAGCTGGGTTACCGTGAAGTTGGGGGCGCCTTCCTGGTTGCCCTGGCGCACCACCCGGATCTGCACAAGTTCACCCTCTGGCTGCTGGCAGACAAGAAAGTCGCCGAAATTGGCCAGATTGGCCCGGATGACCTCGCCAAGGCGTGATTATCGATGTGAATAGAAATGCCGCCTTCGGGCGGTATTTTTTTTGGGTCGCCGATCGATATTTTGATCTAACACGCTTTGAATTATCCATGCAGGCCAACGAGAATAAGCGGCCCCGAAAAGTGGGCCCCTGGTGGTATCTGGCCACCTGAACACTATTACATTCAGGATGATATGAGCAATCGTATGGAGTATGGGTATGAGCAGTAATGAGTTGGATAAACGCTATGGCCTGATGACTGCCATTGCGATGGTGGTCGGCGTGGTGATCGGCTCCGGTGTCTTCTTCAAGGCCGATGATGTACTGCGTCTGACTGGCGGTAATCTGGCCATTGCGCTGCTGGCATGGGCGCTGGGGGCATTTTCGATGATCTTCGGCGCGCTGGTGTTTGCCGAGTTTGCCCAGCGGATCGAAAAGTCCAACGGTATCGTCGATTATGCCGAAGCGGCATACGGCAAAATGTTTGGTTATCTGGTGGGGTGGTTCAAAGGCGTACTCTATTACGCCCCTCTTTCCGCCATCCTTGCCTGGGTCGCCGCTCTGTACACCATGATCTTGCTTGGTAGTGATAATCCGACCAACTCTGGTGCGACCTGGATACTGGCGGCTGTCTATATGACGGTCACCTATTTGATCAACTTCTACACCCCGGTCCTGGCGGGCAAGCTGCAAGTGGGCTCTACCCTGATCAAGTTGATCCCGCTGATCCTGGTTGCCATTGTGGGCACCATTTCAGGCTTGCTCAATGGTGTCACCGTGACCAACTTTGTGCAGGCAATGGATGGGATAGGAAGCACCGGAGGCACGCTGGCCACGGCCGTGGTTGCCACCGCCTTCGCTTATGAGGGGTGGATCGCCGCCGTGACCATCAACAGCGAAATTCGCGATTCCAAGAAGAATCTGCCCAGAGCGCTGGTGATTGGCACCCTGATAGTCTTTGTGGTCTATGTCACCTATTTTCTGGGGATCGCCAGTGTCTTGCCGACGGACGAGATAGTGGCGCAAGGGGATAACGCGGTAAATCTCGCGACAACCAGCCTGTTTGGCGGGACTGCCTCGACTATTTTGACCGTGTTCGTGATTATCTCCTGCCTCGGAACCCTCAATGGTCTGGTGTTGGCGACCATGCGTATTCCCTACTCGCTGGCGATCCGCAATCAGGGGCCGGCCCCCAAGTGGATGAGCCGTATCGAACCGCATCACCACATGCCAATCAACTCGGCCCTCGCAGCAGCGCTGTTGTCGGTGATCTACTCAGTGCTGTGGTACTGCAGCATCAACGAGACATTCGGTCGTTACATCGCCCTGGACGAGATGCCGATCGTGCTGATTTATGGCCTCTATCTGTTCCTCTATGTCTGGTACATGCGCACCTTTACCGAGTTGGGCTGGATAAAGCGGTTTGTGATCCCGACCTGTGCCACCCTGGGCGCGCTCATCATTCTGTATGGCGGTATCACCAATCCCAGTCTGGGGCTCTATCTACTGGTCTCTGTGGGGGTGATTCTGCTCGGGTTGCTCTTCTACCGTAAGGAGTGACCGGGTAAGTGAGTTGAAAAAAAGCGCCGAATGGCGCTTTTTTCATATGTAAACCGCAGCATGCCGACAACTAACTGCCCAGCAACCCGAGGCGGCCCAGTTCATCCTTGAGCTGATCGAGATTGCGCTCGACGCAGGCTTCCCCCTCGTTGATGGCATCGCTGGCGCGATGAAAATCCATGATGGAGAAGCTGCCAAGGCGCGGGCAGAGCTGGATCTCCGGCGGGTCACCGGCCATCCGGGCACGGGTGATCCGCTCCTGCATGATGTTGATGGAGCCACTCATCACGCTCCACAGACCCGGTGTGGCTGGCGCCGATTCACCGCGATTGAGCCACTGGCTGAGCAGGCCGCCGCTGCCGGGTTGATCCGGCTCGTCGGTCCAAGGTTGGTGCATATCGGTGTTGAGGTTGACCGCAATCACCACCTCGGCCCCCATGGCGCGGGCCAGCGAGATGGGCACCGGATTGACCACGGCGCCATCGACCAGCCAGCGGTCGTTGATCCGGGTCGGGGTGAGGATCCCCGGCATGCCGCAGGAGGCGCGCACCGACTGGCGCAGCGGGCCCTGTTGCAGCCAGATTTCGCGGCCGGTATCGAGCTCGGTGGCGATGCAGGCGAAGGGAATGGGCAGATTCTCGAGATCGGGATCCCCCAGATGGCTGGCGGCAAGGCCAAATACCTTTTCGCCGCGAAACAGCCCGCCGGAGAGGGCCGGGTCGAGCAGGCTGACCACCTGCAGGCGGGTAAAGCCGCGCACCCAGGTTTCCAGCCGATCCAGTTCACCGGCGGCATAGGCGGCACCGACAAAGCTGCCGATGGAGCAGCCAGCGATCAAATCCGGTTTGATGCCGAGACGTTCAAGGGCGCGGATGACGCCGATATGGGCCCATCCTCTGGCGGCGCCGCTCCCGAGAGCGAGCCCTACGCGGGGTTTACGTGGCACGACAGTCCTCCAAAAAGGGGTTGAGGGGTCAGCTTACTCCGAGAGTCAGGAGGCGTCACCCTGCCATCTTTCGCTGCGGTTGCGACCGTTGGCCTTGGCCTGATAGAGCGCCACATCGGCGCGGCGCACCGCTTCGTGCAGGGGAAGGTTCTCCTGGTGGGGCAGATAGCCGAGGCTGATGGTGACTTCCAGCCCGGGTTCGATGGCGGCCCAGTCGTGATCTGCCACCGCCTTTCTCAGCCGCTCCGCCAGCTCGCCGAGCTGCGTTGCATCTGCGCGGCCAATCAGCAGCAGAAACTCTTCGCCCCCCCAGCGGATCAGGCGATCTGTGGGCCCAAGTTGCTGCTGGCAGATCTGCACCAGCCGGATCAGCACGATATCGCCGACTGCATGGCCGAAGTTGTCATTGACCCGTTTGAAGTGATCCGCATCGAACATCAGGATCCCCGCTTGCAACCGGGCCAGCTCTCCCGCCTGCTCCAGCAGCACCAGATAGTGCCGGTTGAAGGCGCCGGTGAGGGCATCGTGGCAGGAGAGGTAATTGAGCCGTTGGTTGAGGCGATGGGATCTCAGGTTGGAGAGGGCGGCCAGCAGCATAAAGAGGATGGCGAGCAGGGTCGGCGTGGACTGGCAGAGCATGGCCCACACCAGCGGCAGCAGGGTGACGTTGTGCACCAGTCGCAACGGGGTATCTGGGATTGCCATGGTCAGCTGCAATGTGCCTTGCCGCCATTGATATTCGCCGGTCGGTTCGGTGTTTTGCGGCGCCACGGGTTGGCGCGCGCTGCTGGCCAGCACCTGGTGGTACTGATTGAGCAGCAGATATTCCCCCAGCGCCGGGGTCATCTGATCGAGCTGCTGCTGCAGGCGGGCGAGCAGCACATCCATGTTGATCATTCCCACCAGAGTTCCCTCTTTGTAGAGGGGCTGGGACATGGTGACCATGGGGCCGCGCCCGATAAAGTCCTCATAGGGGCGCGAGAGAACGGTCTTCTTGTCCGGATTGGTGCTGTGCAGCGCATCTTGCCAGAAGCTCTTCTGGTAGATTGTGGGATAAAAGCGAAACCGGCTGGAGGGTTGCCAAGGGTAGAGATAGATAAAGTTGTCCACACCGGTGAAGTAGACCCAGGCGATCTCGTTGCCAAGGCGCTGGCTGGCGGTGGCAAGCAAGGGGGAGAGGCTCAGGGCCAGATGAATGCGTGCCTCACGCTCGCTGCCGGGGGGCGGCAGCGGGCCATCACCGGTGAGGTTGCCTGCCAGTCCGGCCGGCAAATCACCGGGGAGCTTGTCGAGAGCCAGCCCCTCTGGCAGCGCCTCGATATGGCGATAGAGCTGGCGGGTGAGCACCGACTGGGGGTCGCTGCGCAGTCGCTCCTCAGCCTGCCCGCGCATCGCCTCCAGAAATACTTCGGTCCGTTTGAACCGATCCCGCAGGTAGATGGCACTGTTGAGGGTATCGCTTTGATAGAGGCGTTCAATCTGTTTCAGGCTTTGCCACAAAGTCAAACCAATCAGCAGGATGACCACGGCGAACAGGAGCCAGGTCAGGCGTGTGAGAAAACGGTGGCCAGACATGTTGGGCATAGGCAGTCAGTCGGGTTGCGAAGGAAATTGTCGTTAGTGTATGCGATGTGGTGTGAAAACAAACTGAACTACCTGAAACCGGGTGAGTTCACCATGCACCTGTTACGTTTTGTCACATTTATACATAGTCACGGCATAGTCTGGGGCTAAAATGGCCCCCACTCAGATTTCCCCTTCTTAACACTTCATGGATTGTTTGATGAAAATGCGTATCTGGATTGGCCTCGGCCTGCTCTCTCTGGTAGCGGCCATCTGGTGGGCGGTTGGCCACTTGCAACCAGCAGCCAAAGCCCCTTCCCGCGAGATAAATATTCGTACCCAGACCGTCGAGCAGAGTCTGGCCGAGCCGACTCTCAAGCTGGTAGGTAAACTGGTGGCCAACCACTCGGTGGTGATCACTCCCGAGGTGACCGGGCGCCTGGTCAAGATTGCGGTGCAGTCGGGTCAGCAGGTCAACAAGGGCGATACGCTGGTCGCGCTGGATGCGGGCAAGCAACAGGCGGAGCTGGCCGAGCAGAGTGCCAGTCTGCGCGACGAGAATCGCAAGCTGACCGAAATGCGCAAGCTGGTCGCCCGTGGAGCCGTCACCCAGTCGGTGCTGGAGGGGCAGGAGGCCACCGTTGATCAGGTGCAGGCGCGGGTCGATGCCGCCCGTTACGAACTCTCCCTGCGCACTCTCACCGCTCCCTTTGCCGGTACCGTGAGCCTGATTGATTTGAGCGAAGGGGCCCTGGTCAATAGCGGCGATACCCTGCTGCACCTCGACGATATCGACACCCTGCGCCTCGATCTGGCAGTGCCGGAGCGCTACCTTTCCCTGCTGCGCCCCGGCATGGCGGTGACAGCGACCAGCGCAGCCTGGCCGGATCAGCGCTTTAACGGCACCCTCACCACCCTCGATAGCCGTATCTCCAACGAGACCCAGAACATCAAGGCGAGGGTCGAGTTACCCAATAATAACGGCCAGTTGCGCCCGGGCATGCTGCTCAACGTGGAGCTCTTGCTCCCCTCCCGCCAGCTCACTCTGATCCCTGCCCAGTCGGTGGAGTACGCCGGCGAGCAGCGTTTCGTCTATCGCCTTGAGGCCGATGGCCGGGTCAAGCGGGTGCCAGTGGTGCTCGGCGAGACCGAGGGTGAGACTGTCTGGGTTACCGAGGGGCTGAAAGTCGGCGATCGCATCGTGGTCGAGGGGCTGGTCAACTTGCGTGATGGTGCCAAGGTGCACGATCTGGCGGAGGTGAATGGCTGATGTGGCTCTCCGATATCTCAGTACGCCGACCGCTGGTGGCGGTGGTGCTCAGCGCCCTGCTCAGCGTGTTCGGTCTGGTCGCTTTTAGCAAATTGACGGTGCGGGAGATGCCGGACGTGCAGATCCCGTCGGTCTCCATCACCACCACCTATGAGGGAGCGGCTCCCGCAGTGATGGAGAGTCAGGTCACCAAGCCCATCGAGGATCAGCTCTCCGGCATCAGCGGTATCAAGAATATCAACTCGGTGACCCGCAAGGGGCGCTCGATGATCACGGTGGAGTTCAAGCTTGGCTGGAACATGGTGGAGGGGGTCTCCGATGTGCGCGACGCCCTGACTCGCGCCAAGAGCAAGCTGCCGGAGGATGCCGACGAACCGCTGGTGACCAAGGATAGCGGCAGCGGTGACGTGGCGATCTGGCTCAACTTCAGCAGCAGCCAGATGGATCGCACCGCCATGACCGACTACGCCAACCGGGTGCTGGTCGACCCCTTGAGCCTGGTGGATGGGGTGAGTGAAGTGGCGCTCTCCGGCGATCTGACCCAGGTGATGTATGTGCGGTTGAGGCCGGCCGATATGGCGGCCCGCGGCGTGACGGTGGCGGATGTGCAGGATGCCCTCAAGCGCGAGAACATCGAGCTGCCGGGTGGCGAGATCCGCAACAACTCCATGACCATGTCGGTGCAGATTGCCCGGCTCTACCACACCGCCGAAGATTTCCAGCAGTTGCAGGTCCGTACCGCGACCAACGGTCAGAGTGTCTATCTGGCCGATATTGCTGATGTGGAGGTGGGAGCCAAGAACGAAGACAGTGCCTACCAGCGCAATGGCCGCGAGAGTCTGGGTATCGGCATCGTCGCCCAGTCCACCGCCAACCCGCTGGCGGTGGCACAGGGGGTGGAGAAGAAGCTGGTGGAGATGCAGCGCTTCCTGCCGGAGGGGGCCACCCTTGAGGTTGACTACGACTCCACCATCTTTATCAAGCAGGCCATCGACGAGGTATATGAAACACTGGCCATCTGTGCCGTGCTGGTGGTGGCAGTGCTCTATCTGTTCCTCGGGCAGGGGCGCACCACACTCATTCCGGCCATCACGGTCCCGGTGTCGCTCATCTCCGCCTTTATCGGCGCCTGGTATCTCGGTTTTTCCATCAACCTCATCACCCTGCTGGCGCTTATTCTCGCCATCGGTCTGGTGGTGGATGATGCCATCGTGGTGGTGGAGAACATTCACCACCATCTGCAGCGGGGTGAGCCCCCCCTGCTGGCGGCCTGGCACGGCACCCGCGAGGTGGGCTTTGCGGTCATCGCCACCACGGCGGTGCTGGTAATGGTCTTTATTCCCATCGCTTTTATGGATGGTATGGTGGGCAGGCTCTTTACCGAGTTTGCGATGTTGCTTTCGTTGGCGGTGCTCTGCTCCTCGCTGGTGGCGCTGACCCTCACCCCGGCCATGGGCTCCTGGCTGATGCGCCCGCTCGACAAGCCGAACCGGCTGACGGCGGCCCTCGATCGCGCTTTGGGCCGGATGGAGGGGCACTATCGTCACCTGCTGCAGGGGCTGCTGCGTCGCTCCCGCTGGATGCCGCTGGCGCTGCTGCTCTGTCTGGCCGGTATCGGTGCCCTCTTTACCCAGCTGCCTAGCAGTCTCACCCCGACCGAGGATCGCGGTGTGGTCTTCGTCTTCGTCAAGGGGGCGGAGGGGACCAGCATCGAGCGGATGAAGCGCAACATGCAGCAGGTAGAATCGACCATCATGCCGATGCTGGGCCAGGGGGTGGTCAAGGCGATGAGCTTCAGTACCCCCGCCTTTGGCCGCGGCGGTGATCAGACCGGTATGGTGATTATCCAGCTCACCGACTGGGCCGAGCGCGACATCACCGCCACCCAGTTCTCCCGCTCGCTCGGGGCCAAGCTGTCGGTTATTCCCGACGTGATGATCCGCACCTTCCAGCCAGGCTTTCGTGGCGGCTCTACCGCTGCGGTGCAGTTCGTGCTGCAGGGCAACGACTATGCCGAGCTCTACCAGCAGGGGCTGGCGCTGCAAAAAGCGGCGCAGGCGAGCGGCCTGATGATAAGCCCGGATCTCGACTACGCCGAGAAAACGCCGGAGCTGCAGGTGACCGTCTCACGTGACAGCGCCAGCCAGCTCGGCATACCGGTCTCCACCGTTGCCAGCACTCTGCAGGCGATGCTGGGCGGGGTGAGCAAGACCACCTATGTGGACAGGGGCGAGGAGTATGACGTCTACCTGCGCGCCAACCAGAAGGAGTTCAACGGCATCTCGGATCTCGGCCGCATCTACCTGAAGGCGGCCAATGGCGAGATGGTGAGCCTTTCGACGCTGGCGACCGTCAAGCAGGTGGCGACCGCCAACCGCCTCAACCACTATCAACGCCAGAAGGCGGTGACCCTGACCGCCGATGTGGCACCGGATCACACTCTGGGCGAGGCGCTCGACTTCCTCGATGGCTGGGCCAACGAGCATCTGCCGAGCGGCATGACGGTCGATTACGCCGGTGACTCCAAGGATTACCGCGACAATCAGGGGGAGATGGCGATGGTCTTCGGCCTCGCCCTGCTGGTGGTCTATCTGGTGCTGGTGGCCCAGTTCGAGAGCACCCTCACCCCGACCGTGGTGATGATGACGGTGCCGCTCGGCATCTTCGGCGGTCTACTTGGCCTCTGGTTGACGGGGCAGGAGATGAGCATCTACAGCCAGATCGGGATGATCATGCTGATCGGCATGGTGACCAAGAACGGTATTCTCATCGTCGAGTTCATCAACCAGTTGCGTCAGCGCGGTGAAGGATTCGAAGAGGCGATCATCGCGGGTTCGGTGCGCCGTCTGCGGCCGATCCTGATGACCTCGCTCACCGCCATCATCGGCGCTGTGCCGCTGATGCTCTCCATGGGGGCTGGCTACGAGAGCCGGATGGCGGTGGGGACCGTGGTCTTCTTCGGTCTCTCCCTGGCGACCCTGGTTACCCTGCTGGTGGTGCCCGCCACCTACCACCTGATCGCCCGTCACGCCAGCATGACCGGGCAGCGGGATCAGCAGGTAGATGAGGCGCTGGCCGCCAGGGGGGACACTTCTGAGCCATAACGGCAGTGTCCGATGCCAGCTTTGACTGGGGCCGCGGAGCGTATCAGTCCGCACCCGCAAGCGTGCAGAGCCCGATAGCCGGCTCTGCACGCGCCATCCCCCCGGACTGATAGCCCGTCGAGTGGTTAATCTTCACAACAAACCACTGGTCAAGTGGCTCGACAAACATCACGGTTCTACGGTGTGGCCGGTTACGGAGCCGTGCCGTGCGTGAAGCGGCCTATTCCCCGATCCCCCTCATCATCTCTTTTTCCCCTCCATTTCTGCGGCTTGAGATCGTTTTTACCTAATTGGCACTTTTATTGCTTTTGGTCCGTCAGCGTCAATGATTTGTCTGGGGACAGAAAATGGAAATTAGTGCAAGCAGCCTGATGCAAGAGATGCAGGCTCTCAAGGTAGAGGCCGGTGCAACCCCGCTGTCACAGCCTGGCCGTCAGGTGACCTCCGATTTTGGCCTGCTGTTGCAGCAGGCGCTCGGTAACGTCAACGAGTTGCAGGGCGCAGCCAATGATCTGCGCACCCGTTTCGATATGGGCGACAAGTCGGTGGATCTGGCCGAGGTGATGATCGCGGGCCAAAAATCCTCCATCGCCTTTGAGGCGACGGTGCAAGTGCGCAACAAGATGGTTGATGCCTACAAAACCATCATGAATATGCCGGTCTGAGCGATGACCGTGCATCATGACATGTCAGCAATAAGGACATAAATCGTGGCTACTGACCAAAATGGCGATCTGCTGATAAACGATGAGGGCACCGCCGCCCTCGATGCCAACGAGCAGAAGAGCTCGGCACTGGGATTCTTGTCCAATACCGATGTACTGCGCCAGATCACTCTGATCCTGGGGCTTGCCATCTGCCTGGCCATCGCCGTCTTCATCCTGCTGTGGGGCAAGGAGCCGGATATGCGCCCTCTTGGCACCTATACCACTCAGGAGCTGGTCAAGACCCTCGACTTCCTCGATCAGCAGAAGATCCCCTATGAGGTCGATGGCAAGAGCGTGCTGGTCAGTGCCGAGAACTTTGCTAGTATCCGTTTGGCACTGACCCGGGCCGGCCTCACCAATGCGGCCGATGTAGCCAATGGTGGAGAGGATATTCTGCTCAAGGACTCCAGTTTCGGTGTCAGCCAGCGGATGGAGGCCGAGCGCCTCAAGTTGAGTCGCGAGCGCCAGTTGGCGAGCGCCATTGAACAGTTCCAGAATGTGGCCAAGGCCCAGGTGCTGCTGGCCATCCCCAAAGATAACGTCTTTGCCCGCAACGAGCGCAAGCCCAGTGCTACCGTGGTACTCAACCTGAAAGGGGCGGCACTGGGGCAGGGGGAGGTGGACTCCATCGTCGATATGGTGGCCTCTGCGGTACATGGCCTGGAGCCGACTCGTGTCACCGTCACCGACCAGAATGGCCGCCTGCTTAATTCCGGCTCCCAGGATCCCGTCTCTGCCCAGACGCGCAAGGAATTTGCGATGCAACAGAAGCAGGAGCTGGAGTACAAGCAAAAAATTGACGCCATTCTGATCCCGGTGCTTGGCGCCGACAATTATACGGCGGAAGTGGATCTCTCCCTCGACTTCTCCCAGCAGGAGCAGACCCGCAAGACTTACAACCCGGATCTGCCTGCAGTGCGCTCCGAGATGACGTTGGAAGAGAACAGCTCCGGCGGCAGCAATGGCGGAGTGCCGGGGGCTCTCAGCAACCAGCCCCCTGCCGCGTCCAATATTCCTGAACAGGCCACTGGCGGTGATGGGGCCAGCGCTGCTGCCTCGGGGCGTTCTCGCAAAGAGGCGACCCGCAACTTCGAACTGGATACCACCGTCAGCCATACCCGGCGTCAGATGGGGGGCATTCGCCGCATGACCGTCTCGGTCGCGGTGGATTACAAGGCGGTGCCCGGTGCCGACGGGGCCGTGACCCGCGAAGCGCGCACCCAGGCGGAACTCGATACCCTGCGCCGTTTGCTGAGCGGTGGCCTTGGCTTTGATGTGACCCGTGGTGATACCCTCGAGGTGGTCGCCATTCCGTTCAATCGTCCCGAGCTTGATACCGTGGCCGAGGTGCCGCTCTACGATCAGCCCTGGTTCTGGCGTGCGGTACGGATTGCCGCCTCGGTACTGGTGATTATTGTCTTGATCGTCACCGTGGTTCGCCCCATGCTCAAGCGGTTGCTCTATCCGGATGCCAAGCCGGAAGGAGAAGTTGACTTTGACAACCACACCGTATTGGGTGGTGACGACGAGCTCAGCTTGCTGGCAGCCCAGGTTGAGGGAGAGCAGGTATTCGGGGTGCGCGATGGTCAGCTGAAACTGCCGGATCTGCACCGTGACGAAGATTTGCTCAAGGCGGTGCGTGCGCTGGTGGCGAACGAACCGGATCTGGCCGCTCAGGTCATTAAAGAGTGGGTAACCAAAGATGCCTGAAGAAACTAAAAGCCAGGTGACCGGCAACGACATTACCGACAGCCAGCGCCAGTTGCTGGATCAGATGTCCGGTATGGAGATGGCGGCTGTATTGATGTTGAGCCTCAACGAAGAGGATGCCGCCCAGATCTTCCGCCATCTCGAACCCAAGCAGGTGCAGCGGCTCGGTATGTCGATGGCCTCCATGTCCGATTTCAGTCACGATCGGGTGGCGGCGGTGCACCGTCAATTCATCGACGATATCCAGAAGTACACCAACATAGGTATCGGTAGTGAAGACTTTGTGCGCAAGGCGTTGGTGGCGGCCCTTGGCGAGGACAAGGCGAGCAATCTGGTGGACCAGATCATTCTCGGTTCCGGCGCCCGTGGCCTCGATTCGCTCAAGTGGATGGATGCCCGTCAGGTGGCCAGCATCATCCAGAACGAACACCCGCAGATCCAGACCATAGTGCTCTCCTATCTGGAGCCGGAGCAGTCCGCCGAGATCCTGAGCCAGTTCCCGGAGCAGGTGCGCCTCGATCTGGTGATGCGTATCGCCAACCTCGAAGAGGTACAACCGGCGGCACTGCAAGAGTTGAACGACATCATGGAGAAACAGTTCGCCGGTGCGGCCGGTGCCCAGGCAGCCAAGATGGGCGGCCTGAAGGCAGCCGCCAACATCATGAACTATCTGGATACCAATATCGAAGGCCAGTTGATGGACTCCATCCGCGAGTCGGACGAAGAGATGAGCCAGCAGATCCAGGATTTGATGTTCGTGTTCGAAAACCTCATCGATGTGGACGATCGCGGTATCCAGACTCTGCTGCGGGAAGTGCCTGGGGATCTGTTGCAGCGCGCCCTCAAGGGGTCCGACGATCAGATGCGCGAGAAGATCTTCAAGAACATGTCGAAACGGGCGGCAGAAATGCTGGCAGACGATCTGGAGGCCATGGGGCCGATCCGGGTCTCCGAGGTGGAGGCTGCCCAGAAGGAGATCCTCTCCATCGCCCGCCGTCTGGCGGATGCCGGCGAGATCATGCTGGGTTCCGGCGGTGGCGAGGAGTTCCTCTAAACCATGGCCAACTCATGTAACCTGTCTGCCGCCCAGTATGTTGTCTTGGCAAGGAGCGGCGCGAATAGATGAACAACAAGCTGCGTGGTTATGTGCGGCCTGAAGGGGAAGAGACCCGGGTAGAGGCCTGGGGCTGGCCCGAAATGGACGTGGTGGCTGAGGCCGAGACCAATGCGCTCGGTCTTGCACCTGACTGGTATCAGCAGGAAGAGGAGGTGGTGGAGCCGGAACCCGAGCAGGAGCCGACCCCCAGCATCACCGCCGAAGAGCTCGAAGCGATCCGTCAGGCCGCCTGGGAAGAGGGACTGACCGAAGGGCGCGAGGCCGGTTTTGCCAAGGGGCTCGAAGAGGGCAAACTGGAAGGATTGCAACAGGGTCATGCTGCAGGTCTCGAACAGGGGCGCGAGGAGGGGCTGGCCATGGGGCGCGATCTGGTGGAGCAGGAGATCGCCCACTGGCAGGGTCTCGCCGCACGCCTTGCCAATCCCCTGAGCGCGCTGGATCTGGCGGTAGAGCAGCAACTGGTCTCGCTGGTGATGCAACTGGCCCGCGCGCTCATTCGCCATGAAGCAGAGACCTCGCCCCGCATCCTGCTGGAGGCGCTCAAGGAGGGGCTGGCCTTGCTGCCTGCCGCCGAACAGGGGGTGACTCTGATGTTGCATCCCGACGATATCGCGCGAATCGAACAGGCATTTGGCGCCGACGAGTGCGCCAAGCGCCACTGGCGATTGCAAAGCGATCCCACCCTCTCCCCCGGCGATCTGCAACTGGCTACCGAGCTATCCAGCATCGATCTGACCCTCTCCGGGCGCATCGATCAGTTGCTGCGCAACTTCTTGCGGGACAATGCGTCGCAGAAACCGGCTTCGCAGGACTCACGCCCATAACCGATGCCGGACGTTGCCGTCCGGCTGCACTTTTTAGCTCTCAGGAGGCCAGATGAGCGGCTCGCTACTGAACCGGTTGCAAGGGTACAAGGTTCGCGACAGCGCCCCCAAACCGCCGGTTGCCGGCAAATTGACCCGGGTGGTGGGGCTGACCCTCGAAGCCATCGGCTGCCGTGCCGCCATCGGAGCCTTGTGTCGCATCGATACCCTGGATGGGGCGCTGGAGGCCGAAGTGGTGGGGTTCTCGGGCGATCGCCTCTATCTTATGCCGAGTGAACAGCTCAAGGGGGTTATCCCTGGTGCCCGTGTGGTGCCCATCACCGAAGAGCACGGTATTCCTGTTGGCATGAACCTGCTTGGTCGGGTCATCGACGGCATCGGCCAGCCGCTTGATGGCCTCGGCCCCATTATCTCGTCCCGGACGGTGCAGTTTGCCCAGCACCGCATCAACCCGCTCTCTCGCCGCCCGATCCATCAGCCGATGGACGTGGGGGTACGCGCCATCAATGCCGTGCTGACGGTGGGGCAGGGCCAGCGGATGGGGCTGTTTGCCGGTTCCGGTGTCGGTAAATCGGTGCTGCTTGGCATGATGACTCGCGGCTCGGTGGCGGATGTGGTGGTGGTCGGCCTCATCGGTGAACGGGGCCGGGAAGTGAAAGAGTTTATCGAAGACATTCTGGGAGAGGAGGGGAGAGCCCGCTCCGTGGTGGTGGCGGCTCCCGCCGATGCCTCGCCGCTGATGCGGCTAAAGGGGTGTGAGACGGCGCTGGCCATCGCCGAGTATTTCCGCGATCAGGGGCTTAATGTGCTGCTCTTGATGGACTCCCTCACCCGTTACGCCCAGGCTCAGCGGGAAATCGCACTGGCGGTGGGCGAGCCGCCAGCGACCAAGGGCTATCCACCGTCGGTATTTGCCAAATTACCGGCGCTGGTGGAGCGGGCGGGTAACGGCAGTGACGGCCAGGGCTCCATCACGGCATTCTTCACAGTCCTGACTGAGGGGGATGACCTGCAAGATCCCATTGCCGATGCGGCGCGAGCGATCCTCGATGGCCACATAGTGTTGTCGCGCGAGCTGGCCGATGCGGGCCACTATCCGGCCATCGACATCGAGAAGTCCATCAGCCGGGTCATGCCCATGGTGACCTCGCCGGAACATATGGATCTGGCGCGCACCCTCAAGCAGTTCTACTCCCTCTATCAGCAGAACCGGGATCTCATCACCATCGGCGCCTACAGTCAGGGTTCCGATCCGCGCATCGACCGTGCCATCATTCAAAAACCCTATCTGGATCAGTTCTTGCAGCAGGGGATGCGCGAGGTCATTCACTACGATGATGGCCTGCAAGCCTTGCAGATGGTGGCGATGCCATTGATGCGCTGATGATGGTCGGTAACAGAGAGGTCGACGATGAGTAAAGGGTTGCTATTGTTGGCCGATCGGCTGGTGGAAGCGGAGCAGCAGTGTGCGCTGGCACTGGTGAAGGCGCAGCAGGATCTCAAGCTGTTCATGGATCAGCAAAATGCCCTCAACCAGTACCGCCAGATCTATCACCAGCAGTGGACCGATCGCGGCCTGCAGGGGATTTCACCCCAGCAAAACACCCAGTATCACGCCTTTATCAACAAGCTCGAACAGGCAGCGACCCAGCAGTACGAAGGGGTGTTGCAGGTTCGTCAGGCGCTGGAACAACGCCGTGAAGAGTGGCTGGCTGCTCAGCAGCGGCGCAAGGCGGTGGAGCTGTTGCTGGAGAAGCAGGCGAGCCGCGAGCAGCAGAAAGCCCAGCGTCAGGAGCAGAAGATGCTGGATGAGTACGCCATGTTGCGACGCTTTCATCAATCTGGCCTGTAACTTGCTTTGATATGAACATTGTCGGCGGCCATCTCTTTGGGGGCCACCAGAATTCAGGGATCCCATCATGATGCAGACACTGTTGACACAAACGCCTTCGGCTCCGGCCAACGGGTTGGACAAAGCGCCTCTGAGCGGTTCCGTCGAGAGCAAAAGTATCGATGAGGGAACCGGTAGCGACAGCAAGGGTGATTTCGCCACCCTGATTGCCAAGGCCCGGAACCGCGAACAGGGCGCCGCCGAGGCCACTCAGGGCGGTAACCATGTCCGATCAGCCAAATCTTTGGCGACCGAGAGCGCCTCTCCCAAAGAGGAGATCGGCAAGGAGCAGGATCCTGACGCCGACAACAAGGCGGAGGAGGTCCCTGCCACCGACTTTCTGCTGCGCCTGCAAGACTCCCTCAAGCTCGATACCTCGCTAGTGACCCCCCAGCTGACGGTGGCGGCCCAACAGAGCGCCACTGCGGTAGACGGCAATCCGTTGCCGCAAGAGGGTGAGCTGGAGGGGATTGCGCTTGATGAAAGCGAGCAGACCCCAGCCGCAGCCAGGATTGCCAGCCAGCTTGCTGGTCAGACTGGGGCGCAGTCGCCTCTGGCGACGACCGCCAACTCGACTCTTGATACCACGGTATCGTCCTCAGCGGCGCGAGTGGTGGCGCAGGGCGATGCCTCTGCTGCCGTTCTCTCCTCTGAAGGTGAAGATGTCGCCACTACTGCGGATGGGCAGACCGGGGAGATAGCCTCTGCCAAGGGCGAAACCCTCGGGGCAGATGGCAAGCTCACCAAGCCCCTTACGGGGGCTGAGCGGATGGCCCAACTGGCCAGGGTGTTGCCGGTTGAGGCGTCCGCCAATGCGGCAAATAGTGGTGAGTCACCCGCAGTGAAAGAGGGAGATGACAGCAAATCCGACCCCGCTGCCTGCAGCGTCGTGACCGGCAAGGGACAAGCTGCTCAAGCCGCGATTCAGGGGGCGGTGCTCAAGGCATTCGGTGAGGGGGGCAAACAACCAGATGCGGGTAGCTCAACCACTTCTACTGCCGTAGAGAGCATCGCTAATGGGGCTGGCAAGGGAGCTGATAAGAGTAGCGCCGAGGGGGGACAGCAGGCAGCGACAACCACATCCTCCAATCCAGGTGCGGCGCAAGTGACGACAGTGCAAAGTGCCACAGCCCAGAGCAGCGTGACGCCAAATGTGACGACTCAGACCGATAGCGCTGCCGCACCCGTGATGGTGGCGCCGCAGCAGGTGTTGGCGCAGGCCGAATCTCAGGGGCCGCAAGCACCGCTGTCGAGCATTTCAGCCGGGATCAGGCAGATGGAAGTGACAGGCACCGACGAGGTGCGCAAAGCGGTTTCGCTTGAGGTAAAACCGAAGGCCGGTGAGTCTGAGAAGAGCCTGGTTGCGACGACATCTAGCGGCGAGAGCAGCCCGAGCCAGACCGTTCAGCATGGCCAGAACAGCCAGACTCAGCCACAGGTAGCCGATAGCCGGGCGCCCGCCGCTGAGGGCACGTTGCGCCGTGAACCGCAGAATTTACCCCATTTGAAACTGTCTAGTCAGGAAGCACCCGCCGAATTGCACAAGAAGGTAAACCTGATGCTGGCCGACAAGCTGCAGCAGGCCGAGCTTCAGCTAGACCCCATCGGCCTTGGCAAGATGAAGATCAAGATCCAGATCGACGCATCCAGCCAGGCGAGCGTCCATTTTGTAGTCCAGCACGGACAGACCCGTGAGATGCTGGAGCAGGCGATGCCCCGTCTGCGTGACATGCTGGCAGGGCAGGGGATCCAGCTTGGCCAGACCCAGGTGCAGCAGCAGTCACAACAGTCACCGCAGCAACAACAGCAGGGTCAGTCGGCGTTTGCCGGGCAGGGACAATCAGGAGAGGGACACTCCGGTCATAGCCATCTTGACGGGGAGGTCACTACGACCAACCCCAATTTGTCGGTGGAATCGACAAACGGTTCAGGAATAGATTTCTATGCTTGATGCAATCCCGAGTAAGTTTATGATATCGAACAAGTTTGAGACTAGGGTGGACAAGGGATGGCTGACGATAACGAATTGACGCTAAAAGACCCGGCGGCGGGCAAGAAAAAGAAGCTGATTATTATCATTGCCCTGGCGGTCATTTTGCTGGGCGGTGGTGGAGCTGGCGCCTGGCTTATGCTGTCCGGCTCGGATACCCCCCCTGCCGAAGCGGCGGAGGGTGCTGAGGCCAAACCCAAGGTGGAAGCACCCCAGCCATCCCTTTATGTCGGGATGCCGCGTCCCTTTGTCTTCAACGTCGCGGGAGCCCAGCGGGATCGACTGGTGCAGATCAAGATCCAGCTGATGGTGCGCGGCACCGCCGACGAGACGCTGGCCAAACAGAATATACCCCTGATTGAAGGCACCTTGCTGCGGGTGTTCAGTGCAGCCAGTGCCGAACAGCTGATGACCTTTGAAGGCAAGGAGAAGCTGCGCAAGGATTCACTGGAAGAGTGCCGTCGGGTGCTTAAGGACCTGGTCTCTTCCCCCGTTATCGAACAAGTGCTGTTTACCGGCTTTGTAATGCAGTAGGTGAAGCGTGAGCGATCTGTTAAGTCAGGACGAAATTGATGCCCTCTTGCACGGTGTCGATGATGTCGAAGAGGAAGAGATAGGCGGCGCCGGAGACCCCGGCGTTGCCCAGTTTGACTTCTCCTCCCAGGACCGCATCGTCCGTGGCCGGATGCCGACCCTGGAGCTGGTGAACGAACGTTTTGCTCGCCACATGCGGATCAGCCTGTTCAACATGATGCGTCGTACCGCCGAGGTCTCCATCAACGGGGTGCAGATGCTGAAGTTTGGTGAGTATGTTCACACCCTGTTCGTGCCGACCAGCCTCAATATGGTGCGTTTCCGGCCATTGAAAGGAACCGCACTCATCACCATGGAGGCACGACTGGTTTTCATCCTGGTGGAGAACTTCTTCGGTGGTGACGGGCGCTACCACGCCAAGATTGAGGGGCGCGAGTTCACGCCGACCGAGCGACGGATCATCCAGATGCTGCTCAAACTGGTGTTTGAGGATTACAAGGATGCCTGGGCGCCGGTGATGGACGTAGGGTTCGAGTATCTCGACTCTGAAGTGAACCCGGCGATGGCCAACATCGTCAGCCCGACCGAAGTGATTGTGGTGAGCTCGTTTCACATCGAACTCGATGGTGGCGGCGGCGATTTCCACGTGGCCATGCCCTACTCCATGCTGGAGCCGATCCGTGAACTGCTCGATGCCGGTGTACAGAGTGACAAGGGTGACACAGACGTGCGCTGGAGCAAGGCACTTCGTGACGAGATCATGGATGTAAAGGTCGAGTTGAGGGCCAAACTGCTGGAGACCGAACTCACTCTGCGTGAACTGATGGAGCTGCAGCCGGGAGATATTATTCCGGTCGACATGCCGGAAAATCTGCTGGTTTTTGTCGAGGACTTGCCTACTTTCCACGCCAAGATGGGCCGCACCAAGGATAATGTGGCGCTCAAGATCACCGACAAGCTCAAACGTCCGGAAGGGGTCAAGACGGAGATGCATCTGGTGACCCGGGGCGGGGTACGAATTGATGGCGAGGCCGAGCTGGAAGAGCTCGAGCGCAGTATCGAAGATCAACAGCGATAATTGACGGTTTATTACGGTAAACGGTCACGAAGTAGCATAAGGAAACAAAATGAGCGGAACTGAGGAAGAGGATCTGATGGCTGATGCCTGGGCTGCGGCTCTGGAGGAGCAGGTGACGGCGGAAGCCAAACCGGCCCCGCTGGAAGAGCTCAAGGACGATGCCCCTATCAGTGCCGAGGAGCGGCGTAAGCTTGACACCATTCTGGATATTCCGGTCACCATCTCGATGGAGGTCGGTCGCAGCCAGATTAGCATTCGTAACCTGCTGCAGCTCAACCAGGGCTCGGTCGTGGAGCTGGATAGGGTGGCGGGCGAGCCCCTCGACGTGCTGGTTAACGGTACCCTGATCGCTCACGGCGAGGTGGTGGTGGTGAACGACAAGTTCGGTATTCGCCTGACCGACGTCATCAGCCAGATTGAACGGATTAAGAAACTCAAATGATGCGTCTGCTGCTGTTGTGGCTGCCATTGCCGGTGTTTGCCGAGGTGGGGGGGGCCGCCAACCCTCCCAGCCTGAGTTCCTGGCTGCTCTCCAGCCTGATGGTGATCGGGCTTATTCTGGTGCTGGGTTTCTTGCTCAAGAAGAGCAAAATTGCCACCGCCATGGGGGGCGGGCAGATGAGAGTGATTGCTACGCTGCCTGTGGGCTACAAGGAGAAGTTGCTGGTGGTCAAGGTGGGTGAGCAGCAGCTGCTGGTCGGCGTAACGCCGCAGCAGGTCAACTTTCTCTATCGGCTGGAGGAGCCGCTGGACGAACAGCAGCCGCAGGCATTTTCCCAGCAGCTGGGTAAGTTGATGGGCAAACATGAAAAAAACTAACGGCTTGTTGTGGCAAAGCGGATTGCTGGCCAGCCTGTTGATTTCGCTGTTTTGCGCCTGGCCTGCGTTGGCGCAGGACGGCATGTCGGCAGTGACCGTCAAGACCATGGGGGATGGCTCTCAGGAGTACAGCCTGACCCTGCAGGTGCTGGCGTTGATGACGGCACTTTCATTCCTGCCGGCAATGGTCATCATGATGACCTCGTTTACCCGTATCATCATAGTGTTGGGTATCTTGCGTCAGGCGATCGGTCTGCAACAGAGCCCCTCCAATCAGGTGTTGATCGGCATCGCCCTGTTCATGTCGTTCTTCATCATGTCGCCTGTGCTGGATCGCATAAATGACGAGGCACTGCAGCCCTATCTGGCCGAAACCATTGAGGCCAAGGAGGCGCTGGAACGGGCTGAATTGCCCATCCACCAGTTCATGCTGGCCCAGACCCGGATCAAGGATCTCAATACTTTTATGGAGATCGCCAACGTGCAGGTGGAGAAGCCTGCCGATGTGCCGCTGCGGGTGCTGATCCCGGCCTTTGTCACCAGCGAACTGAAAACAGCCTTCCAGATTGGCTTTATGCTGTTCTTGCCGTTTCTGGTCATCGATCTGGTGGTCGCCAGTATCTTGATGGCGATGGGGATGATGATGCTCTCGCCGATGATCGTCTCGTTGCCTTTCAAACTGATGCTGTTTGTGATGGTGGATGGCTGGAACCTGATCCTGGGTTCGCTGGCCAACAGTTTCGGACTGGGTGCCGGTTAACCGGTCCCATGCAAGGAGCCCGAACATGAGTCCAGAAACCTTTGTCGATGTATTTCGTGAGGCGCTCTGGCTGGTCAATATCATGGTCAGCGCCGTGATCCTGCCCAGCCTTGCTATCGGGTTGGTGGTAGCCATCTTTCAGGCCGCCACCTCCATCAACGAACAGACCTTGAGCTTTCTGCCCCGTCTCATCGTGACCCTTTTGGCCCTAGGGATTGGTGCTCACTGGGGAATGCAGAGTCTGATGGACTTCTTCATCCTGATGGTCAATCAAATTCCCGAGGTGGTGGGGTGACCTATACCACCGCTCTGATCATGGAGTGGTTGTCGTCCATTCTCTGGCCACTGGCTAGAATAAGCAGCCTTTTCATGGTGATGGCGGTATTTGGCAGCCGGCTGGTCGCCGCTCGGATCAGGTTGGGGCTGGCGGTAGCCGTGACGTTTCTGGTTGCTCCTCTGCTCCCTCCCATGCCCCCAGTGGAGCTCTTCTCTGCCGGCAGTTTTCTGGTCTTGGGCCAGCAGCTGCTGATCGGTATTGCGCTGGGGTTGATGACCCAGTTTCTGATGGAAAGCTTCGTGATGGCGGGGCAGGTGATAGCCATGCAAACCAGTCTGGGTTTTGCCACCCTGGTGGATCCGATGAATGGCCAGTCGGCCCCTGTGGTCGGTCAGTTTTATCTGATGCTGGCGACTCTGGTATTTCTGGCGCTTGATGGTCATCTGGTGATGCTACGCCTGGTTATCCTCAGTTTTGAGACGCTACCCATCTCCGATAGCGGTCTGTCACTCTCTTCTATGCAAACCCTGAGCGCGTTCCTGGGGGTCATGTATCAGGCCTCGCTGGTGATGGCCCTCTCTGCCATCGTGGCGCTGTTGCTCATCAACTTCGCTTTTGGCGTGATGACCCGGGCAGCCCCCCAGCTCAATATTTTCAGTATCGGTTTTGCCGTCAGCATGATGTCGGGTTTGCTTATCCTCTGGCTTACGATCGGCGGGTTCCTCGGCCATTTCGACACCTTGTGGGAGCGGGTGCAGGAGGTCAGTTGCGAGCTGATTGACACCCAATGTTTCGGAGGTGTCAATGGCTGATACCGACCAGGAACGTACCGAACAACCCACGGGCAAACGACTGCAACAGGCCCGTGAAAAAGGGCAGATTGCACGTTCAAAGGAGCTGGGAACAGCCAGTGTGCTGTTGTCAGCCGTATTTGGCCTGCTGTTTATCAAGGGTTACCTGGCGAACGCCATGCTCAAGGTGGTGACCATGGGCTTCACGCTGAACAGAGAGCAGGCTTTCGATCCCAATGCCATGGTTGCCATGGTGCCGGCGCTGCTGGGGGAACTGGTGTTTCCGCTCGGATTGCTATTCGCTCTGGTCGCTATTGCAGCTTTTATCGGCAATATCCTGATGGGGGGGATGAACTTCTCCACTGAAGCAATGATGCCGAAATTCAGCAAGATGAGCCCCATCAGCGGGTTCAAGCGGATGTTTGGGGTGCAGTCACTGATTGAGCTGGTCAAGTCCATCGCCAAGGTGGTGTTCATCACCCTGTTTGCCTGGTGGATGCTCTCCAGCCAGTTTGATCATCTGCTCAACCTCTCCATGGAGGGATTCCCCGGTGGGATTATAGATGCCCTCGACCTTTTTTTGTGGATGCTGATCATTCTTTGCTGTGCCCTGTTGCCTATTGTGGCCATCGATGTGCCGTTCCAAAAATGGAACCATATGCGTCAGCTCAAGATGACCAAGCAGGAGGTGAAGGACGAGTTCAAGGATAGCGAGGGTAAACCCGAGGTAAAGGGCAAGATCCGCCAGTTGCAGATGCAGATGGCGATGCGCCGGATGATGGGGGATGTACCCAAGGCTGATGTGGTGATCACCAACCCGACTCACTACTCGGTAGCGCTCAAGTATGATGCGGGCAAACCCGGTGCTGCGCCCAAGGTCTTGGCCAAGGGAACTGATGAAATTGCAATGAAGATCAGGGAGATAGCTAGAGAATACGAGATACCCATCATGCCGTCACCGGCCTTGACCCGGGCTATCTACCACTCTACCGAGTTGGGCCACGAGATCCCGGAAGGGTTGTTTGCGGCGGTTGCCCAGGTTCTGGCCTATGTCTTCCAGCTCAAGAAATTCCGCCGTGGCCAGGGGCGCCGTCCTCAGCCGCTGGCTAAAGATCTGCCCATTCCGACCGAATATCGCAAATGACAAAGTTCTGACGTTGTCAAAATAAATTCATTGCATTTCAATGTGTTGCATTGTTGGCTTAATGTTTGCTTTAATCTGGCACCAGCAGGTTGACATTGAGAAGAGCGATGGAATTCAAGGCAGTATTGGGCCAGTTAAAACAGTCTCGGGGAGTATTGAGCAAAGGCCTTGGTACCCCTCTGCTGGTATTGGCCGCGCTCGGCATGGTGGTGTTGCCCATCCCGCCACTGATGCTGGATGTGCTCTTCTCCTTCAACATTGCGCTCTCTATCGTGGTGCTGCTGGTATCCGTCTATACCCGGCGCCCCCTCGAATTTGCTGCTTTCCCGACCGTATTGCTGCTGGCCACCTTGCTGCGGTTGGCATTGAACGTGGCCTCGACCCGAGTGGTGTTGCTGGAAGGTCACAATGGCAGTGCAGCGGCAGGCCATGTGATCGAGGCATTCGGTAATGTGGTGATCGGCGGTAACTATGCAGTAGGCATCATCGTCTTTACTATCCTGATGATCATCAACTTTGTGGTTATCACCAAGGGGGCCGGGCGGATCGCGGAAGTGAGCGCCCGTTTTACTCTGGATGCGATGCCGGGCAAACAGATGGCCATCGATGCCGATTTGAATGCCGGCCTCATCAACCAGGAAGAGGCGAAGAAGCGTCGCCAGGATGTGACCCAGGAAGCGGACTTCTATGGCTCTATGGATGGTGCTTCCAAGTTCGTCAAAGGGGATGCCATTGCGGGCATCATGATCCTCTTCATCAACATCATCGGCGGCTTTATCATCGGGATGATGCAGCATCATCTTACCTTCAGGGAGTCTGCCGAGATCTATACCCTGCTGGCGATAGGTGACGGTCTGGTGGCGCAGATCCCCTCCCTGTTGCTCTCTATCGCCGCCGCCATCATAGTGACCCGTCAGAATACCGATCAGGATATGGGCACGGCGGTATTGGGCCAACTGTTCGACAATCCCAAGGCCTTGATCATCTCTGCCGGTATCCTGCTGATGATGGGACTGGTGCCGGGGATGCCGCACTTCGCCTTCCTGAGTCTGGGGGCGATCGCTGCCGCTGGAGCCTGGTGGCTGCTGCGCCGCGAGAAGCTGGCGGTAGCCAAAGCATCCAGCGGCGAGTTGATGCCGACCAGTACTGACCAGCCATCGCATGAACAGAAAGAGTTGAGCTGGGACGATGTGATGCCGGTAGACATCATCGGGCTGGAAGTGGGTTACCAGCTAATCCCGCTGGTGGATCGCAATCAGGGGGGCGAACTGCTCAACCGGATCAAAGGGGTGCGCAAGAAACTCTCGCAAGAACTGGGCTTTCTGGTGCCTGCCGTCCACATCCGCGACAACCTGGATCTGGCACCAAATCAATATCGCATCACCTTGATGGGAGTCAGTACCGGCGAGGCCAGCGTCTACCATGATAAAGAGATGGCCATCAACCCGGGGCAGGTATTCGGCCAAATTCAGGGGATTGCTACCCGGGATCCCGCGTTTGGACTTGAAGCAGTGTGGGTAGCCAAGGAGCAGGTGTCACAGGCGCAGACCCTGGGGTATACAGTGGTGGATACTGCGACCGTAGTTGCCACCCATTTGAGTCAGATCTTGACCAACCATGCCTCACTGTTGCTCGGCCATGACGAGGTACAACAACTGCTCGACATGATTGGCAAACACCAGAGCAAGCTGGTCGAAGGGCTGGTGCCGGAAGTGATCAGCATGGGTAACCTTGTGAAGGTATTGCAGAATTTGCTCAATGAAGGGGTGCCAATCCGCGATATGCGCACTATCCTGCAGACCCTGGTTGAATACG
This sequence comes from Aeromonas sp. 603404, assembly GCF_049171775.1. Lineage (NCBI taxonomy): Bacteria > Pseudomonadati > Pseudomonadota > Gammaproteobacteria > Aeromonadales > Aeromonadaceae > Aeromonas > Aeromonas sp. 603404. The sequence continues at coordinate 87,000 of NZ_JAAKPE010000002.1, forward strand.
CGCCGCGCAGTCCGGATCCGGAAGTGCTCACCGCGGCTTGCCGGATTGCCCTGCGTCGTCTGATTGTGCAGGAGATTGCCGGCCCAGACCCAGAGCTACCGGTGATAACATTGGCACCTGAATTGGAACGTATATTGCATCAATCCCTGCAGGCGGGTGGAGGTGATGGTGCCGGTATTGAGCCGGGTCTGGCGGAGCGAATGCAGCGCTCGCTGGTGGAAGCCACTCAACGACAAGAATTGGAAGGCCAACCGGCCGTGCTTCTGACATCGGGGATCTTGCGCAATACCCTGGCAAAATTTGTCAAGAATGCCATTCCTGGGTTGCGTGTTCTGTCTTATCAGGAAGTGCCCGACGACAAGCAGATCCGCATCGTCAGTGCGGTAGGGCAGAACTAGTTAGCGGAGACGATGGGTGAAGATTAAGCGGTTTTTTGCCAAGGACATGCGAACGGCTCTGGCCGAGGTCAAGGAGACGCTCGGGCCTGACGCTGTCATCATGTCCAACAAGAAGGTCACCGGAGGGGTAGAGATAGTCGCCGCAGTCGATTATCAATCCCAGGTTCCGGGGCCCAAAGATGCGCCGGTTCGCCGTCAGCTGAACGATGAGAGTGTCAATATTTCGTCTGCTGCTCGGCAGATGACCCGCCCCGAGCCCACAAAGGTTCAGGAACAGAACGAACATTATGCCGATACCCTGGCAGCCTTGCTGGCGCGCCAGCAGAAGCTCAAGCCGGGCAATGGGGCGCCAATGGGCAATACCCAATCGGCCGGTCTGGCCGCTGCCAATGCAGCGCCCAGAACATTGGCCGAGCAGGGGCAATGGGGCGCCGCCCCGGAACCTGTCAAGCCCAAAGCCCGGGTTGCCTCCGCCCAGCGTTCTTCTCAACCTGCTCAGCGGGATCAGGAGATGGAGGGGATGCGCAAGGAGATGGCCAGTATCCGCAAATTGCTGGAGCACCAGATCTCCGGTCTGATGTGGCAGGAAGTTGAGCGACGTGAGCCGATGCGGGCTCTGCTGATCAAGGAGCTCAAAAAGATGGGCTTTGACGATGCGTTTGCCGATCAACTGGCGGGGCTGATCCCTGAAGACATGCCCATCCATCAGGCGATGGCCCAGTTGGCGGAAGTGTTGACGGCTCAGCTCAAGATCAGCGAGGACGAGATTTTACGTCAGGGGGGCGCCGTTGCCCTGCTGGGGCCGACCGGGGTGGGCAAGACCACCACCATCGCCAAATTAGCCGCCCGTTTTGCCATGAAGTATGGTGCCGAGCAGGTGGCCCTTATCACCACTGACAACTACCGGATCGGTGCTCATGAGCAATTACAGACTTATGGCCGGATCATGGGCTGTCCGGTGCGGCAGGTGCGTGATGCCGAAGAGCTGGCCAATGCCCTCTATCAGTTCCGCCACCGTCGGCTGGTATTGATCGATACGGCAGGCGTGGGGCAGCGGGATATCCGGCTGACCGAGCAGCTCGATACCCTGGTCAAGAATGCCAAGGTGAGGATCCGCAGCTATCTGGTGATGTCGGCAACCTCCCAGCGTCGGGTAATGCAGGAAGCGGTTGACCATTTCCGGCGCATTCCCTTGAGCGGCTGCATACTTACAAAGTTGGATGAGAGTCTGAATCTGGGCGAAGTAATTAACGTGTGTATCCAGAATGCCTTGCCTATCAGTTACATCACGGATGGGCAGCGGGTTCCGGAAGATATTCAGGTTGCCAATGCGGCGCAGCTTGTCGGCGCGGCCATGGGCTCGCTGGAGCGAGAAACAGAAGAGCCCTATTTCTGGGGCACAGGCTTTGGCGAGACCGAAGATTCGGAGTTTTATGAGTAACATGTATATGGATCAGGCGAGTGGTCTGCGCAAAATGCGTCAAAACAATCGAGTAAAAGTGATCGCCGTTTCCGGTGGTAAAGGTGGCGTGGGCAAGACCAACGTGACCCTGAATGTGGCGGGAGCCATGGCGGCCCAAGGCAAACGGGTAATGGTGCTGGATGCTGACCTTGGTCTGGCCAACGTCGACGTCATGCTGGGGCTGCGGGTTCATCGCAATCTCTCTCACGTGCTGGCAGGTGAGTGCACTATCGACGACATTATCGTTGAGGGACCGTATGGCATGATGATTGTGCCTGCAACCTCGGGGACCCAGTCCATGGTCGAGCTTTCACCGGTACAACATGCCGGACTGATCCGCGCCTTCAGCGAGATGAAGACCCAGGTCGATATTCTGATGGTGGATACGGCGGCGGGGATCTCGGACATGGTGTTGAGTTTCACCCGTGCTGCGCAGGACATCATGGTGGTTGTGTGTGACGAGCCGACTTCCATTACCGATGCCTATGCCCTCATCAAGATCCTCTCCAAAGAGCACGGTGTATTTCGCTTCAAGGTAGTGGCAAATATGGTGCGCAGCCTGCGTGAAGGGCAGGAGCTTTTTGCCAAGCTGACCCGGGTAACCGATCGTTTCCTCGATACGTCACTGGAACTGGTTGCCTGCGTGCCTTATGACACCAATCTGCGTGCAGCCGTGCGCAAGCAGAAACTGATTGTCGAGGCGTTTCCCAAGTCGCCGGCGGCTTTGGCTTTCCGCGCATTGGCCAACAAAGCAGCTAGCTGGCCGGTACCAAACCAGCCTGGCGGTCATCTGGAGTTTTTCCTGGAGAATCTGTTGCAGACTCAGGCCACCACACAGGAAGGTTCCCGTGAATAAAGCCCAAGCGTACTTGCGTCATCAGGATTCCTATCTGCTGGTAGAGCGCCATGCTCCACTGGTCAAGCGGATTGCCCAGCATTTGCTGGCTCGCCTGCCAAGCAGTGTCTTGCTGGATGACCTGATACAGGCAGGTATGATTGGGCTGCTCGAAGCGTCACGGAACTTTGATGGTAGCAAGGGAGCCAGTTTCGAGACCTATGCCGGGATCCGTATCCGTGGTGCCATGCTGGATGAGATCCGGCGTGGTGATTGGGTGCCCCGTTCCGTGCATCGAAACAGCAGAGCGATTGCCGAAGCGATCGAAAATGTGGAGCAAGCCAATGGACGGGATGCTCGCGACGCGGAAGTCGCAGCGCAAATGGGGGTCTCTCTCGCTGATTATCATGTCATGCTGCAGGATGTCTCCTGTGGCAAGATCATCGGTATCGAGGATCTGGGGGTCAGTGAGGATGTGATCGGTAACCCTGATGAAGCTCCGTCAGGCTCGGGGTTTGATGAACTGGCCACAGAACGATTTCAAATTCAACTGTCGGAGCAAATTGGTCGCTTACCGGAGAGAGAAGCCCTGGTTCTCTCTCTTTACTACGATGAAGAGCTGAATTTACGTGAAATTGGCGAGGTTTTGAATGTGAGTGAGTCGCGCGTGAGTCAGATACATAGTCAGGCAATGCACAGACTACGCGCTCGTTTGAGAGATTGGCATCTATAAGTGTTTGTACTGGCTACACTGAGATGAAACTCTAAGGCATAATCCGCATGACACAACCCGTTTTTAGCATCATGTAAGTGAGCCACTGAGGTGGCTATTGAGGAGGGAATTTTGGACAAGAACATGAAAATCCTCATTGTTGACGATTTTTCAACGATGCGCCGGATTATCAAGAACTTGCTTCGCGACCTTGGGTTCAACAATACCCATGAAGCGGATGACGGCAACACAGCATTGCCGATGCTGAAAAATGGTGATTTCCAGTTTGTGGTTACCGACTGGAACATGCCAGGCATGCAAGGTATCGACCTGCTGAAAGCCATTCGTGTCGATGAAAAGCTCAAGCATCTGCCGGTACTGATGGTGACGGCAGAAGCCAAACGCGAGCAGATCATCGAAGCCGCGCAAGCCGGCGTTAACGGTTATATCGTCAAGCCTTTCACTGCAGCAACGCTCAAAGAAAAACTCGACAAAATTTTTGAACGCCTTGGCTAAGGAGCAGCAGGGATGATGGCCAAAACGAAAGCAATGATTTCGCTCGACCAGGCAAGGATGCTTGTTGCTCATCTGGAGCAAGGTGAATTCGAGCTGGCCGATGAACTGCTTGCCAATGTATGTGCCCCCAACGCAGCCGATCTGTTTGAAAAAGTTGGTCAGCTGACCCGACAACTGCATAACTCACTTCAAGAATTTCGTCTCGACCCCCGAATTCCCGATTTGGCCACCCATGACATTCCCGATGCGAGGGAGCGCCTCAATTACGTCATAGATATGACCGACAAGGCTGCTAATCGCACCATGGATGCGGTAGAGGCCAGTCTGCCAATAGCGGATCGCCTGAATGATAATATCCAGCTGGTGATGCCCAACTGGAATGCACTGATGTCCAGAGATATGAGCGTGGGGCAGTTTAAGTCCTTATGCCATCAACTTGATGATTTCATTAAGGCTTCTGAGTCAGATGCCGATAAGTTACGACAACTGCTGACAGAAATTCTGATGGCACAAGACTTTCAGGATTTGACAGGCCAGATGATCCGCAAGGTCATAAAACTGGTTCAGGAAGTTGAAACAAAATTAATAGAAATGCTGACTATGTTTGGTGAGGCTGCAGCTGAGCATTCAACTCGTACTCTCCCTGTGAACGGGATTGAAGCCGAAGGCCCAATCATGAATCCAGAGGCGCGTGCCGATGTAGTCAATGGTCAGGATGATGTGGACGATCTGCTGTCTAGCTTGGGATTCTAATGGAGTGACGCATGGCCTTCGAAGTTGATGAAGACATACTGCAAGACTTTCTGGTCGAAGCATCCGAAATATTGGAACAGTTGTCTGAGCAACTGGTCGACTTGGAAAAGCGGCCTGATGACAAGAATCTGTTAAATGCCATCTTTCGCGGTTTCCATACCGTAAAAGGTGGTGCCGGTTTCCTGTCTTTGGGGGAGTTGGTTGACGTATGCCACGGCGCTGAAAACGTATTTGATATCTTGCGTAATGGCAAGCGAACCGTGACTGCCGAACTGATGGACGTGATCCTGCAAGCGCTGGACGCCATAAACGTCATGTTCGCCCAAGTACAAAACCGTGAAGCGCCAAGTCCTGCGTCTGATGATCTGCTCCATGACCTCCACGAGTTGTGCAAGCCTGAAGGAGAAGAGCAACTCCGAACCGCGACAAGTGGCGCTATTGCCATGGAGCAGGAGGCTGTCACTCCTGTTGTTGAGGTTGTCTCCGACCCCGAGGTTGTTGAACCGATAAACCAGGCCAGCGATCCTGCTCCTGTTAACGGGGGCGGATCCATAGACGAGATTTCAGCTGATGAATTCGAGCGTCTGCTGGATGAGCTGCATGGCGTGGGGGGCACACCAACCAAGAGTGCGGCAGGAGCGACTGTTGCTGGCGAATCTGGCGATATAACCGATGATGAGTTTGAGGCCTTGCTGGATCAACTCCATGGTCAGGGACAGCACATGGGGGCGCCAGAGGTGAATCCTCTGAAGTCGGTGCAAAAAGAGGTGGACGAGCTTATCGATGATGATGAGTTTGAACGCCTGCTTGATGAATTGCATGGTCGTGGCCAAGGTCCTCAGAGTAGTATGGCACCTGCCGCACCTGCCGCACCTGCCGCACCTGCCGCACCTGCCGCACCTGCCGCACCTGCCGCACCTGCCGCACCTGCCGCGGTGACTGCGCCCAAACCGACAACACCTGTAGCCAAACCTGTACAGGCTGACCCCGCAAAACCTGCCGAAGCAGCCAAGGCATCAGCGCCTGCCGCCAAGGCTACGCCAGCTCCTGCCGAAAACAGTGCAGTGCAAAGCGATACGACGGTGCGGGTGGATACCAAGACCCTTGATGTCATTATGAACATGGTAGGTGAGTTGGTACTGGTTCGTAACCGGCTGGTGAGTCTGGGTATTGCCAGTAATGATGAAGAGATGTCAAAGGCGGTTGCCAATCTGGATGTGGTAACGGCTGACCTGCAAGGTGCGGTGATGAAAACCCGCATGCAGCCAATCAAGAAGGTATTTGGTCGTTTCCCGCGCGTGGTGCGTGATCTGGCCAGAACCCTCAAAAAAGAGATTGAGCTGGTGATGGTTGGGGAAGAGACCGACCTCGACAAAAACCTGGTGGAGGCGCTCGCCGATCCTCTTGTTCACCTTGTTCGCAACTCCTGCGATCACGGGGTCGAAATGCCGGATGTGCGAGAGAAAGCGGGCAAGCCGCGGCAAGGGACGATCACCCTTAGCGCCTCCCAGCAAGGCGATCATATCCTGCTTTGCATTGAGGATGATGGCGCCGGGATGGACCCGGAAAAACTCAAGTCTATTGCCATCAGCCGCGGTGTGCTGGATGCAGATACTGCCGCGCGCATGAGTGATAACGATGCCTATAACCTGATCTTTGCCCCCGGATTTTCGACCAAGTCCGAGATCTCCGATATCTCTGGCCGTGGTGTCGGAATGGACGTGGTTAAAACCAGTATTGTCAGCCTCAATGGGTCAGTGCACATCGATTCTACCTGGGGGAAAGGCACCCGTCTCGAAATCAAGGTTCCGTTGACGCTAGCCATTCTGCCGACCCTGATGGTTGAAGTGGGTGAGCAGACCTTCGCTCTTCCCCTTGGTTGTGTGAACGAGATTTTCCATCTGGATCTGAAAAAGGCCAATATGGTCGATGGTCAGCTCACCATCATTGTGCGTGATAAGGCGATTCCCCTCTTTTATCTACACAAGTGGTTGATCCGTGGTACCAACAAGCGCTCACGTCAGGATACCGGGCATGTGGTGATCGTGCAGATTGGCACTCAGCAAATCGGGTTTGTGGTCGACAGCTTGATTGGTCAAGAAGAGGTGGTGATCAAGCCGCTCGATAATCTGCTGCAAGGCACCCCGGGGATGGCTGGTGCAACCATTACCAGCGATGGCGGTATTGCCCTTATTCTGGATGTACCGAGTCTGCTCAAAGCATATGCGCGTAGACATTAATCGCTCAGGCCCAAGGAGTTAGAAAAATAACAATGGCAGTCAAGGTATTAGTTGTCGACGATTCGAGCTTCTTTCGCCGCCGGGTGAGCGAGATAATCAATCAGGATCCCATGCTGACGGTGATAGATACTGCTCAGAATGGGCGTGAAGCCGTAGACAAGGCCATGTCGCTGCGCCCTGATGTGATCACCATGGACATCGAGATGCCCGTGATGGATGGCATCAGTGCAGTGCGGGAGATCATGGCCAAGTGTCCAACTCCCATTCTGATGTTCTCCTCCCTGACTCATGAAGGCGCCAAGGCAACGCTGGATGCACTGGACGCCGGTGCTCTTGACTTCTTGCCCAAAAAATTTGAAGACATTGCCAGAGACAAGGACGAAGCGGTCAGACTGTTGCAACAACGGGTGAAGGAGATCTCCCGCAAGCGCTTCCTGATGACATCCGCTGCTCGCCCCAAAGCACCTGAACCGGTTGCTCGTGCTCCGCTGGGTAGCACTGCGCCCAGATCTTCAGAGCGTCAGCCTGACCTGCAACGCACTGTGCCAAGTGCCTCATTCAAGCGAAGTGGCAAGAGTTATCAATTGGTGGCGATCGGGACTTCTACCGGCGGCCCGGTAGCCTTGCAAAATGTGCTGACCAAGTTGCCAGGGGATTTTCCTCACCCAATATTGCTTATCCAGCATATGCCTGCCACCTTCACCGCAGCTTTTGCTGCCCGTCTAAACGGGTTATGCCAGATAGGTGTCAAGGAGGCCGAGGATGGAGACGTCCTCAAACCGGGCCATGCCTACCTGGCCCCCGGTGGCAAGCAGATGCTGTTGGAGGGTCGTGGTGCAGGCGCCCGTATTCGCATCGTTGATGGCAACGACAAGGTAAATTACAAGCCTTGCGTGGACATTACCTTTGCCTCTGCTGCCAAGACCTATGCCGACAAGGTATTGGCGATTGTGCTAACCGGTATGGGGGCTGATGGCCGTGATGGTGCCAGACTGCTGAAAGAGCAGGGCTCTACAATCTGGGCTCAGGATGAGGCTTCCTGCGTGGTATATGGCATGCCTCAAGCGGTTGCAAAGGCAGGTATTGCCAGTGAATCACTTCCTCTGGACAAGGTGGCCCAGCGTATTCTGGTTGAGTTGGGGCGCTAATCATGGGCTTGCTCGGTCTGCTCCTCGCACTGGGGGCTATTGCTATTGCCCAGCTGTGGCATGGTGGCTCCCTGTTGACGTTGTTGGACGGGCCTGCTTTTCTCATTGTTCTTGGCGGTACAGTTGGTGCCGTTACATTGCAGACCCCTGCCAAGTTTGTTTTGCTGGCATTGCGCCAGTGTCTATGGATTTTCAATCCGCCACGGCAGGATCTCTCTGCCCAGGCTGAACGGCTACAATCCTGGGCTGCCTTTGCACGCCAGCAGGGGCTGCTGGCCCTCGAAAATCAGGCTGAGCAGGAGGAGGACCATTTTACCCGCCAAGGGTTGAACATGATTGTCGATGGTGTCTCCACGGAGGATATTCGCATGTTGCTCGAAGCCGATATCGATATCGAGCAGGAGCGTAATGAACATGCGGCCCGGGTGTTCGAAGCCATGGGGGGATATAGTCCGACTATCGGGATTATCGGCGCTGTCTTGGGCCTTATCCAGGCCATGTTTCATCTTGAAGAGCCATCTGCTCTGGGGGCTGGCATCGCAGTGGCATTTGTGGCAACCATCTATGGTGTCGGGTTTGCCAACCTGATCTATCTACCGATAGCCAACCGGTTGCGAGCGTTTCACTATCACTATGCACTGTTTCAGGAGATGACCCTGGAAGGGCTGTTAGCCATTGCCCATGGTGAGAATGGTTTACAGGTTGAACGTCGGCTCAGGGCCTATTTGAAAGGAGAGTAGCCATGCGCAAGCGCTATCGTTTGCACTTGCAGGGGCGTGAACACCTTGACCGTTGGCTGGTCTCCTATGCCGATTACATGACGCTGATATTTGCTCTGTTTGTGGTGCTCTACTCTGTTGCGCTGGTGAACAAGGACAAATATCGTGCGGTGATAGATGGCATGAGTCAGGCGTTCAGTGTCATGCAGTCTCGCAGTGATGGTCTGCTGGAGGGGCAGGGCAATTCACTGTTGGAGAATGCTGTTTCTGCCTCCCCCTCGTTGCTGGAAAGCGCAACGTCCCCCTCTCCTTCACTTGCCCCCATTTCTGGTGTCCCTGTGCTGCAAGATGGCACGACACTTGCCAAACTTGATATGCAGTTGCAAGAGAGCATGGGGTCACTGGTGGATGCCGGGATAGTCAAAATGACGCAAGACGAGAACTGGCTGACTGTGGAACTCAGTTCAGGTCTGCTGTTTGGCAGTGGCAGCGCCTTTATGGGACCGAATGCTGCACCGGTAATCAATACTCTTTCAAGTATTCTCAAACCGGTCGATAACTATATAAGGGTCCGAGGATATACAGATAACCAACAGATAAATAATGAAATTTATCGTTCTAATTGGGCGCTTTCTGCTGCGAGGGCCGAAGCGGTGCTCAATGGCTTGATTGCTGATGGCATCGCACCCCAGCGTCTGGCCTTTGAGGCATATGGCGAGTTTTCCCCTTTTGCCGATAACAGCACTGAGCAAGGCCGGCTGCAAAATCGCAAGGTTGTGGTCGCAATTTCCAAATTCGCCTGGGTGCCGCCAGCTCCTGTGGCGGTAAAGCCCCCGGTGGTTGCCGAACCGGTTCCTGTGGTGCAGCAGGCGGTGGATGCTGGAGAGATAAAGGTTATCTCTTTGCCCGGTGGCGGCATACGTATAACAACAAGGCAGGATTGATACAGTGATTGTTTGGACGGTTGCCAACCAGAAAGGTGGTGTGGGTAAAACCACCACAGTGGTCTCGCTTGCCGGGATCCTGGCCCAGCGTGGTCAGCGAGTGCTGTTGATTGACACCGATCCTCACGCCTCGCTGACTGCATATCTTGATTTTGATTCAGATCGTCTGGATGGAACCCTCTATGAGTTGTTTCAAGCTGTCAAACCGACAGCCGAGCTTGTCAATAAACTGACGCTCAAGACCAAGTTCGAGAATATCAATTTACTACCCGCATCTATTACCCTGGCGACTCTTGATCGGGTAATGGGAAATCGTGAGGGAATGGGGCTGGTGCTGAAGCGGGCGCTGCTGCGCATTCAGGATCAATATGATTATGTGCTGATCGACTGCCCGCCTGTGCTTGGGGTGATGATGGTCAATGCGCTGGCTGCCTGCGATCGTATTCTTGTGCCGGTTCAGACCGAGTTTCTCGCTCTCAAAGGATTGGAGCGGATGATGAAGACATTCGAGATCATGCAGCGTTCCAAGCGTGACAAATTCCGTTATACCGTGATCCCGACTATGTTCGACAAGCGCACCCGTGCCTCTCTGATGACCTTGAAGTCGATCAAGGATCAATATGGAGATTCAGTGTGGAATGCGGTGATCCCTATTGATACCAAGTTTCGGGATGCCAGCTTGCTGCATATCCCCCCGTCTATCTATTCTCCCGGGAGTCGTGGAACCTATGCCTATGAGACGCTGCTCAACCATCTTGATGCCCTTGAGCGGCAACGGGTTCATGAGGTGACGGCATGAGAGATACCATTCAAGTACGGGCGATGGATGACTATTTCCACTCCCTGCTGCTCGATGAGCCGCTGGTGCTGGATGAGGTGGAAGACGTTCAATCCGCCCCTGTTTTACAGTTGCAACGTCAGCCCCAAAGCGTCCCCGAGGTGGTTGCTGCACCTTATTTGGAAAGTGATCCACGCCTTGCCCAGCTTGGCGAACTGTTGGCTCAGGTGGGACAAGTTCAGTTTGAAAATGATGCCTTCACCCAGGAGGTGACACTGACGGCCCCATTGGAGATTGTGGCCGAGGAGTCATTGTTGCCGGTAGAGCCTGAATGGCCTGAGGAGGTGCTGCTGCCCGAAGTTGCAGAGCCCCACACCACCATCTTGACTGAAACTGCGCTGGAGGTTGCTCCGGTAGAAGCCACTGAACCTGTCACTTGGGAGAATATCGATACCGGTAAAGAGTTTCAGGCCCTCTTTTTTGAAGTCGCGGGCGTGACGTTTGCGGTGCCGTTGACCGAGCTTGGTGGTATTCACCAGTTGGGCGAGATCACCTCCCTGTTTGGCCAGCCGGGCTGGTACAAGGGGATCATGACCTCTCGCGAGCAGAAGATGAATGTGGTCGATACCGCCCAGTGGGTCATGCCGGGTCAGCATCTCGAGATGGATGATTACAAGTATCTGATTATGCTTGGTGAATCGCCGTGGGGATTAGCCTGCCACCATCTCAAAGGGACTGAATTGTTACACCGTGACCAGGTTAAATGGCGCCATCAGGAGGGCAAGCGCCCTTGGTTGGCGGGCATGGTCAAAGAAAAAATGTGTGCCCTGTTACACGTTCGTGAACTGCTCTTGTTGCTGGAGCGTGGGGTTAACATAGAAGGTCGCTGATAACTTCTGCAATCGAGCTGTTTTATTGCTAGTTTTAGCAGTAGACGTTTTCATAAAAGGAATAAAAACATGACAGAAAAGCGCAATATCGCACAGAATCTGGCCGAAGATGAAGTGCTGCAATGGGTAACCTTCCAGCTGGAAAACGAAACCTACGGCATCAATGTGATGCAGGTTCAGGAGGTGTTGCGCTACACCGAAATTGCACCGGTGCCGGGTGCGCCTGAGTACGTACTGGGGATCATCAACCTGCGTGGCAATGTGGTGACTGTCATCGATACCCGTTCCCGTTTCGGTCTGCCTTCCGGCGATGTGAGCGAAAATTCCCGGATTGTGATCATCGAAGCCGAGAAGCAGGTGATTGGCATCATGGTCGACAGCGTGGCAGAAGTGGTATATCTGAAATCTTCCGAAATCGATGCTGCTCCAGCTGTAGGTACCGAAGAGAGCGCCAAGTTCATTCAGGGGGTCAGCAACCGTGATGGGCAACTGCTGATCCTGGTTGACTTGAACAAGCTGCTCTCCGATGAAGAGTGGGAAGATATCGGTTCCCTCTGATAAGTAAGGTGATGTTTTGATAATCGAGATGGTTGCCTTGGGGTTGTCCCTGATTGCCTTGGCGTTTGCCTCTTATATCTGGTTCAAGAGCAAGCGTAGCAAGCAGGAGTCCGAGGCTAGTGTGGCAACGCTGCAAGGTCAGTTGGAAAGCTTGCGCAAGCAGATGATGGAGCTTCATACCGGCGCCATCGGCATGGGACAGCGGTTACAGTCGGTAGAAGGGGCGATGCAGCAGGTCAATGAACGCCAGCAAGAATTGACCATGCAGGATCCCGAGCGACGGCTTTACAGTCGAGCGGCCAAGATGGTCGAACTGGGCGCCGACCTTGATGAGGTCATGAGTGAGTGCGAGTTGCCAAAGGCAGAAGCCGAGCTCTTGATATCGTTGCGAAAAGGCCGCTCTTGATGATTCAGGAAGGCAACTTGCCTTCCTGAATTTTTTCTGTTGCATGTATGGCGCTCTTTCATGGAGCGCCATGTACAGTGATCGAGAAGAATAGTTATTTGCTAATACTGGTTTGTTATGAGGTTTCCAGTTTGATCTATTTGGATGCCTTTGATTGTCATCATTTTCCACGCCTATTTTTCCTTGTGCGCGATCTTCTCCACAAAAACAGTGGATGAAGGGCATCTTGGAAAAGACGTATTCCAATACTGTGTTAAGATGCAAGCCGCTTCATTTTCTCTGAAAAAATCTCCATGCTGCTTCAAGTTAACAATCTGAGCTGCGTGCGTGAAGATCGCACTCTGTTTGAACATCTCTCCTTTGCGGTAGTTCCCGGTGATCTGGTGCAAATTGAAGGTCCCAACGGGGTTGGCAAGACCAGCCTGCTGCGTCTGCTGACTGGCCTGTCTCAGCCGTTTTCCGGTGAAGTGTGCTGGAATGGTGAAAATATTCGCCATTGCCGTGATGAGTACCATGCCAATCTGCTCTATCTCGGTCATCAGCCCGGGGTCAAAGCTGCCTTGACTCCGCTCGAAAATCTCGCCTTTTATCAGAAGCTGCATCATGTATCCCGGCAGACAGTGGATTTGTGGCAGGTGCTTGCCCAGGTTGGGTTGGCCGGTTTTGAAGAGAACCCGACCGGACAGCTCTCGGCAGGTCAACAGCGTCGGGTGGCTCTGGCCAGGCTCTGGCTCAGTGACAAACCGGCTCTCTGGATCCTGGATGAGCCTTTTACCGCCATTGATAAGCAGGGGGTCAAGGTGCTGGAGAGGTTGTTTCTTGCTCATGCCGAGCGGGGGGGGATGGTGATCCTCACCACTCATCAGGATATGACGCTGATGCAGGGTCGACTGAAAACACTCTCGCTTACGCCCTTGCTGCAGGAGTAGTTTCGATGTTGCGTGCCGTCATGTATTTGATCCACCGCGAGTTATTGATGGCCCTGCGCCAGCGTGCAGATATTCTTAACCCGCTCTGGTTTTTCCTTATTGTCATCACCCTGTTCCCACTCGGTATCGGCCCTGAGCCCAAGTTGTTGGCTCGCATTGCTCCCGGCATCATCTGGGTGGCAGCCTTGCTGGCGGCCATGCTGTCGCTGGAGCGACTGTTTCGCGACGACTTTGGCGACGGTTCGTTGGAGCAGATCATGTTGATGCCCCATTCACTCGGGTTGCTGGCGCTGGCCAAAGTGATTGCTCACTGGTTACTGACTGGATTGCCGTTGCTGCTGATTTCGCCCTTGCTGGCAATTTTGCTATCGCTGGATATGAACAGTTATCTGGCGGTAGTCGCCACTCTGGCACTCGGCACACCGGTGCTGAGCCTGCTCGGTGCAGTCGGGGTTGCCCTGACGGTCGGGTTGCGCAAGGGCGGAGTGCTGCTCAGTCTACTTATCCTGCCGCTCTATATTCCGGTACTGATTTTTGCCACCTCTGCAATTGATGCGGCGGGGATGGGCTTGCCCTATGGCGGACAGCTTGCCATTCTGGCCGCCATGCTGGTTGGTGCCCTGACGCTGACGCCGTTGGCCGTTTCGGCCGCATTGAGGGTCAGTCTTAACTGATGATCTATTGGTAGAACGCAACATGGTTTCGCATGGAGCATTCTTTTCCAGAAATAAAGTTGCGATGGATCAAGCGGATTGCCGCTTATTGCTTTCGAGGTATTTGATGTTATCCCGAGGTCAGTATGTTAGGCCTCGCCAAACAATTAATAACAAAAAGGTTTGTGAGTTATGTGGAAATGGTTGCACCCTTACGCTAAACCCGAACGGGCCTATCGGCTGGCTGGGACCCTGTTGCCCTGGTTTGCTGTGATAAGTCTGCTATCGTTCATCATCGGCACTGTCTGGGGACTGGCTTTTGCACCCGCCGATTATCAGCAGGGTGACTCTTTCCGGATCATCTATATCCATGTTCCTTCCGCCATTCTTTCGATGGGGGCCTACTCCACCATGGCAGTTGCCGCCTTTATCGGGCTGGTATGGCAACTGCGGATGGCGGACATGACGGTGGCGGCTATCGCACCTGTCGGCGCTGTGTTCACTTTTATTGCACTGTTTACCGGTGCCGCCTGGGGCAAGCCCATGTGGGGAACCTGGTGGGTGTGGGATGCACGGCTCACCTCTGAGCTGATCCTGCTGTTTCTCTATCTCGGCGTGATTGCCCTCTACAACGCCTTCAGTGACAAGGTGGTTGCTGGCCGTGCTGCCGGCATTCTGGCACTGGTGGGGGTGATCAACCTCCCCATCATTCACTACTCGGTGGAGTGGTGGAACACCTTGCACCAGGGGGCCACTATCACCAAGTTTGACAAACCCTCCATCTCTCCCGAGATGCTTTGGCCACTGCTCATCATGATCTTGGCGTTTGTTGCCTTTCTCGGGGCCCTTACCCTGATGCGTTTTCGAAACGAGCTCTTGATGCGGGAGTGGCATCGTCCCTGGGTTCAAGAGATTGCCGAACAGGAGAAGTAAGCATGCACTTTGCCTCATTCAGTGACTTTTTGGCGATGGGCGGTTACGCCTTCTACGTCTGGCTCTCCTTCGGTCTGACCCTGCTCTGTCTGGTCGGTATCATCATTTCTACCCGCATGAAAACCCGTCGTCTGTTTAATGAGTTACGCAGCAAGCAGGCACGCGAGAGCCGTCGCAAGGCGGCCCGGCAGATGGAGAACACCCTATGAACCCGAGACGCAAAAAACGCCTCACCATCATTCTGGCCATCACCCTGGGCCTCGCCACCGTGAGCGGCCTAGTGCTTTACGCCCTCAGTCAGAATATCGACCTCTTCTATACCCCGAGCGAGCTGGTGGAAGGGAAGGGGCCGGACAAGATCAAACCGGAAGAGGGGCAGCGCCTGCGCATTGGTGGTCTGGTGGTCCCCGGCACTGTCAAGCGCGATCCGAACAGCCTCAAGGTTAGCTTCAACCTGATCGACAATGGTGGTCATCAGGTGATGGTGCAATTTGATGGCATCCTGCCGGATCTGTTCCGCGAGGGGCAGGGGATTGTGGCGCAAGGAACTCTCAAGGATGCCACCACGGTCGAAGCGTTCGAGGTACTGGCCAAACACGATGAAAACTACATGCCGCCAGAAGTGGCCGATGCCACCAGTGGCATGCACTTCAAACCTGAATACACCGATGCGCAGTTGAAGGGGAATAAGCCATGATCCCGGAATTAGGACAGTTTGCGCTGATCCTGGCCTTTGCCACCTCCCTGTTGCTGGGTAGCTATCCGCTGCTTGGCGCAAGTCGGGGGCGTCTTGGCATGATGTCGGCGGCTCGTCCGCTCGCCTATGCCCAGTTTTTGTTGCTGCTGCTGTCGTTTCTCTGCCTGACCTGGGCCTTTATCGATAACGACTTTACCGTGCAGTATGTGGCCACTAACTCCAACAGCTTGCTGCCGCTCGCCTATCGTATCTCGGCGGTGTGGGGGGCCCACGAAGGTTCCCTGCTGCTGTGGGTACTGACCCTAGGTGGCTGGACTGCGGCGGTAGCCATGTTCAGCCGCCGTCTGCCGCTCGATGCGGTGGCGCGGGTGCTCGGCGTGTTGGGGCTGATCTCGGTCGGTTTCACCGCCTTCGTGCTGTTCACCTCTGATCCCTTCACCCGCACCTTGCCCTATTTTCCGGTCGATGGCCGTGACCTCAATCCGCTGCTGCAGGATCCGGGTCTCATCTTCCATCCGCCGATGCTCTACATGGGTTATGTAGGATTCTCGGTGGCATTTGCCTTCGCCATAGCCTCATTGATGACCGGTCGTCTTGATGCAACCTGGGCCCGCTGGTCGCGCCCCTGGACCATGGCGGCCTGGGTATTCCTGACCCTCGGCATAGTGCTGGGCTCCTGGTGGGCCTACTACGAGCTCGGTTGGGGCGGCTGGTGGTTCTGGGATCCGGTAGAAAATGCCTCCTTCATGCCCTGGTTGGCGGGTACCGCTCTGCTGCATTCGCTGGCGGTGAGCGAGAAGCGCGCCACCTTCAAGGCGTGGACCGTGCTGCTGGCCCTTTCGGCCTTCTCGCTGAGCCTGCTCGGTACCTTCCTAGTGCGCTCCGGCGTGCTGGTGTCGGTGCATGCGTTTGCCTCCGACCCGACCCGCGGCCTGTTTATTCTCGGCTTCCTGCTGGCGGTGATCGGTTCATCCTTGCTGCTGTTTGCCTTTAAAGGTTCGCAGGTGAAAAGCCACGGCAAGCATGAGCTGTGGAGTCGCGAAACCCTGCTGCTTTGTAACAACATCATGCTGGTGGCTGGCCTGCTGACTGTGCTGCTTGGCACCTTGCTGCCGCTGGTGCACAAGGAGCTGGGGCTGGGGAGCATCTCTATCGGTACTCCCTTCTTCAACCATATCTACAGTTGGCTGATCATTCCGTTTGCCCTGCTGCTGGGGGTTGGTCCGCTGTTTCGCTGGCGCCGCCAGGAGCTTGGCGAGCTCAAGGGCAAGGTGATTCTTGCGCTGGTGCTGAGCCTGGCAGCAGCCCTGCTGTTGCCGCTGATCTTTGCCGAAACCTTCAAGCCGTGGGCTGCGGTGGGGATTGGTCTGGGGGCCTGGGTCATCGTTACCAGCCTGCAGGAGACCTGGGTGCGCGCGACCCACAAGCACAGCTTTGCGGTCGGTGTGCGCAAGCTTGGCAACAGTCACTGGGCTATGATCCTTGGCCATGTGGGGCTGGCAGTCAGCATCATAGGTATCGCCTGCACCCAGAACTACAGCATCGAGAAGGATCTGCGGATGCAGGCGGGTGATCGGGTGCACTTTGCCGATTACGAGTTCGTTTTTGCCGGGATCAAAGAGAAGAACGGCCCCAACTACGATGGCTTCAAGGGCGTGCTGGAAGTGCACAAAAATGGCAAGCAGGTCGCCCTGCTCAAGCCCGAGAAGCGGATGTACACAGTGACCCGGATGCCGATGACCGAAGCGGCCATCGATGCCGGTTTCACGCGAGATCTTTATGCGGCCCTTGGCGAGCAGCTAGACAACAATGCCTGGGCAGTGAGGATCTACTACAAGCCGTTCGTGCGCTGGATCTGGTTCGGCGGCGTCTTTATGGCTATCGGTGGCGTGCTGGCGATGCTCGACAAGCGTTACCGTTTCGGCCGTCGTGAGGAGGAAGCCAAGGCATGAACAAAAAGGTCTGGTTGTTTTTAATTCCCTTTATCGTTTTTTTGCTGGGGGCTGTGTTCCTGTTCAAGGGGCTCTACTCCGATCCCACCAAGCTCGAATCCGTGATGGTGGGCAAGGAGGTACCGGTGTTTACCCTGCAGGACATTTACGATCTGAACAAACAGCACGATCGCAGTATCCTGACCGGTCGCCCCATGCTGCTCAACGTCTGGGCCACCTGGTGCCCGACCTGCTATGGCGAGCACACCTACCTCAAACAGTTGGCAGGGCAGGGCATTCCCATCATCGGCATGAACTACAAGGATGAGCGCGACAAGGCGATCAAATGGCTGGCGGAGCTGGGCAACCCCTATCAGGTCAACCTCTATGATCCGGACGGCATGCTGGGGCTGGATCTCGGGGTATATGGCGCGCCGGAGACCTTCTTTATCGACAGCAAGGGGATCATCCGTTATCGCCACGTGGGGGACATCAACCCCGAGAACTGGGCGTCGACCCTCAAACCCATCTTTGATGCCATGAAGTGAGGGGAGTCCTGATGAGAGTATTTATTGCTTCCCTGCTGCTGTTGCTGGGATGGGTGGTACAAACGCCGGTCATGGCTGCTATCGATGTCTACACCTTCGATAACGACAATCAGGAGCAGGTCTTTCGCGAACTGACCAAAGAGCTGCGCTGCCCCAAGTGCCAGAACCAGGATATCGCCGATTCCAATGCGGGGCTGGCCAAGGACTTGCGTGACAAGACCTACCAGATGGTGCGCGAGGGTAAGGATAAAGAGGAGATCGTGGACTATATGGTTGCCCGCTATGGCAACTTTATCCTCTATAACCCGCCCCTGATGGCATCGACCCTGATCCTCTGGCTTGGCCCGCTGTTAGTGATCGTTATCGGCATCGGCGTGGTGGTGATACGTAGCCGACGCTCTGCGGCAACGGCAGAGCCTGTGGAAAGCACCCTGAGCGATGAAGAGCAGCGTCGCCTGGCCGAGCTGCTCAAAGAGGAAGAGAAACAATGACCGCCTTTTGGATTGTGATTGCGGCCCTGCTGGTGCTGGTGAGTCTGGCTCTGGTGTTACCGTTGTGGCGCAGTGAGGGAAACCAGAGCATCAGTCGCTCGGCGCTCAACAAACAGCTCTATCGTCAGCGCTTGCTAGAGATTGGCGAGGAGCGAGAGCAGGGTGTGCTTGCCGAGGAGCCCGAATCGCTGGTCGAGTTGCAGCGCAGCCTCTTGGATGATATTCCCGATGTGGAGCAGACAGCCCGCAGTGGCAAGAGTCTGAGCTGGATCCCAGGTGTGCTGGTGCTGGTGGTGGTGAGCCTGGGTATCTACTACAAGCTGGGTTCATGGCAGGAGGTGAGCCGCTGGCAGGATGCCAGCAGCCGTCTTGGTGAGCTCAGCAACCGGATTCTTGTGGAGCGTGATGCCCAGGTAACCGAGCAGGATCTGCTGGACTTCACGCTGGCACTGCGTACCCGCCTAAAGGATGAACCGAACGACTACCGCGGTTGGCTGCTGCTGGGACGCTTGGCGCTGGATGGCAATGATCCCGAGATGGCCAACGATGCGCTGTCGCGTGCCTACACGCTGGCTCCCCAGAAATCGCTGGTGGCGGTGCCCTATGCCCAAGCGCTGATGATGACGGGGGAGGAGGTGCAGGCCGATGCACTGCTGCGTGCAGCCATCGCGCAGGAGCCTGATAATATCGAGGCGCGCTCCGTCTATGCCTTTATGGCGCTGCAGAAAGAGGACTTCCAGACCGCGCTGGCTCGCTGGCAGGCGATGTTGCCCTTGATGGAAAAAGGCTCTCCCCGTTATGTGATGGTTGAGCGCTCCATGGAGTATGCCCGCACGCAGCTCAAGCAGCGTGGCATAGAGGTGACGAATTCAGGCGCAGCCAAAACGGGAACAGAGCAGGTAAAGCAGTCTGACGTTAATGAGGGAGAGTTCCCCATCCACATCACGCTGGCTGCGGGCATCCAGATGCCGGAAGATGCTCACCTCTTCGTCTTTGCCGTGGTGCCCAACGGACCACCCATGCCCATCGCGGTGAAACGTATCGCTGGGCCAACCTTGCCTGTTACCCTGTCACTCGGGGATGGCGATGCCATGATGGAAGGTAGCAAACTGGAGGCCTATCCAGAGCTGCAGTTCAAGGCGCGTCTCTCGCGCGGTGGCAATGTGATGAACAAGGAAGGAGCCTTCGAAGGGGTATCCGTGCCGGTCAAGACGGCCGAGATCCCTGCTGCTCCGATTGACATCCGCATCGATCACGCCCTCTAATATGCCTTTGGATAACCCGGCCCCTGGATAGGGGCCGGGTTATCTATACTTCTGATAAATCAAAATAAAACGTCAGGACAATCATATGTATCTTCGTTCAGGGGCCATACTGGCAGCCCTCTTGCTGGCTGGTTGTGCCGGTGGCCCGCCCAAGCCTGGCCCAGAGAGTCTGGATCTCAATCCCGGTATGAATCGTCCGGGCGCCACCAGTACGGCGGCCGACCCGCGTGATCCCTTCCAGGGAGCAAACCGTGCCATGTGGGCGGTCAATTATGATGTGCTGGAGCCCTATGTGGCACGTCCTGTGGTACATGCTTACGCTCGCTATATTCCGGTGGGGGTGAAGGATGGCATTGCCAACTTTGTTGCCAACTTTGATGAACCGAGCAGCATGGTGAACCACCTGATCACCGGTGATTTGAAGGGGGCGGGGACCAACCTGGGGCGCTTTACCCTCAACACCACCGTCGGTCTGCTGGGTATCTTCGATGTGGCCAAACATGCCGGCCTCGAGCGCAACAAGCTGGAGATGGACACAGTGCTGGGCAGGGCCGATATCGGTAATGGTGCCTACATCATGGTGCCTGTTTACGGTCCGACCACCACTCGGGAGCTGGTTGGTGACACCATTGACACCATCTACTTCCCCTATGCCTTGCTGACTATCCCGTTAAGGGTTACTCATTGGGTTCTGGATGGCTTGGGCAATCGCGCCAAGCTGATCGATCAGGAGCGGATCATCGACAACTCCCTCGACCCCTATGCGCTAACCAAGGACTTCTACCTGCAATATAACCAGGGCAAGGTGACGGGCAAGCAGACCGAGCTGAAAGCATCTCAGCAAGAGCAGGCCGACGATGCCAATCTGGATGAATACATGGACGAGCTGGACCAGTAAACTGGCTATCTCGATATGTAAAAGGCGCCTGCGGGCGCCTCTTTCATTTACGCAGCCATCTAGATATAAAAAAACGCCCCGCAGTGCGGGGCGTTTTGGCAAGCGAGGCTGATTAGGCAGCCAAGTTCTTGGCCACGAATTCCCAGTTAACCAGAGCCCAGAAGGTTTCCATGTACTTCGGACGCAGGTTGCGGAAGTCGATGTAGTAGGCGTGCTCCCACAGGTCAACGGTCAGCAGCGGGGTGGTACCGGCTTCAGTCAGCGGGCAGCCAGCGTTGGAGGTGTTGACGATAGCCAGAGAGCCGTCAGCTTTTTTCACCAGCCAAGTCCAGCTGGAACCGAAGTTGCCGATGGCTGATTTGGTGAAGGCATCTTTGAACTCGGCGAAGGAGCCGAATGCCTTGTTGATAGCATCAGCCAGGGCGCCAGTCGGCTCGCCACCGCCATTCGGGGAGAGGCAGTGCCAGTAGAAGGTGTGGTTCCAGATCTGGGCGGCGTTGTTGAAGATGCCGCCGTTGGAGGTCTTGATGATCTCTTCCAGAGACTTGCCTTCAAACTCGGTACCCGGCACCAGATTGTTCAGGTTGACCACGTAGGTGTTGTGGTGCTTGCCGTGGTGATATTCCAGAGTTTCCTGGGAGATGTGCGGTTCCAGAGCGTTGATTGCATAGGGCAGAGCGGGAAGTTCGAATGCCATTTTCTACTCTCCATTGGCTGGACCGTGCGAAGGCGACGGTTGCAAGACATTGCGTACTCTTTTCTATATGTGAAAAGAGTTGTTTTTAAAATGATGGGGCTGGGTAGCCCAAAGCCAAGGGATTGTAGCAGTATCAAAGATGGCCTAACAACTCTTGATTGGCGCCATGATCGCGATCAATCCTGTGTGGGTTCTTTGCACAATTCGAGCCGGGTCACCCCTTTGTCAGTTTGTGCTCGGGCAAGATTGCAGTAGAATGGCCGCCGAAATCGCTCTAGTGAGGCACCTATGGAAACTATTGAAAAGATTAAGCAGCAGCTGGCTGACAACCCCATCATCATCTACATGAAGGGCTCCCCCAAGCTACCCAGCTGTGGCTTCTCTGCCCAGGCCTCCCAGGCTCTGATGTCCTGCGGCGAGCCGTTTGCATACGTTGATATCCTGCAGAATCCGGATATCCGCGCCGAATTGCCAAAATTCGCCAACTGGCCGACCTTCCCGCAACTGTGGGTTGAAGGTGAGCTGATCGGTGGCTGTGACATCATGATCGAGATGTTCCAGGCTGGCGAGTTGCAGGCTCTGATCAAAGAGACTGCTGCCAAGTACAAGAAAGATGATGCAGCAGCCGAGTAATCGGTCCTGTGTTGTCGATAGGGAGCCACATCGGCTCCTTTTTTATTATCCCGGTTCTGGCAGGCAAGCAACTGATTGTCGGTTGCAAAAAGCAACGCGTTCGCCCTGAAAAATCTAATCTTTGCCGCTTTGTTTTGGAGTTGTTAACCATATTGATTTCCCAATCTGCGATTACTTTTTTTAATCATTTTGGATTCAAGTGTTGCTGCCATCACATTTTTTGATAATTTCACCGTAACGCAGTCTCTTTGTAGATTTTTTTGTGTTTATGCTCACATTAATTGCAAGTGATAGAACCTAGTATCGCTTCGCCCAGTGAAATAAAACCCTACAAATTAATAAATAAAAAGAGATTTGCGATGAAGATGTATAGCAATCTGCCCATTGGTCTTCATGATATTACCGAAGCCCAAAAAAGACTGACCAACCATATATACAAGACCGCGCAATTACCCTCTAACTACATCAGCGAACGTTGCCATGGCGAGGTTTACCTCAAGCTTGAAAACATGCAACGTACAGGCTCTTTTAAAATTCGCGGTGCCTTCAACAAACTCAGTTCATTAAGTCTGGAGGATCGTCAAAAAGGTGTTGTCGCCTGCTCTGCCGGTAATCACGCGCAGGGGGTATCTTTGTCCAGTGCCATGCTGGGAATTGATGCCAAGGTGGTCATGCCTTGCTGCGCACCCAAATCAAAAATTGCTGCAACCAGCGATTATTCGGCGGAAGTTATTCTGCATGGCAATAGTTTCAATGACACCATTGCCAAAGTCAGCGAAATCGTGGAGATGGAAGGCCGCGTATTTATCCCCCCCTTTGACGATGCAAAAGTGATTGCCGGCCAGGGAACCATCGGCCTGGAAATTATCGAAGATTTGTATGATGTCGATAACATCATAGTGCCGATTGGCGGTGGTGGTCTGATTGCCGGTGTCGCCATGGCCATCAAATCCATCAACCCGACTATCCGGGTGATTGGCGTGCAGTCGGAGAATGTCCACGGCATGGCGGCTTCATACTACGCAGGCACCATTACCAATCACAGAACCAGCAGTACGCTGGCCGATGGCTGTGACGTGGCAAGACCCGGCACCCTGACCTTCGAAATCGTCAAACAATTGGTGGATGATATTGTACTGGTCACCGAGGATGATATTCGTCACAGCATGGTTGACCTTATTCAGCGCAACAAGGTGATTACCGAAGGGGCGGGAGCTCTGGCCTCGGCAGCGCTGCTGAGCGGCAAACTCAAACATTATGTCGAAGGCAAAAAAACCGTCAGCATTATTTCTGGTGGCAATATTGACCTGACCCGGATCACCGAAATTATCGAACAGAACAATATTCGTCAATTTAGCCTGTAAGGAATGCAGTCATGATATTAGACAGTGTTGTCACCGGCAGTAAAGAGAATACACGTGCATGGCGTAAATCGGATACCACATGGGGATTAGGTCTGTTTGGTACAGCGATCGGTGCAGGTGTTCTATTTTTCCCTATTCGGGCCGGATATGGTGGCCTGATACCTATATTAATCATGTTGGTGCTGGCTTACCCTATTGCATTTTATTGCCACAGGGCGTTGGCCAGATTATGTCTTTCTGGCAGCAATCCATCGGCAAATATTACCGAGACCGTTGAAGAACATTTTGGCAAAATGGGTGGGGTAGTGATTACCTTCCTCTATTTCTTTGCCATCTGCCCACTGCTGTGGATATATGGTGTGACGATCACCAATACCTTTATGGCATTCTGGGAGCATCAACTGCAAATGGCGCCGCTTAATCGGGGTGTTGTCGCCCTTGGGCTGCTGCTATTGATGGCATTTGTGATCTATTTTGGTAAGGATCTGATGGTTCGCGTAATGAGCTATCTGGTATTTCCTTTCATCGCCAGCCTGGTGGTCATCTCTCTCTCCCTCGTTCCGTACTGGAATAGTGCCGTCTTTGATCAGGTCAACCTTAGCGAGATATCCATGTTCGGTCACGATGGTATTCTGGTCACCGTCTGGCTGGGGATCTCCATCATGGTTTTCTCCTTCAACTTCTCGCCGATTGTCTCCTCTTTCATCGTCTCCAAGCGGGAAGAGTATGAGCAGGAGTTCGGTCGTGATTTTACCGAGAAGCGCTGCTCGAAGATTATCTCCGGTGCCAGCATGCTGATGGTGGCCGTGGTGATGTTCTTTGCCTTCAGCTGCCTGTTTACCCTGTCGCCGCAAAATATGGCGGAAGCCAAGGCCCAGAATATTCCGGTGCTCTCCTATCTGGCCAACCACTTCTCCTCGATGACGGGCAGCAAGTCTGCGTTTGCCACCACTCTGGAGTATGCGGCGTCCATTATCGCGCTGGTTGCTATCTTCAAATCCTTCTTCGGCCACTATCTGGGGACGCTGGAAGGGTTGAACGGCCTTATCCTCCGCTTTGGCTACCAGGGCGACAAGAGCAAGGTTTCCAGTAAAAAACTCAATATGGTCAGTATGTTGTTCATCATGGGCTCCACCTGGCTGGTCGCTTATGTGAACCCCAACATCCTCGACCTGATTGAGGCAATGGGGGCGCCGATCATCGCTTCCCTGCTCTGTCTGCTGCCGATGTATGCGGTGAGCAAGACACCGGCACTGGCAAAATATAAAGGTCAGGCCAGCAACTTGTTTGTCACCATCATCGGTGTACTGACCATCCTGAATATTGTTTCCAAGCTGTTCTGAAAACCTTTTCTGAAAGTCATCAACCATTCAGGCCCCCTTGGCGGGGTCTGGCTGGTGCAGTCAGACATGAGCAATAACCGGTTCTTCGTTGGCCCAATTGTGTGGGCCCTGGGTAAGGCTTGCCGTTTTTTGACTTTCTGTTTATGGCGAAATGCCCTGACTGCAGTGACTTGACACTATTAATCTCGAGGCGATGTAATGAAGTTTGATTCGTTGGTTCTGGTTATCAATTGCGGCTCTTCGTCGGTCAAATTCTCGGTACTGGATAGTAAAACCTGCGAGGTGGTGATATCCGGTATGGCGGATGGTATTGAGACGGCCCATCCCCAATTGCAAGTTGGTAAAGAGCCCGCAATGTCATTAGCTGAAAATAACCACACCTGTGCATTGGCTGCCATCGCGGCGGAATTGAAAAAACGGGATCTGCTGGATGCCATTGCACTGGTGGGTCATCGAATTGCTCATGGTGGCAGTGAATTTAGCGAAGCCGTGATCATTGATGAACATGTATTGGCCAAAATAAAGCAGGTGTCACCCTTGGCTCCCCTGCACAATCACGCCAATTTGAGTGGTGTGATGGCGGCTCGTCAGCTATTTCCCACACAACCCCAAATTGCGGTATTTGATACCGGTTTTCACCAGACCCTGAAGCCGGAAGCCTATATCTATGGGCTGCCTTACCAATATCTGCAGGATTATGGCGTGCGCCGCTATGGCTTCCATGGCACCTCCCATCGTTATGTCGCCGAGCAGGCGGTCTCCTTCCTTGGGTTGAATGGCCACGATGCCGGTCTGGTTATCGCCCATCTGGGCAATGGCGCCTCTATTTGCGCGGTACAGGATGGCAAGAGCGCCGATACCTCGATGGGGATGACGCCGCTGGAGGGGTTGATCATGGGCAGCCGAAGCGGCGATATCGATTTTGGCGCGCTGGCCTATATCGCCAGCAAGACGGGGCAATCCATCGAGGATATCGAGCGGGTATTGAACAAGCAGTCCGGTCTGCTGGGTATTTCGGGGCTCTCCTCCGATATGCGGGTATTGGAAGCTGCCTATCACGAAGGACATCCCGGGGCAAAATTGGCGATTCACGCTTTTGTCCATCGTATTGCCCGCCATATCGGCGGCCATGCCACCTCATTGCGCCGGCTGGATGCCGTTATTTTCAGCGGCGGGATCGGCGAGAACTCGGCCTTTATCAGAAAGCTGGTATGCGAACGACTTCAGGTATTTGGCGTAGCGATCAGTGAGCCGTTTAACCAGCGTCCCAATAGCGAGGGCTGCCGGGTGATTTCGGCGGCAGAGTCCATGGTGCTGGCGGCGGTTATTCCCACCAATGAAGAGAAAATGATCGCACTGGATGCCATTCGTCTGGGGCAGCTGGTTCGTCAGGCCGAGTGCGTCTGACATCTTCCACTGTAGTGTCATGAGTAGTGAATGAGGTTTATTTGATGAAAGTTGATATGCAATTGGATCAGGATAAATTCCGTCAGGCATGGCAAGGGTTTGCCGGTGAAAACTGGAAGCACGAGATCAACGTCCGTGATTTTATCCAGCAGAACTACACCCCCTATGAAGGTGACGAACAGTTTTTAGCAGATGCGACCGAAGCGACCACCACTTTGTGGAACAAGGTGATGGAGGGGATCCGTATCGAGAATGCCACCCACGCACCGGTCGATTTTGATACCAATATTGCCACGACCATTACTGCCCACGGGCCGGGTTATATCGAGCAGGGGCTGGAAAAAATCGTTGGCCTGCAAACCGACAAGCCCCTTAAAAGAGCACTGCATCCATTTGGCGGAGTAAATATGATCCGCAGCTCTTTTGAAGCATATGGCCGGGAGATGGATCCCGAATTTGAATATACCTTCAGCGAATTGCGCAAAACCCATAACCAGGGCGTGTTCGACGTCTACTCTCCCGAGATGTTGCGCTGCCGAAAATCGGGAATTTTGACCGGTTTACCGGATGGTTACGGCCGTGGTCGCATTATCGGAGATTATCGTCGGGTCGCGCTCTATGGCATAGATTATCTAATCCGTGAGCGGGAGCTGCAGTTTGCCGATCTGCAACCGGCGCTTGAGCGGGGAGAGCAGCTGGAGCAGGTGATCCGCCAGCGCGAGGAGCTGGCCGAGCACAAGCGGGCACTGGTGCAGATCAAGCAGATGGCGGCCAACTACGGCTTTGACATCTCCGGGCCGGCACGCACTGCCCAGCAGGCAGTCCAGTGGCTCTACTTTACCTATCTGGCGGCGGTGAAGTCGCAAAATGGCGGGGCCATGTCCCTCGGTCGCACCGCCACCTTCCTCGACATCTATATCGAGCGGGATCTGAAGGCGGGGCTTATCAGCGAGCAGGATGCCCAGGAGCTGGTCGATCACTTCATCATGAAGATCCGCATGGTGCGCTTCCTGCGCACCCCCGAGTTTGACTCCCTCTTCTCCGGCGATCCCATCTGGGCCACCGAGGTGATCGGCGGCATGGGGCTGGATGGTCGCACCCTGGTGACCAAGAACTCCTTCCGCTACCTCCACACCCTCAAGACCATGGGGCCGGCGCCCGAGCCCAACCTCACCATCCTCTGGGCGGAAGGATTGCCGCGGGCCTTCAAGACCTATGCGGCCCGCGTCTCCATCGATACCTCATCCCTGCAGTATGAGAACGATGACCTGATGCGCACCGACTTCGAGAGCGATGACTACGCCATCGCCTGCTGCGTGAGCCCCATGGTGATCGGCAAGCAGATGCAGTTCTTCGGTGCTCGCGCCAACCTGGCCAAGACCCTGCTCTATTGCATCAACGGCGGCGTGGACGAGAAGCTGAAGATCCAGGTTGGTCCGAAAGTGGCGCCCATCATGGACGAGGTGCTGGATTACGAGACCGTCATGGCCAGCCTCGACAGCTTTATGGATTGGCTGGCGGTGCAGTACATCAGCGCGTTGAACCTGATCCACTACATGCACGACAAGTACAGCTATGAGGCCTCGCTGATGGCGCTGCACGATCGCGACGTCTATCGCACCATGGCCTGCGGCATTGCCGGTCTGTCGGTGGCGGTCGATTCGCTGGCGGCCATCAAGTACGCCCGGGTCAAGCCGGTGCGCGATGCTGACGGGCTGGCGGTCGATTTCGTGATTGAGGGGGAGTATCCCCAGTACGGCAACAACGACGAGCGGGCCGACTCCATTGCCTGCGATCTGGTCGAGCGCTTCATGAAGAAGATCCAGGCGCTGCCGACCTACCGCAATGCGGTACCGACCCAGTCGATCCTGACCATCACCTCCAACGTGGTCTATGGCCAGAAGACCGGCAACACCCCGGATGGCCGCCGCGCCGGTGCCCCGTTTGCCCCGGGGGCCAACCCGATGCACGGTCGGGATCGCAAGGGGGCGGTCGCTTCGCTCGCCTCGGTGGCCAAGCTGCCGTTCAAATACGCCAAGGACGGGATCTCCTACACCTTCTCCATCGTGCCGGGGGCGCTCGGCAAGGAACCCGCCAATCGCGAGAACAATCTGGTGGGGCTGATGGATGGCTACTTCCACCATGAGCGGGATGTAGAAGGGGGGCAGCACCTCAATGTCAACGTGATGAATCGCGAGATGCTGCTGGATGCCATCGACAATCCGGACAAGTACCCCAGCCTGACCATCCGGGTCTCCGGTTATGCGGTGCGCTTCAACGCCCTGACTCGCGAGCAGCAGCAGGACGTCATCTCCAGAACCTTCACCAACATGATGTAACTCTCATGCCCGGGGTGAGCAGGCTTGCTCCGGGCCTACTTTTTGTTTGTCAGCACGAGGAAGTAACAGATGCGACAGGTTATCACTACCAAAGCGGCGCCGGGCGCCATCGGCCCCTATGTGCAAGCCACCCGGATTGGCAACATCCTATACACCTCCGGTCAGATCCCGCTGGACCCGGTGAGCGGTGACATTGCAGAGGGTATCGAAGCGCAAACCCTGCGCTCCCTGCAAAACGTCAAGGCGATTGTCGAGGCGGCAGGCGGCGAGGTGCGAAACATCTTCAAGACCACGGTGTTTGTCTCGGATCTGAACGACTTTGCTGCGGTCAACCGGGTCTACAACGACTTCTTCACCCGGCACGATGCCATGTATCCGGCTCGCTCCTGCGTAGAAGTGGCTCGGTTACCGAAGGATGTGAAGATCGAGATAGAGGCGATTGCTGCGCTGTAACCCCATCGGGTGTGGGTCAGCAAGCCAAAACAAAGCGGCTGCCATTGGCAGCCGCTTTTGTCTATATGGTCATCGGGCAGATCAGGCGATCCGCTCGATACGAGCCATGTAGAAACCGTCGAAGCCGGTCTCGGACGGGCTTACGGTGTGATCGTCACGCAGACGGAAGTTCTCGTTGGCCGCGAGGAACTTGTCCACCTGCTGGCGGTTCTCCTGCGGCAAGATGGAGCAGGTTGCATAGACCAGCAGACCACCCACCTTCACCATCTGGCTGTAACGCTGCAGGATTTCTTCTTGCAGCGCGACCAGCACCGGCAGACGCTCGGCGGTATCACGCCACTTGGCATCCGGATTGCGCTTGAGTACGCCCAGACCGGAGCAGGGCACGTCCAGCAGTACGCGGTCGGCGCTCTCTTTGAGGCGCTTGACGGTCTTGCTGCTGGTGATGACCCGGGTCTCCACGTTGTGGGCACCGGCGCGACGGGCGCGCTGCTTGAGGTTCTCCAGCTTCCACTCTTCCACATCCATCGCCAGAAGACGGCCTTTGCCCTGCATCATGGCGGCGATGTGCAGAGTCTTGCCACCGGCCCCGGCGCAGGCGTCGATGACGCGCATGCCCGGGGTGACCTCCAGAGCCGCAGCAACCAGCTGGGAGCCTGCGTCCTGCTGCTCGAAGCAACCATCGGCAAAGGCCTTGGTACGGAACAGGGCGGCGTCCGAGGTGACCTGCAGGGCAGTCTCCACACCTTCAACCGGAATGGTGGTGACCTGCTCTTTGGCCAGCATGGCTTGCAGTTCATCACGGGTGCACTTGAGGGTGTTGACCCGCAGGTAGCGCTTGGGCATCCAGGCCAGGGCGGCACGCTCGGCAGGCCAGGCTTCACCCAGCTGCTCGCTACCCAGTTTCTCCAGCCAGCTCGGGCAACCATCCATCAATACCGGGTTCTTCTTCGCCTCGGTCAGACGGCGGCGGAATGCTTCTTCATTGAAGCGATCCAGGGTCGGGTGGTTGGGCTGGGCAATTTTGTGGAAGGCGTGCCAGCTGTGCAGCAGTGGCCAGACATTCTTTTCGGCCTGACGCACCTGAATACCGGTGAGGAAACAATAGAGGCTGAGACGGCGCAGCAGGTCGCCGGTGACCAGGGCAATCCTTGCCTGTTCTTGCGGTTTGAGTTCGATGCCGGAGAAGTGACGGGCATAGGCGCGGTCGAGGGTAAGACCCTGACCGAGCACATCGTCAACAATGGCAACGACCAGATCCCCGAAACGGGGCAACAGTGGGGATTTGAGCATGAGATTAACCTTGGCCAGATAAAGATGAACCGCACCTTTGTGAAGAGGAGCAGTTCTAAAATTGACAAATCCGCGCAATGATAGGGGTTAGACTGGGTTGGCGCAACATTCCCCATGGGTGAGTGGCTGAAACAGTGGCGCCGGGCTTCTTGATTCGGCGGGATAATGATGCCGGTAATGGTTCAAAAAAGTGCATGACTACAAGGATGACAAAGATGCATGTGACCAGTAAGTGTTCGTTGGCCCTGTTGGTGGCCAGTTTGTTGGGGTCAACCAGCCTGATGGCCAGCGAGTGGAGCACGGTAGCCGCCAGAGCGACTGCGGAGCAAGGTTATGAGGTGCGGGCTAATCAGTTTCGGGTGGCCAAGGTGCCGCTTGACTATTTTGCGGGGCTGCAAGCCGGGGCGAGTGAGCTGACCCTGCCGCTGCCCGATGGGGGGGAGGTCACCTTTGCTCTGGAAGCCTACGACTTGCTGCCTGCAGATCTTGCCGCCAAGTATCCGCAGATCCGCACCTTCAAGGGTCACAACCCGGCGCATCCGATAGAGACGGGGCGCTTCGATCTGGGGCCGCAAGGTTTCCACGCCATGTTCAGTCATCAGGGCAGGATGGTGTTTGTCGATCCGCTCAGCAATGCCGAAGGCTACGCCATCTATTACCAGCAGGATGCCCATAGTCGATTGGAAGAGGCTGCAGATGAGGTGATAGGGCCCAAGCTCAGCAAACTGGTGCGCAAGGTGCAAGTGGATGGCAATGTTCGCAAGCGCTACGTCATTGCCATTTCGGCGACAGGAGAATTTACCCAATACCACGGTGGCTCCAAAGCGCTTACCATGGCGGCGATTGCGACCTTGCTCAACCGCGTCAATCAGGTCTATCAACGGGATGTGGGCGCCGAATTCGTGCTGGCCAGTGGCAATGACAACCTGATCTTTACCGATCCGGCCAGCGACTTGTTTGCTAATGATAATTCGGATGCGCAGACCAATATCGGGGTACAGGCTTATTACTTTACCAATATGCAGCTCGGTAATTTTGATATCGGCCATGTCCTGAATACCAATGGCGGCGGTCTGGCCGGATTGGCAGTGCTCTGCACCAATCAGAAGTCTGGTGGGATGTCGGGTTCACCTACACCGGTGGGAGATGCCTTCTTCGTTGACTATGTGGCTCATGAAATTGGCCACCAGTTTGGTGCTGATCATACCTTCAACGGCACTACCGGGAGTTGCGGTGCTGGTACCCGGGTTGCGAGTCAAGCCTATGAGCCTGGTAGTGGCAGCTCCATCATGGCCTATGCCGGCATCTGCGGTGAGGAGAATATCCAGCCACACAGCGATCCCTATTTTCATAGCAAGTCCATCGAGCAGATGCGTGCGCACATGGCGACCGTATCGACTTGTGGAACCACACTCGCGTTGAGCAATAATGCCCCGCAGGCAGCTGCAGGGGGGGACTATGTGATCCCTGCCAATACGGCCTTTATGTTAAAAGGGGCTGGTGGAGATCTGGATAATGATTCTCTGCTCTACAACTGGGAGCAGATCGATCTGGGTACTGAATCGAGCAGTGCCGCCACCATGATTGACGATGGCTCCCGGCCGCTGTTTCGTTTTGTCTCTCCCACGGCATCGCCGGAGCGGATCCTGCCGAGTTTGCCATCCCTGCTCTCCGGCACGCTTGCCAAAGGAGAGGCCTGGCCGACTACCAATCGGGATCTCAATTTCAGACTGACGGTGCGTGATGGTCAGGGTGGCGTTGCCAGTGATGACATGAAAGTGCAAGTGATCAATACCGGCGCGGCATTTCGCATCACCAACCCGTTTTACGGGGTGACTCTCACTCCGGGGGCCAGTCAGGCCGTAGCATGGGATGTGGCGAGCACAACTGTGGCGCCGATCAGTTGCAGCAAGGTGGACATCTCGGTGACTCAGGATGAGGGCGTAAGCTGGACAATGCTTGCCGCCGGACAACCCAATAACGGCGCAGCAACGGTAACGTTGCCTGCCGATCTCACCAGCAGCGTCAGGCTGAAAGTGGCATGCAGCGACAATATCTTCTTTGCCATCAGTCCCCTCAAATTGCCTCTGGTGCAAGGTGGCTCGACTTCAGGTGGCGGCGGTGGTGGCGGGGCGCTCGGATTGTGGACGCTGGCTCTGGCGCTGCTCGGCTGGCAACGGAGGCGCATATGAAGGGAGTCCCTCTGTTGCTGCTTGTCATGCTCGGCGGTTGTCAGGCCGATGCCAGCACGCTGGAACAGGAGCTGAGTGCAAACCTCGCCAGACAGGATTACCGCCTGATAGTGATAGCCGGGCGGGGAGAGTTCGCCCCCGGTATTGCAGCCGAGCAGCAGGCAGAGGCCAAGGCGCGCTGTGGCAAGCGTTATCGGGATGGATTGGGCGATGTGATAAGGCCCGGTCAGCAAGAGATACATGCCAAGTTGAGTGCTTACGCCAGCGAGTATAACCAGCGTATGGTGATTCATTGCCCGATAGCATTGGGCGCGGATAAGCAGTAATACGCCAACGAACCAATCCAAATGGGGGGATATTCAGCCCCCTATCTATCCGTGAAGGCGCCAATGGCGCCTTCACTTTTTTCCGTTGTTGAATGGGGTCAGTCTGTATCGCCTGAGATGGGGAGCGTGGGTGTAGCACGATGTCTCAGCGTGACAGAAGTTTTGTGCGAATTTTCTTTTCTGTCTGTCACGCAGATCGTCAATTGACGCTGCACCATACTTGTTGTCACCAAGGTAGGGCAAGGAGGCTCTATGAAGCATGGCATTGCGGTGATTATCACCAGTTTGTCTGTTCAGGTTGCGGCAGAACCACAGTGGACCTTCATGGATGAAAACTTGGAAAGGGGAGGGGTCTATGATGTGCGAGCTGAAAAGGTCAGAGTGGTGGTTCCTGACAGGCCTTTTGAACCCGGGCATCTCGCCAGTGTATTGACCTTGCCATTGCCGGATGGCACTACGGTGCAGTTTGATGTTCATCCCAATGCCTTGCTCCCGGAGCCTTTGGCCCAGCGCTACCCTTCTATCAATACTTACAGTGGGAAGGCTATCGATCGGGCGGCGGATACAGGCCGATTTGATGTCACCATACATGGTTTTCACGGTATGTTTACTCATCAGGGGCGTACCTTTTATGTCGATCCGCTTCAGGACGGTTTCTCTTATGCCGTTTATGAACAGCAAGATGCCTGGCGGCGACAGGATGTGGATCAGGTGATTGATCATCATGGTATCGAGCGTGAGCGAGCTGTGCTGGTCGATGGCAATTTGCGCAAGCGCTACACCATCGCCATCTCGGCAACCGGGGAATATACCCAGTATCACGGTGGTACCAAGGTTGCAGCACTCTCGGCCATTGCAACACTGCTTAATCGGGTCAATGAAGTCTATCGCCGTGATGTGGGGGCCGAGTTTCAGCTTGCAGCTGATACGGATAATGTGATTTTCACCGATCCTGCGACGGATCCTTTCACCAACTCGACCCAGGATATCGCCATCAACCAGACCCAACAGGGGGTGTTGCTCAATCCTTCTTTTGATCTGGGCCATCTGCTGGCGACATCAGGCGGCGGGGTGGCGACCCTGAGATCTTTATGCAACCCTTTCAGCCGTTCACGGGGCATGACCGGAGGCTCACAGCCTATCGGTGATGCATTCTTTATTGATTATGTGGCTCACGAATTGGGGCACCAGCTGGGGGCAGAGCACTCCTTCAATGGCATGGCCGACAGTTGTGCGACAGGTCGCAAGGCTAGCTCAGCCTGGGAACCGGGCAGTGGCTCGACCATCATGGCCTATGCCGGGATCTGTGGTGAGGAGAATCTGCAGGTTAACAGCACACCTTTCTTTCACAGCAAGTCGATCGAGCAGATGCGGGCTCTGATGGCCTCTCTGCCCTCCTGCGGCACCGACCTGGCGCTTGCCAATAACGCGCCGGTTGTGGATGCGGGGGGCGATAGGTTGATCCCCGCCAATACGCCTTTCACTCTTGTCGGTAGTGCGCTGGATCTGGATGGAGATGCCTTGAGTTACACCTGGGAGCAGGTGGATCTGGGCAACGCATCCAGCAGTTTGGCCACCATGGTGGATGATGGGTCACGCCCGCTGTTTCGCTTTGTCTCGCCAACTTCGGATCCCCGCCGAACCTTGCCTGCCATGAGCTCGCTGATCACGGGTGTGCTGGCCAAAGGGGAGGCGTGGCCAGCGACCAATCGCAATCTCCAGTTCCGCCTTACCGTACGTGATGGTCAGGGGGCGGTCAGCAGTGATGAGATGGTGGTGCAGGTGATCAATACCGGCGCGGCATTTGCCATCACAGCCCCGCAGATTGGCGCCATGGTGGCGGGTAGCACTCAGCTAGTGACATGGAATGTTGCTGGGACCGATCAGCCTCCTATCAACTGTCCCAGCGTGGATTTGGCACTGACACAGAATGGCGGTTCTAGCTGGACTACGCTGGCAAGCGGGCTTGTCAATAACGGTTCGGCCAGTGTGGTGTTGCCTGCACCGTTGATCAGCACGGCTAGGCTGAAGCTGGCATGCAGCAATAATATTTTTTTCTCTATCAATGGGATAAGAGGTAATGCGTCGGCCACTACGGAAAGTGCAACTGTCATTACCGACAACAATACGGGTGGCGGCGGTGGTGGTGCGGTGAGTATCATTGTGATCATCCTGATGGGAGGTGCAGCCGGATGGCGCAGGTATTACGGTTAGCCGTCAGTTTGCTGTTTCTGCATATCTGCGCAGCGCCTGTTGTGGCCGCATCACTGACCGAGGCAATAGATGAGAGTCTTGCTGCTCAGGATTATCGGCTCATCGTGCGCGGCGGGCGTGGCGGCATGGCCCCGGGGGTTGTGGAGTCATTGCAAGCAGAAGCGAGAACCCGGTGCGGAGTCCGTTATCTGAAAGGGTTCGGCGATGTGATTGAGATGGGCAAGGAGGCGGAGTTTGAGCAGCGGATTGACTATGCCACCCGATATAACCGACAGATGCTGGAAAGGTGCATGCCGGAGGCGATTCAGAGGTAATAGTTTGCAGGTAAACACAGCGGGGAGGCAGTTGCCTCCCCGCTGTGTTATGGCTTGTCACTGACAGATGAGCGGAGCACAATGCCTGCGTCACTCTCTTGATGGTCGTGGAACCATTATTTATTTGAAGGAAAATCAAGATGATGGATGTTGCTGATCTGCGCCGTGAATACTCCCGTGGCGGGCTGCACCGGGCCGATCTGCCGGCCGAGCCGCTGGCGCTGTTCGAGAAGTGGTTGGCGCAGGCTTGTGAGGCCAAACTGACCGATCCCACCGCCATGGTGGTAGCGACGGTGGATGCCGATGGTCAGCCCTGGCAGCGCACTGTGCTGCTCAAGCACTACGACGCCCAGGGGATGGTCTTTTACACCAACATGGGTAGCCGTAAGGCGCAGCAGCTGGAAGGCAATCCTCGAATCAGCCTGCTCTTCCCCTGGCACACGCTGGACAGGCAGGTTCACGTGACCGGCCGGGTGGAGAAGATGAGCACCTTCGAGGTGATGAAGTATTTCCACAGCCGTCCCAAGGATAGCCAGATCGCTGCCTGGGTCTCCAAACAGTCGACCCGCATCTCGGCCCGCGGCGTGCTGGAGGCCAAGTTCCTCGAGCTCAAGCAGAAGTTTGCCAATGGCGAAGTGCCGCTGCCGAGCTTCTGGGGCGGATTCCGGGTGGTGATCGAGACGGTGGAGTTCTGGCAGGGGGGCGAGCACCGGCTGCACGACCGCTTCTACTACACCCGCGACGGGGATGGCTGGCATATCGAGCGTCTGGCACCCTGAGCGCGCTGTTCAATTCTGTTTTCACAAGGAGTGTGTATGCGTCTGTATGGTGATCTGCGTTCTGGCAACTGTTACAAGGTGTGGCTGCTGGCCCGCTGGCTGAAGCTGCCCCTTGAGTGGGTTGAGGTGGATATTCAGGCGGGGGATACCCGTACCCCCGCATTTCTGGCCAAGAACCCCAACGGCAAGATCCCGGTGCTGGAGATTGGCCAGGGCGATGCGCTGGCGGAATCCAATGCCATCCTCTTCTATCTGGCGCAGGGCTCGTCTTTGTGGCCAACCGATCCGCGCCAGCAGGCCGAGGTGCTCAAATGGATGTTCTTTGAGCAGTACAGCCATGAGCCCTACATCGCGGTGGCCCGCTTTATCGTTCACTATCTCGGCCGACCCGAGTCGCAGGAGGCGCGGCTCGACGGTCTGAAAGCCGGTGGCGAGAAGGCGCTGGCGGTAATGGAGCAGCAGCTGAAACAGAGCCCCTACCTGTGTGGTGATGCGCCGACCATCGCCGATATCGCCCTTTATGCCTACACCCATGTGGCAGAGGAGGGGATCTTCTCCCTTCAGGGGTGGCCAGCTATCCGTAGCTGGATCGCCCGTATCGAAGCCCATCCCCG
Source organism: Aeromonas sp. 603404 (assembly GCF_049171775.1). NCBI lineage: Bacteria > Pseudomonadati > Pseudomonadota > Gammaproteobacteria > Aeromonadales > Aeromonadaceae > Aeromonas > Aeromonas sp. 603404. Next base: position 123,672 of record NZ_JAAKPE010000002.1, read on the forward strand.
CCATCTGACGCTGCCCGCGGCCTGTCAGACCCGTTGATGGAATTGCTGATCGAGGCCAGTCTGTGGCAACCGCAGTGGGCTGCGCTGTTGCTGCACTGGCAGCAGCAGGGTCATCGCTGGCAGCTGCTGCTGGGCAAAGAGGCGGCGGCCGCCCTCGATCAAACCGATGCACCCTGGGCGATCAGCCCTCCAGACGGGGTGTTCTGCCCGGGAGCCCTGCTGGCTGCCTGGCTCGATGGGGATCTGCTGGTGGATTTTCATGTTGATCCCAGCCGCCAGATCCTGATCAGCGCCTCTACTTCCCTATTGACCCTCGCCAGGGAGCAGGGACTGCTCACCCTTGGCCCTGTGGGGGCCGATCTGCCGCTCACCCCCGAGGCCGATTTGGGCGCCGTGCTAAATCGCCTGCTGGCGCGCCGCGTGACGGTGCCGACCCTGGTTGAGGATCATCCGCTATCAGGCGTCGCGCTGCGACCGCTGCAGGCCGCCGATGATCGCGAGATAGTACGCTACTGCAACGACGAGGCGCTGGCCCGCTACACCCTTAATATTCCTCACCCCTATCCGCCGGAGGGGGCCCGCGACTGGCTGGCGCTCAGCTGGCGCAAGGCGGCGCTTGGTCTTGGCTGGAGCTGGGCCATCACCTTGCCAGAGGAGCAAGGGACTGCGCTGGTCGGGGTGATCTCCCTGCACTGGAATGGCGAGCTCGCCTGGTGGGTGGGCGTGCCCTGGCAAAATCGCGGTCTGGCGACTCGGGCCGCAGGCTTGGTCAAGGGGTTCGCCTTTGCCCAACTGCAACTGCCTGCGCTGACGGCTCGTCATATGCCAGACAATTTAGCCTCCGGCCGGGTGATGGCTAAAGTGGGCATGCACTATCGCGGGCGGCGCCATATCAGTGGTCGCCAGCCGTGCGAGGTGAGCTACTGGCGGCTGGATCGCGCGCCCTCCTTGCCCAGCCCCTTGCCCGAGGAAATTGCCCGCTGGCTGGCAGATGAGCGGATCGCCGTGGTGATCCTGCGCGATCCTGTAACGTTGGATCGGCAGAGTACCAACGGCAAGCTGGCCATCTCGCTCTTTGTGGATGAGAGGGGCGAGGGGGAGAAGCCCTGTTTTCTGCGTTGCCCGCCGCATCTTGAGAGGTTGCTGGCGCTGCACTGTTACCCCGTCGATCTGCTGGAGCAGGCCGAACCGGAGCAGTTGTCCCATCTTGGCGGCGTCTTGCTGAAAGACAGGGATGAACGGGGGCTGGCGTGGCTGCTGCAACTGGTCGCGCTGCAGCGTCAGGGGCCCGAGCTGCTTAGCCGCGAGGAGCGCGTATCACGGCTCCACTGGTTCAACCAATTGATGGCGCAGGCGCTGGGCGGCAACGGTGACTCTTCGCAGATACGCTATCAGCAGTTACAGCTGCTGGTGGAGCTGCCGGAGCTGGTCGACGAGCTGGATGGCTGTTGGCATCAAACGCCCGAACTGACCTTTGAGCGGTTGGCGCGGGAGGCTCCCGCCCTCTGGCTGGCCTACCGCGAGGCGATGAACAGGGCCACCCCGGCTACGCTAACAGCCTTGCAGCAGCAGTTTGCAGCTCGTTTTCCTGAGTGCACCCTCCCATTTTTGGACAAAGGTACTCAGAGTGACCAGCCGTTATGTGGAATAATGCCTGCTCTGCTGTACGAGGAGTAATACCTGATGTTGAGAACCGAGCGCCCCGGTGACATGCTGCCGGTCTATGAGCTGCTGAGTGCCGCCTTCGGTCGTTCCGATGAGGCCGAACTGGTCAACCGCCTGCGCGAATGTGGTGCTGCCGTGGTGACCATGGTCGAAGAGGAAGAGTACGAGTTCATGGGGCACCTGATGCTAAGCCCGATCACCATTAACGGCATGGAAGGGCCTTGGCTCGGTCTGGCGCCGGTCGCGGTTCATCCCGACTGGCAAGGCCAGGGGATTGGCTCGGATCTTATCCGTGAAGGGCTTGATACGGCGCTCGAGATGGACTGGAAAGGGGTGGTTGTACTCGGGGATCCGGCCTATTACAGCCGTTTCGGTTTCCGCCCGGCCAGCGAGTTTGGCCTGCACTGCATCTATGAGGTGCCTGCCGACTGCTTTATGGCGATGGAGCTGCAGGAGCGCGGTTTTGCGGGTGTGCAGGGTGAGGTGCTCTATCACCCCCTGTTTGATGAACTCCCCGACGAGCTGCCGGACGCGCAGGCAGAAGTGTCCCATTTATAGCGAGACGTCGCAGCGACAAGCCATAACGAAAAAGCCCTCATCGAGGGCTTTTTCATCTTGTATTGGTCCCTGCCGGGCTTATTCGAGCAAATTGGCTCAGGCAATGATGTCGAGCTGGGTGCCCTTGCGATTATCTTCGCCCACCATGTCACCCATCTGCTGGGCGAGCGGGCTCTGCTGGAATTGCATGTAGTCGCTCAGATTCTGCTGGCGCTGGTAGCGATTGGCCGCCTGATAGAGTTCCGCTGTGCTCGGGCCCGACTTGCTGTCGCTCTCCTGACCGCTGGCCTCCAGGTAGCGCTCCACCACGGCCTTATCTTGCTGGTTGGCCGTATAAGAGACCGCCAGAGTTCTGCGAGCCGTTGCTTTCTCTTCGCTCTGCGCCTGCACTTCATCCTTCTTGGCCAGTGCTTCGTTACGGGCCTGACTGACCTGCTCGGGTGTGACAGTCGGAGAGGAGGGGTATTTGCCGTAATCGGGCAGCGGCATGGGTCGGGAGGGGATTTGCATGGTGGCGCTTCTCTTTTGAACAGGGACGGACGCATGATACTCATCGATCTTAGTTCAATAAATCACCACTTGTCGGTTCATCAAGAGTGGGTTCAGTTTCGCGCATCGATTGTTAATTGAACCGTATCGGAGTGACAAAAAAGGCGCCATAAGGCGCCTTTTTGTCGTTCAGTCATCGCTGGATCAGTTGAAGAACCAGTACCCGCGGTTGACGAGACGGGTCAGCAGTTGCAGGAAACCGGCCTGATCGGCCAGCTCCACCATATCGGCTTGAGTGATGATGTCTTTGTCACACAACAGCGAAATGGCGGCCGCGTCTTCGCTCTGCAGGGTCCAGGCTTCGCCGTCGATGAAGCACTGCTGGCTTTCGCCGCTAAACCAGACGGTGCGCAGACCCGGCACCTTGATGGCTGGCTCGCCCTGGGTCAGCAGGTCGGCCACTTCCTCGGCGCTGTAGTCCGGCTCCACCGGATTGACGTCCAGATCGTGCTTGGCCTCGGAGATCATGGTGCCGAACCACTCCTTGAACAGAGTCTCGTCATCGAGGGCCTGCTGCATCAGCTCGCGCAGACGGTGCAGCTCGTGGGGCTGGATCTCGCCGTGACGGGCGCGGGGCTTGAGATCTGCATCGCCGTAACGCTCGGTACGCACCTCGTTGTCGATCAGGTGATCGGCAAAGGAGGAGATAAGCGCCTTGGCATCCGGCGCGCGGAAGCCCACCGAGAAGTTCATGGAGGGCTCGATGGCGTAGCCTTCGTGGGGGAATCCGGGCGGAATGTAGAGAATGTCACCCGGCTCCATGATGACGTCGATGATCGCCTCGAACGGCTCGCAGTGCAGCAGGGCGGCGTGGGCGGCAAACTCGTTGAGCGGCTTGGCATCGCCAACCCGCCAGTGGCGTTTGCCCAGACCCTGGGTGATAAACACATCGTAATTGTCGATGTGGGGGCCGACACCCGCATGGGGGGTGGAGAAGCTCACCATCACATCGTCAAAGCGCCAGCCCGGAATGAACTGGAACGGCACCGCCAGCTCGTTCACCTCGGGAGCCCAGTGGTTGCAAGCCTGTACCAGAATGGTCCAGTTCTCTTCGCCCAGATGGTCGTAGGATTCGAAGGGGCCGTGGGCAGCATCCCACTTGCCGTCGAAACGGGTGACGAGGCGGGACTCTACCACCTCTTCCATGGCCAGACCCGCCAGCTCGTCCGGGCTGATGGGATCCTGAAAGTCCTTGAAGCCACCCTTGATAAGGAGCGGGCGCTTCTGCCAGTAGTGCTCAAGGAAGTGAGCGATATCCAGATTGAGTTCGTACATGCTGTTTCTCGTGTCTCGCAAAGAGGTTTTGCCCAAGGCAGGCTTGGGAAAAGCCACTCGGGATCCTGCCGTGGCAGGGAAAATAACAGGGGCCCTGTGGCGTATCGTGCACAGGGCCCCTTCGTCACTGCCGGTTGGCTTACTTCAGCAGATCGACCAGACGCTGGGCGTCACCGATGTAGTTGGCCGGGGTCAGCTTCTTCAGCTCAACCTTGACCGCTTCCGGCAACTCTAGGGTGTCGATAAAGGTACGCATCCCTTCGGCATCGACGCGGCGACCACGGGTCAGCTCCTTGAGTTTCTCGTAGGGCTTCTCGATACCGTAGCGGCGCATCACGGTCTGGATCGGCTCGGCCAGCACTTCCCAGTTGGCATCCAGATCGGCGGCCATGGCGGCGTCGTTGGCTTCCAGCTTGGAGATGCCCTTCAGGGTCGCCTGATAGGCAATCAGTGAGTAACCCACCGCCACACCCAGGTTGCGCAGTACGGTAGAGTCGGTCAGATCACGCTGCCAGCGGGAGATGGGCAGCTTGCTCGCCAGATGCTGGAACACGGCGTTGGCCAGACCCAGATTGCCTTCGGAGTTCTCGAAGTCGATGGGGTTGACCTTATGCGGCATGGTGGAGGAGCCGATTTCCCCCGCGATGGTGCGCTGCTTGAAGTGACCCAGGGAGATGTAACCCCACACATCGCGGTCGAAGTCGATCAGGATGGTGTTGAAGCGGGCCATGGCGTCGAACAGCTCGGCGATATAGTCGTGCGGCTCGATCTGGGTGGTGTAGGGGTTCCAGGTCAGACCCAGGGAGGTAACAAACTCCTCGGAGAACTGGTGCCAGTCCACATCCGGGTAGGCGCTGAGGTGGGCGTTGTAGTTGCCGACCGCACCGTTGATCTTGCCGAGGATCTCCACCGCCATGATCTGCTTGAACTGGCGCTCCAGACGGTAGGCGACGTTGGCCATCTCCTTGCCCATGGTGCTCGGGGTCGCCGGCTGGCCGTGGGTGCGGGAGAGCAGCGGCATATCGCGGTACTCGTGAGCCAGACGCTTGAGCTCGCTGATCAGCTTTTCGCAATAAGGCTTGATGACCTCTTCGCGGGCGGTTTTCAGCATCAGACCGTGGGAGTTGTTGTTGATGTCTTCCGAGGTGCAGGCGAAGTGGATGAACTCGCTGACAGCCGCCAGCTCCGGGTTCACTTCAACCTTCTCTTTGAGGAAGTACTCCACCGCTTTCACATCATGGTTGGTGGTGCGCTCGATCTGTTTGATGCGGGCGGCGTCACTCTCGTTGAAGTTGCTGACGATGCCGTCGAGCAGGGTGTTGGCGGCCGCGCTCAGGGCAGGGACTTCCGGGATCCCGGCGTGGCTGGCCAGTTTTTGCAACCAGCGCACCTCGACTTCGACGCGAAAACGCAGCAGGCCGAATTCGGAGAAGATAGGGCGCAGGGCATCGGCCTTGTCGCCATAACGACCGTCAATCGGGGAAACAGCAGTCAGCGCGGACAGCTCCATGGGGTGAACTCCTGATGATTTGTGTGGGGGATCCGTATCCACTCGCGCGTGGGGCTGAGTCGTTGTCAGGGCGGATGTGCGGCTGTTCACCCTGATGTTGACCTCGCTTGCCCGCGCGCGAGCCGATGATTAGTAACGCTTGGCCAGTTCCACCATCTTCTTGCGAGCGAAGATGATCTGGGTGCGGCTGCCACCGAGCTGACGCCACAGCACGCAGGCACGAATGCCCGCCAGCAGCAGGGCGCGCACCTTGTGCTGCACCAGCGGCTGTTGCAGGAACAGCGGGGTACCCGCCACCTGGATGCGCGGCCCGATGGGGCTGATAAGATCGCTGTAGATGCTCGCCATGTTGGCCAAAATCTGCTCGTCGAGCAGATCGAAGTGCTGTTGCTGGCGGCCAATCTGGCTGATCCGCTCACCCAGCATATTGAGAATGTCCTTGCGCTTGGCCAGCTTGCGCTCCAGTGCAATCAGGCTTACCACGTAGCGGGTCAGCTCGGCATTCTTCTGGCTGCCGTCGGCACCCAGCTGCTCGACCAGCGCACGGTAGCCGTCGCGAATGGCCAGATGGGTGTTGTTGAACACCTCGAGCGGGTGGCTCGGGTTGGTCACCAGAATGCTGGAGAGGCTCTCGCGCAGGGCGGCCTCGTCACAGCTGCCGTCTCGGGCCACCTTCTGCACCAGATACGCGGCCTGGCAGATGCCGGCAAAGGCCATTGTTCTGTCTTGGAATTTATCGCTCATATCTTCACAGCCCTGTTCTGTTCATTCACCGGCCGATGCCATGATCCGGCCTGGACGTTGCCAATCATGTATCGCTGCTTTGTGCTGTTTTGTCTTTGTCCCCTCTCCCTCAGGGAGAGGGTCAGGGTGAGGGTGGTTACCCCCTCATCCCCAACCCTTCTCCCGCGAGGGGAGAAGGGAGTACAGCGCGGACGCTCGTGAGCGCCCAGCCCTTAGACCGGATGGCTGAAACGTTGTTCGATGATGCCACCGCCCAGACACACTTCCCCGTCGTAGAAGACAGCGGATTGGCCCGGGGTCACCGCAGCCTGTTTCTCGTCGAAGATGACCCGGATGGTCTCATCGTCGATGGGCTGGATCAGGCAGGGGATATCCTGCTGACGGTAGCGGGTCTTGACGGTGCAGCGACGCGGCTCGCGAATGGGAGTGCGATCCACCCAGTGCAACTGGCTGGCAATCAGGCCATCGGAGTAGAGACGGGGATGTTCGCCCTGCGCCACCACCAGCACGTTGCGCTCGACCTCTTTGTCGACCACATACCAGGCCTCTTCGGTGGCATCTTTGCGACCACCGATGCCGAGCCCCTTGCGCTGGCCCAGGGTGTGATACATCAGCCCCTGATGCTCGCCGATCACCTTGCCATCCACGGTCTCGATTTTACCGGGCTGGGCGGGCAGGAACTTGGCCAGGAAGTCCTTGAACTTGCGCTCGCCGATAAAGCAGATGCCGGTGGAGTCTTTCTTCTTGGCGGTGATGAGATCGAGCTGCTCGGCGATGCGGCGCACCTCGGGCTTCTCCAGATCGCCAACCGGGAACAGGCTCTGACCTACCTGCTTTTCGCTCAAGGTGTAGAGGAAGTAGCTCTGATCCTTGTTGGTATCGAGACCGCGCAGCAGGCGCGGGCGGCCTGTGCTGTCGTCACGGCGCACATAGTGGCCGGTGGCGATGTAGGTGGCACCCAGCTCTTCGGCGGCAAATTCGAGGAACGCCTTGAACTTGATCTCCTTGTTGCAAAGGATATCGGGGTTTGGCGTGCGGCCAGCCTTGTACTCTTCGAGGAAGTGCTCGAACACATTGTCCCAGTACTCGGCCGCGAAGTTGATAGTGTGGAGTTTCATCCCCAGCTTGTCGCAGACGGCCTTGGCATCAGCCAAATCCTGGGCGGCAGAGCAGTACTCGTCCGTGTCGTCTTCTTCCCAGTTCTTCATGAACAAGCCTTCGACCTGATAGCCCTGCTGCTGGAGCAGGTAGGCCGAGACGGAAGAATCCACGCCGCCGGACATGCCGACGATCACCTTGATTTGGCTGTTGTCTGTCATTAGTCGAAGTTACCAGTTCGTTTAAACGGGGCGTATTCTACCAGAGTTTTGCGCCCCCGGTCACATATCCATGCCGCAGTTCCCATCAGGAACCTGATAGCAGGAAATCGTTTTTCTGTTGTTGGCCTTTGTCACCGAAAAAGAGTGTCAAATGGCCTCAGATAAAGGCCTTGAGGGCCGAGAGCGGCAGCCGTGTACCCGCCAGATAATCCTGAATGCACTGCCACACCAAGGGGCTGCGCAAGGCCGGTTTGCATTCCGCTATTTCTTCAAGAGTGAGCCAGTGGCAAGCCAGCACATCACCGTCAGGATCCTCTGGATGGTGCTGACCTGGCGCTTTTTCAAGGTCGAAGATGATGGCGGTGCGCACATAGGTGGCCTCGCTGTCGGCCGGTTTGTAGAGATAGGTGCCAAGCCAGGCGGTCGGTGTGGCGGTCAGACCCGTCTCTTCTTTCAGCTCACGACAGGCCGCTTCAAGCAGGTTTTCCCCCGGCTCCACATGGCCGGCGGGTTGGTTGAAGCGGCGCTGGCCTTTTATCTCCTCTTCCACCACCAGAAAGCGCCCCTGCCACTGCACCAGGGCGGCGACCGTCAGGCGCGCCTCCATGCGGGCGTGGCTGGTGGCCGATTGCTCTGCCTGATTGCTCATCATGACTCCTTGTCGTTGCTATCGGGATTGCCCGCACGGGCGGGTCGGCGTGCCGTTCCTCGCCCGCTGCTGCGGGGTTTGCCGCCGGTCGGGTTTGAAGTTGAACGCTCGGTTGGGTGAGTGCTGCGGGGGCGCTCGTCCCGTCTCGGCTGGCTGGCCCGCCGTGGCGCATCCCCTGCCGGTTTGGCCGGTTTGGCGGTATGAGCGCCTGAACGGGATGAGGAGGGACGCGGGCGGCTGCTGGAGCTCGGTGCCTGCTCGGGGGCGGGCAGGCTGCGGCTCTCGCCGGGTGCCAGACCATCCAGGGTCCAGTCGCCGATGGCGTAGCGAATAAGGCGCAGGGTGGGGTGGCCGATATGGGCGGTCATTCGCCGCACCTGCCGGTTGCGCCCCTCCACTATCTTGATCTCCAGCCAGCAGGTGGGGATCTCCTTGCGCTCGCGAATGGGCGGATTGCGCGGCCACACCGCAGGTTCATCCATGATGCGCGCCCCGGCAGGCAGGGTCATGCCGTCGTTGAGCTCCACTCCGGCGCGCAGGGCGGCCAGTTTCTCTTCGCTCGGGATCCCTTCCACCTGCACCCAGTAGGTCTTGGGGGTCTTCTCCCCCGGCTGGGTGAGGTGCGCCTGCAGCTTGCCGTCATTGGTGAGCAGCAACAGCCCCTCGCTGTCGCGGTCAAGCCGACCTGCGGCGTAGATGCCGGGCTCGCTGATGTAATGCTTGAGGGTCTCGCGGCCCGCCTCGTCGGTGAACTGGCAGAGCACCATGTAGGGCTTGTTCAGCAGGAGCAATTTGCGATCCGCTGGGGCCAGCTCCGGTTTGCGGGGGGATGCATGGCGAGGTGCGGCTGGTTTGGCCGCCGTGCGCGGGGCGTTATCGCGCGGCGAACGGCTGACAGAGAGACGGGAGCGGGGAGATTTCATCGGATACACACTTCAGACAGACGACAGACGATGGCAGCGAGTGTACCACAGGGGGCTGAGAGCTGGATGAATGGCTGGGGTTTCAACAAGCAGTGCCCAGAGCCAATTCGCCTAGCTCAGCAGGCTCTCGATCACGATAGCCTGACGGGCGGGGGCCGAGCCCGCCAGCAGCAGGGCGTGGCTGACCACATCGTCGATCATCGCCTGCGCCAGTCGGGTGAGGGGGCGCAGGGTCTCCCGTCCGCTACCAACCGGCACCGCCAGCAAAATGATGGTTTGCACCTGCCCGATTTGAGAGCCCCACTCGATGGGCTCCTTGCAGCTAAGCAGGGTCAGCGCTGGCCGGCTGATCCCTTCGCTCAATACATGAGGCATGGCAAGGCCGGGGCGGATGATGGTGGCCGATACCTGCTCGCGCCGCTCTACCGCAGCGGTCAGTGTGGCGCGGTTGGTGATCAGCTCGGTGGGCAGCAGATCGATCAGATGCTCGAGGGCTTCGGCCTTGGTCAGCGGTTCGGGGCTGTGGGCCAGCTGGCGCAGGGCAAAATGGTAGTCGGGCAGGGCGTTGGCCAGTCGCAACTCCGCCAGCGCGGCGGTATGCGGGCGCACCAGCGGTTGACCCAGCTCGCCACACCAGCAGGTGAAGGCCATATGGGCCAGCTCGGCGTCGTTGCCCTCGATCTGCAACTGGCAGAGATCGCCGGGCTGGGTGGCGAGGGTCAACAGGGATAGCTGGTTGCTGGCGGCAACGGTCTGGCGCCGGGTGAGGTTGGCGCAGCGGATGGTGGATTTGAACATTCCCGCCAGCCGGTTCAACTGCTTGGCCTGGGTGATGCTCAACCCCTGCTGGCAGTAGAAGGTGATTTCGCGAGTCAGCATCAGGCCGGGATCGGCAGGGCCTTGAGTACGGCGTTGGCATCCAGCAGCACGGTTTCCAGTCTCACCTGATGGATAGTGCAGCCGAGGAAGCGCTCTTTCTGCTCAATCTCGATATCGGAGGCAATCAGCACCAGGTCGGCGCTGGCAATATCGCGGGCGGTCAGCATGTTCTCCATGCCCATGGCGCCCTGAGTTTCGACCTTGATCTTGAGTCCCAGCCCAGTGGCGGCTTTTTGCAGGGCATCGGCAGCCATATAGGTATGGGCAATACCGGTCGGGCAAGCGGTGACGGCGACTATCTTCATCTGCTCTCTGTGATGCTGACAAGGGGGAGCAACAAGATAGCGCCAGCGGGGGGCTTTTACCAAAAGTCCATATGAAAAGTGGGATCTTGATGGGGATATGCCCGTCCCTTGAACGGTAGTGCAGGCTCATGCCGGCCAGTCGGGTGTCTGATTGCTCCAAACAACAAGGGCCACCCCTGTGGGTGGCCCTGAACAATCTGCGTCTGTTGTTATGGCTATCAGGCGGTCTGGGCAGCCAGCTCGGCGGCTTTCAGTTCGCGCTTGATGCGGCGGATCTTGCGCTCCTCGGCGACCGCGACACAACCCATCAGCACCAGACAGGCGGCGGCTGCGATATCCAGCGCCGCGAAGGTGCCGGTCCAGCCGGTCAGACCGAAGATGGGGGTGCCATCGGCGATCATGCCCAGACCCAGCTTGGCGAAGCTGTCACCAATCAGGTAAGCGAAGGTGCCCTTGACGCCATCGGCTACGCTGATGCCCTGCTTGGGGACGAAGCCCACGGCGGCGACGCCGATCAGCAACTGCGGACCAAACACCAGGAAGCCCAGGGTGAACAGGGAGCCCAGGAACATGAACTGGGTAGTCGCATGCTGGTAGAGACCCAGAGTCGCGATGATCAGCGCCAGTGCCACACAGGCAACCAGACCACGACGGCCATTGGCCAGATCGGAGAGGTAACCCCACATCAGGGTACCGACCAGTGCGCCCACTTCGAAGAAGGTAAAGCCCTGAATGGCAACGTCTTTGGAGAAGCCCAGCTCCTGGTGGGCATAGACGGTAGACCACTGGTCGATACCGATACGCACTACGTAGAGGAAGATGTTGGCAAAGCAGAGCAGCCAGATCACTTTGTTGAGCAGCACGTACTTCACGAAGATCTGCCACTTGGTCAGCTGCTGCTCTTCGGTGGCGATATCCTCTTCGCTCGCCACTTCGTCAAACAGCTCTTCCACCTTGCCCAGGCCATAGGCTTCCGGCGAATCGCTACCAAAGCGCAGGCCGATAAAACCGACGATCAGCGCGATGATGGAGGGGAAGATAAACATGCCGAGCACGTTGCCATCGAACAGGTAGTTGGCACCGAACAGCGCCACACCGGCCGCACCGGCACCGCCCACGTTGTGGGAGAGGTTCCACATACCCAGATAGGTGCCGCGCTTGTTGCGAGGGGTCCACTTGGTGATGGTGGAGTAGCTGCAGGAGCCGCCACAGCTCTGGAAGAAACCGCTCAGGGCATAGAAGAAGATCATGAAGTAGAGGCTGAAACCTGTGCCACCCATGCTGGCACTGAAGCCCAGCATGCACAGCGCGGAGAGGATCAGCATCAGCGGCAGGAACTGCTTGGTGTTCTTGCCATCGGCGTAGTAGGAGACGATGGTCTTGCCCACCCCGTAGGTGATGGAGAAGCCAAGACCGATCATGCCAAGCTCGGTCATGGAGAGACCGTACTCCTGGATCATGTCATTTTGCGCAATGTTGAAGTTCTTGCGGATCAGATACATGGTCAAATAGCCAATAAATACAACCAGATAAGATTGCATAAACGGCTTGAACCAGAGCTTGCGCCGGGCTTCGACCGGCAGGTCGAGGGTGGGAACCCGGACCTGTTGGAGCAATTTCAACATCTTCGTTCATCCTCTGCGAGATAGACGGTATTTCCGCCGCGCCCCTCATTTGTAGATAGGTTGTTCGAGGTCACGCCACGGAAGGGGGAACGGAACGTCGGGGCTGTCAGCCGTTGCTGCGCTCGACGCTCCATCCATATAAACCCGGGCCCGACACGGGATAACGGGGCACATTGCCCATCGCGGTGCGGGTCACGACATCAGGTGGGGTGACTCTAATAAGAGGGGCAAAAAATGGCTTGAGAGCCATCCCTAGTGGGGCTAGGAAATTTTCCTAGTTTTTGCGCTTTCGCGGACAAAGCGTGAGAAACATCACACCGCTGACGCCGGATTGCTGCCATTTCAGCCAGTTTGGCGCTCTGTGTGAGTGCTGGGCTGAGGAGGGGAGAGGCTAGAAGGGAGCTAGGGAAAGGCAAGGGGAGAGGTGAAAGCAGAGATAAGGGAAGAGTGCTTATCGACCACTATTTCTCGGTGGGCGATGTTGGGAAATACGGCTCGCCAGCCATCCCAAAAAACAAGAGGCCACCCCGTGGGGTGGCCTCTTTTTATGCTCTATGAGCCGCGATGGCGAGAGGGACTCAGGCCGCCTTGGCCAGAGTTACCTCATCACTCTTTTTGACCCGCAGTTTTTTCAGGGCAACCGCCACCACGCCGGTGACGATGGCACCGCAGATCATGCAGAGCAGGGCCAGCAGCGGCTTGTTGACCGCACCCAGCAGGGCCACGATGGGGCCACCGTGGGCGACGCTGTTGGTGATGCCAAACAGGAAAGCCATCACAGCGGCGGTCATGCTGCCCAGCACGTTGGCCGGAATGACGGCCAGCGGGTCACGGGCGGCGAACGGAATCGCCCCTTCGGAGATCCCCACCAGACCCATGGCACCGGCGGCTTTGCCCGCTTCGATCTCGGACTCGTCAAAGATGCCGAGCTTGCGACCGAGTACGGTAGCCAGCGACATGCCAAGGGGCGCAGCCGGGATGGCGCAGGCCATGGCACCCATAAACTGGGTCTGACCGGAGGCGATCATGCCGACCGAGAACAGGAAGGCCACCTTGTTGACCGGGCCACCCATATCAAAGCCGGCCATACCACCCAGCACGATACCCAGCAGCACCAGACTGCCACCACTCATGGAGAGCAGCATGGCGTTGAGGCCAGTCATCATGTCGGCAATCGGGGCGCCGATGATGAAGATGAATACCGCAGCGATAAAGAGCGAACCGACGATGGGGGCGATCAGGATCGGCACCAGCGGTTGCACCATCTTGTGGTACTGACGGGTCGCAATCCAGCGCACCAGATAGCCGACCAACAGGCCCGCGATGATGGCACCGATAAAGCCGGTACCGGCGTCAGCGCCGTAGAAGCTGCCGTTGTTGGCGATCCAGCCGCCGATAAAGCCCGGTGCCAGTGCCGGACGGTCACCGATTGCGTAGGCGATATAGCCCGCCAGAATGGGGATCATCAGGGTGAAGGCGGCCACGCCGACGTTGAGGATCTGGTTCCACATGCTCCCTTCCGGGATCTGCATGCCGCTCGGGGTCGGGTTGCCGCCGATGGCGAGTGCCAGCGCAATCAACAGACCGCCGGTCACCACGAACGGGATCATGTGAGAGACACCGTTCATCAGGTAGCGATAGAGATCGGAACTGCCACCCGCGCTCTTCTCCTCACCTTTTTTATCTTCTTTGCCAGCCACGTAGGCGGGGGCTTTCAGGGCCTGCTCGATCAGACCCTTGCCATCCTTGATGGGGGCCTTGACGCCGGTTTTGATGAGCGGCTTGCCAGCGAAGCGGGCCATGTCCACCTGCTTGTCACAAGCCACCACGATGGCGCTGGCGCGGGCGATCTCGTCCGCGGTCGGGCTGTTCTTGACGCCGATGGAGCCGTTGGTCTCCACCTTCACCTCATAACCCAGCTCCTTGGCGGCGCGCTCCAGTGACTCGGCAGCCAGATAGGTGTGGGCGATACCGGCTGGGCAACCGGTGACACCGATGATAAAGCCTTTGCTGGTGGTCGGGGCCGCGCTCTGCTCCTCTTTCTTGGCCAGCAGCAGCGCCAGCGCATCGGCCGGGGTGTTGGCTGCCAGCAGTTTGGCGATAAACCCCTCTTCGATCAGCTTGCCGGAGAGCTCGGCCAGCACTTCGATATGGTGGTTGGCGCCGCCATCGGGGGAGGCGATCATAAAGAAAATGTGGGACGGCTTGCCATCTTCGGCGCCGTACTCGATGCCGTTGCGGCTGATGCCGATGGCGACCGCCGGATTGCATACCGCCGCACTCTTGGCGTGGGGCAGGGCCACGCCCTCTTCAAAGCCGGTGTTACCCAGCTCTTCGCGGGCCCACAGATCCTTGAGAAAGGCCTGCTCGTCGCTGACCTTGCCTTGCGACGCCAGCAGGCGGGCCATCTCGGTGAAGACCTCTTCCTTACGCGTCGCTTTCAAATCGAGATTGATCAGATGTTCATTGATCAAGGTGGTGATCATGGCGCTCTCCCCGCTTCCGGTGACGGAAGCTATGCGTGAGTACGTATCGACGTACTGGATAAAAATGACCTGATCATTATCGCGGCTCGCCCGCCCCCTCCCTATCGGACAAATGTGCTAATCACTGGATTTTTGTGCGCATTAAAACGCGATGTGATGAAGATCCCGTTTTCAGGCAGGACTCGCCATTTTCAGGTCATTTCTGATTTTGTCTTTAAAAACAGATGAATGGATTATGGTTTGCCTCGAAATCAGGTTTGTAATGCGTCATATCAATAAATTAATCACCAGCGGGGTCTGGATTTATATGTGGTTTTAAGGCGTTATCAGATGTGACCTTTCTCACAAAAAGTCGCAGTTTCATCGGGCGGGTTAGGATTTTTATGCGCCTCATGGCGGAGGCCAATTGCATTGGCTGGGCGAGCGCAGAGGGGCGTTGTTTGGGAAGAAAGTGTGGTAGCAAGAGAGGGGATGGCCGAAAAGATAGAGGTGATAACGCGAACGTCCGAATACGCTCCGCTATTCGAACCTACGGACTACACAATATGCGCCACCGACCCCAGCCAGTTGGGAACTTGTTGCCGATACCACTCCAGATATTGCTGTGCTTGCGGCTTCTCCCTTCTGGTCAGCAGATTGGTGACCTCAATAATCAGCCAGCACTTGGCCATGACGAGATGGCGCAGCAACCGGTCGCCAGAGAGCTGCGAGCTGTGGCGCAGATAGCGTTCAATGATGGTTTCATACTCAGCCAGCGAACCCATCCGCGGCACCAGCGGGGCCAGATCGATGGCCGGGCTGCCATAACCAAATCGCTCCCAGTCAAACAACACCAGCTCACCATTGTCGCGGGTGCCCCAGTTGCCCTCATTGCTATCTCCCGAAATCAGGCATGACTCCTCGAATAGTTCGTGGCCGACTTGCTGGATATGGCGGATCTTCTCGTTTACCGCTTCCGGCAGGCAGAGTACAGAGAGCGCCTCGTTGGTGTCGACGAGCGACCAGCCGTGAGTTTTCACCGCAAAGTTGGGCTGATAGTTGGCGTTATGCAGGCTGGCCAGCTGAGCAAAGGTCTGTTCGTTGTGGTGCAGCTGCGTGAGCGTGACCGGATGAGGGATCTGCTCAAGGAACAGGGTCTCCCCTTCGACCTTGAGCAGGGCAGGAGTGTTGAGCCCGCTCAAATGCAGTGCGGCGCGTTGGTAGAAATGGCGCTCGACAGGCGATGCGCCGCTTTTTCTGATACAGGGTTTGCCATCCAGCAGCTGGATACTTACCGAAGCGCCCCCCATTTTCGCCAGCTCCTGTTGCGTCATCCTCTACCCCGTTAGCTATGAGTGGTCAGTTGCGTGAGATAGCTATGTACCTCTGTGCGAGTCGTGAAACGGTGCTTGTCGTTTGGGAATCGATCAAACAGCTCGTGATGGAATTGGCGGGAGCTTTTGCCGGCTCGCTGCCCATATTCCGATGCCCACACCAGCAGTTGTTGAAAGCTCTCTTCGGCTGCTACGGCATCCCGTTGCCTGGCACTTTGTGATCCGCGCGATAGCAGTGAATCACGGCATACAGACCAGTCAAGATCCAGAAAAAGCAGGGTATCGGCGGCATCAAGCAGTTGCTCGGCCAGGGCACCAAATACCCCTTCGACCACCCATGATTGCTCTTGAGCAAGTGTCTGAATGGCATGGTCAATCTCATGCTGGGGCCGTTTTGGGTTAAAGCCGCCCGGCTGCCAGACAATGGTGTCCAGATTGACCTCGCGGATAGTTAACCCCTCAGCCAATCGAGCTGCCAACCAGCTCTTGCCCGATCCCGAGTTACCAATAATCAGAATGCGTTTCATCTATGAGTGCTCTTTTCTGGAACAGATATCTGGAGGCTGGAAAGTAGAGGTGCAATCAACGTAGTGAATTGCACAGCTTATTCGGTTGGAACGAATACAGAGCGGAAGGTAGAGTTTATTACGCGAATATCAGAATATGCTCCGATATTGGAAAAACATTCCTTGAGCAACAAGGTCGTTATACAGTCCAATCTACCAAGTGTTCAGCATTCAATATAACATTTTTCACTGTAGGCATAAGGATCATCTCTCCAGCAACAATCGTGAAGCTAAATCGGTACTCCTTTTCTGTGGAGAAAGATGGCGGCTTAACAAAAGCCATATCTGAAATTTTTTTCATAAAGTGCTCTATCGTAAAGTCGCTGGCGTCAGATATATGAACCTCACGACTTAAGTAAGATACAGGTTCATGTCGGCAGTAAATTGACAGATTTTCTAATGATATATTTTGATCGACGATGTGATTACCTGAGTGACGTCCGGATAGAATACGTGCACGGAGTAGTTTTGAAAGTTCAATTCCAAGGCTATGAGCTTTTGATGCTGTCATATACCAACAGTCATCGTAATTTGGAAATAGTCCAATAGCATCTCGCTTTTTTCTAACGCGTGATACGCAAAAAATAAATCCGTTAAGAGCTTCTCGATGTATTCTTGCTCGAGTGTCCCGTATCTTGAGTGATTTTTCTGTACGTTCAATAATATGAAGATTCTCTATGGCTGCGCTCATCCGCCCCATGATTCTTGGTTGGTTCTCATCTCCTCCTACACTAATTACTCCCTGTAGGATGAAATTGAACCATTTAGGCTCAATCTCAACTGTTCCGTCAAAATTGAGTACAAAAGAGTATTTACCTTCACCATCATCGACGATTTGATCGCTTTCTATATCTCTATACTCATATAATGTACCCAGCTTTATTGTTTTTCCAGTTTTCAAATTGTCCTTTTTGTAGCAGTTTTTTGCTAGAAGCATTCTCATTACTCCATTTTAAATTCAGATGAGTATCCCTAGAATTTTTTTATAAACGATCTTGTAAGGCCATGGGTTTAACTTTTACAAAGAACTTGCTATGGCGAAATGTTGTGGGATAAATTAGTAAGTTGATATGTGCATCTCATAAGGCGACTTTCAAAAATTAAATTTTCCACCCCTGCCATTAATCACTATGATAATTAATTGCCCAACAGTTTACATCGACTTTTACTGCCATTGGAAATAGCTGTACACATCGTCGTTATTAAATCCATCTACATTCTGGCTGTAGAATATAAGCGGTGTGACCTCTTGTGTCAGACTTGTAGATTAGTGCTACGTAACCGGACGTTCGCGAATGTTTTATCAATATCTCGCTTATTGGGCTTCGTTTCGCTCAGCGCCAACCTACAAACACCACGCTACCGCCCGTGGATTACAGCCTCCAGCCTGCTGCGGTTATCCGGCGATGTGGTGGATGGCGAAACGGCTGCACAGGGTTATCTCTGCAAGAGTGGTTGCCAAGTGAGGCATATTAATCGAGAGAGGGGCAGGGGGAAACCGCAGTCGGGCAAAAACCTGCCAAAGATCAACAAATTACTTATTAAGTGACTGCTATCTGACCGCTTGGCACAGCAGCCGCAGACAGAGCTTCATCTCTTGCCGGGTGCTACCGCCACTCAATACTCCAGAAACTTCTCCCCGCAGCGTTCGCAGATCAGATGTTTTACATGGGTGGCCTGATAGGCGAGGGTCTGGCCGAATACCGCATTGGTCAGGCTGCTGGAGCGAAAGGCTTGCCAGAAGGCTTTGCGCGGATCCTTGGGCATGATGTCCTGGCTGTGATCGCGGGCGACCAGCACCACGAGATGGCGGGTACGCTCGCCGCATTTGTCACAGCGATGGATTTCACTCGGTGGGTTCTGGTCGTGCGGGTTGCTCATAAATGGGCTCGTGAAGGGAATGGGCCCCCATCATATTCCTCTTCACTTGGCTCTCAATCTCTCCTTGCCGGCGCAGTGAGCGGCCTCACGTTTTGCGCTGCTGCACGCTTGCCCAGCCAGCTCAGGCCGACTCCCGCTTTTGCAGATTGGGGGTGATGATATGGCGGTTGGGGGCGAGTTCGGGTTGCTGCATCCGGGTCAGCAGTCGTCTCGCCGCCTGACGGCCGATTTCGCGGGCCGGTGAGCTGACAAAGGTGAGGGCGGGGGAGGTGAGTTCGGCCTCTGCCACGTCGTCAAAACCGAGCAGGGCCACCTGCTGGCCGATGTAGTTGTCCTTGCCCACGGTGCGGCCGCTCGCCTCGACGCCATAGATGGCACCGAGCGCCACCTCGGGGTAGTGGCAGAGCACGGCGGTCACCTTGGGGTGCTGGTGCAGCAGCTGGGCGATGGTGTCGGCGGCACTGCGTTGGGTGCGCTCGCACTCCAGTACCCACTCCGGTTTGAAGGGCAGGCCATATTGCAGCAGGCTGGCGCAGTAGCCGCCGATGCGCTCGGCGCGGGTGAGGGAGTCGGCCCGCCCGCCGACATAGGCGATATGGCGGTGCCCCTGCTCGATAAGGTAGGTGGTGGCCTGCTTGGCGGCGTGGGTGTTGTCGGGGCCGATAAAGTCCACGTCATCCCGATAGTAGGAGCGGGCGGCACACACCACCGGCAGCTCGGAGTCGAGCAGGGTCTCCAGGGTTTTGGCCGCCGCGCCGCGCACCGGATTGAAGATGATGCCCGCCACCCCCTGCCGTGACAGGGAGTGGATGCTCTGCTGCAGCCGCTCCGGACTGTGGCCGCACTGGGTCAGAAACAGCAGATAGCCCTGCTGCTCCAGCACCTCGCTCACCCCGGCGGTCACCTCGGTATAGAAGGGGTCGGTGATGTCGCGCAGGATCAGCCCCACCAGATTGGATTGCTGGCTGCGCAGGTTGGCGGCGGCGCTGTTGGGCACGTAGTCGAGCTCTCTTATCGCCTGCTGCACCCGCTCGGCGGTGGCCGGGGAGATGCGCCCCTTGCCGTTGAGCACCATGGAGACGGTGGTGACCGACACTCCCGCCCGCTGGGCGACATCGGTGATCTTGGTGGCTTTGGCAGAGAGGGATTTGGGCGACATAGGCGAATGGACGACGGACAGTTGAAAGCGAGGCCCCAGCATACCTGCTCAGATGCCCAAGTGAAACGTTACATCACCATCTGGCCGATCCGGCTCACAAATTTGGATCCTGCTGCCAGCCAGCCCCCTGATTCTGTGATCTTGTCGGCACTTGCAAGCTGATAAAACGTTTTATCATCCAGCAAAACCTGATGTTGACCCGCGCCTTTTGCTTCGAGATTGCGTCGAGATTGCCTCGAGCGGGGGAGGGCAGCCGCAGATATTGCTGTCTATTCACAAGGAGCCGTTTCATGGCCAAGCCTCAAGCAAAATCCACCATCTGGGAGTTCCTGCAGAGCCTCGGCAAGACCTTTATGTTGCCGGTCGCCCTGCTGGCCTTCTCGGGCATCCTGCTCGGTGTCGGCAGCTCGCTCACCAGCGACGCGGTCAAGCAGAGCATGCCCTTCCTCGACAATACCGTGCTGCAACTGCTGTTCCTCTGGATGACCAAGGTAGGGCTGGTGGCCTTTATCTACCTGCCGGTGATGTTTGCGGTGGCTATTCCGCTGGGGCTGGCGCGGGAAGAGAAGGGGGTCGCGGCCTTTGCCGGTTTCGTCGGCTATGCGGCGCTCAACCTCTCCATCAACTTCTACCTCACCGTGGCCAACGTCATCGGTGACGCAGCGGCGGAGAAGGCCTACGGGGTGAAATCGATCCTCGGTATCAGCTCCATCGACACCGGGATTCTGGGGGCCATCATCGTCGGGGTGATCGTCGCGAAGCTCCACGCCCGTTTCTACACCTACAAGATGCCCGATGCGCTCGCCTTCTTCGGCGGCGCCCGCTTCGTGCCCATCATCACCGCACTGGTGCTGGGTGTAGTCGGTCTGGTCGTGCCGTTCGCCTGGCCCTGGTTTGCCGCCGGCATCAACGGTATCGGAGCGCTCATCTCCCACGCCGGTCCCTTCGGCCCCTTCCTGTTCGGTACCGGTGAGCGCCTGCTGCTGCCGCTCGGCCTGCACCACATTCTGGTGGCGCTGATCCGCTTTACCGAAGCGGGCGGCACCCAGCTGGTATGCGGTCACGAGGTGAGCGGCGCCCTCAATATCTTCTACGCCGAGCTCTCCTGCGCTGACACCACCGGCTTCTCGGTCTCTGCCACCTCCTTCCTCTCTCAGGGCAAGATGCCTGCCTTCCTTGGCGGCCTGCCGGGCGCGGCGCTCGCCATGTATCACTGCGCCCGCCCGGAAAATCGCGGCAAGATCAAGGCACTGCTGGTCTCCGGCGTGGTGGCCTGCGTCATCGGTGGGATCACAGAGCCGCTGGAGTTCCTGTTCCTGTTCGTGGCACCGGTACTCTACGTCATTCACGCCATCCTGACGGGTCTGGGCTTTATGACCATGGGGCTGCTTGGCGTCACCATCGGCAACACTGACGGCAACCTCATCGATTTTCTGGTGTTCGGCGTGCTGCAAGGCACCGCCACCAAGTGGTATCTGGTGCCGGTTGCGGCTGCCATCTGGTTTGCCATCTACTACAGCGTGTTCCGCTTCGCCATTGTGCGCTTTAACCTGAAAACCCCCGGCCGTGAAATCGAGACTAGCGAGACTGCCCAGCCCGCAGGCAAGAAGGCCGGCAACAGCGGTTACAACGGTGAAATCATCCTTAACGCCCTGGGCGGGGCCGATAACATCCTCGCGCTCGATAACTGCATCACCCGCCTGCGGATGTCGGTGCAGGATATGAGCCGGGTCGATGACAAGGTATTGAAAGCGAACGGTGCTATCGGGGTGATCAAGCTCGATGAGCACAACCTGCAGGTGGTGATCGGCCCGCAGGTGCATCTGGTGAAAAACCAGCTGCAGAGCCTGATGGGGGCCTGAACCGGCCAATAAGATCCGAACGGGGGGCGCAAGCCCCCCTTGTTTGCCTCTCCCAATATGTCTCCTGTTTATGGAGGGAGAAACTTCATGCACGATATTTATGACTTCGACCATGTGGTCGACCGCCACGGCACCTACTGCACCCAGTGGGACTATGTAGCCGACCGTTTTGGCCATGCCGATCTGCTCCCCTTTACCATCTCCGACATGGATTTTGTGACCGCCCCCTGCATTCGCCAGACCCTGGCAGCCCGCCTTGAGCACGGAGTATTTGGCTACAGCCGCTGGAATCACGACGACTTCAAGGGGGCGGTGAGCAACTGGTTTGCCCACCGCTACGGGGCGAGCCTCGACCCCGAGACGCTGGTCTACGGCCCCTCGGTCATCTATGTGATTGCCCAGCTGGTGAGCCTCTGGTCGGCGCCGGGGGAAGGAGTGCTGGTGCATACCCCCGCCTACGATGCCTTCGGCAATATGCTGGCTGCCAACGACCGGGTGCTGCTGCCTTGCCCGCTCAAAAAAGCAGAGGGGAGCTACCAGATCGACTGGCAATGTTTCGAGCAGCAAGCCGCTCGTCCCGATTGCCGGATTTTGCTGCTCTGCAGCCCCCACAACCCCACCGGTCGGGTCTGGACGCGGGATGAACTCGGCCGGATGGCCGCCATCTGCCAGCGCTACGGGGTCAAGGTCATCTCGGACGACATCCATATGGATGTGAGCTTTGCTCGCTACCTGCCGTGGAGCGAGGTGGCACCGGATGACCACTGGGCGCTGGTGAGCTCGGGCTCGAAATCCTTCAATATTCCCGCCCTTGGCGGCGCCTACGCCTTTATTGCCAACGCAGCGGCGCGGGCCGCCTATCTGCAGCGACTCAAGGCGGCCCATGGCCTCTCATCGCCCCCCATTCTCGGGGTGCTGGCCCATATCAGCGCCTATCGGGACGGGGCTGCCTGGCTCGATGCCCTGAAAGCCTACCTGCACGGCAACCTCACCCATGTGGCGGCGCGGCTCAACGCCGCCTTCCCCGCCATCGACTATCGGGTGCCCGAGGGAACCTATCTGGCCTGGATTGACCTGCGCGGTCTTGGCATCGACTCCACCGAGCGGATGGATGCGCTGCAAACCTTGCTGGTGGAGAAATACCGGGTCGCCATCATGCGCGGCGACACCTATGGCCCTGAAGGCACAGGCTATATCCGCCTCAACGTCGGCTGCCCGCGCTCGAAGGTAGAGCAAGGGCTCGACGCCCTGATCGGCGCGCTGGGGAAACTGGTGTAGGGCAAATCCATTCAACATGAGAAACAAAACGGGACCATCAGTGATGGCCCCGTTATGTGGGGAAATATAAAAAACCGCCCCGGATTTACGGGGCGGTTTTTTTATTTAGCGATACCGAGATGAGTCGTGGACGACACAAGGGCTCAGCGATAGCGGCCACGTACGGAGCTGCTGGCGCGGCCAGCCATCTTGATCAGGCTCTGGCGGGTGTGCAGGTGGCAGAGCGCGACGCCGAGGGCATCTGCCGCATCTGCCTGCGGGGTGGCGGAGAGTTTCAGCAGATGAGTCACCATATGCTGCACCTGCTCCTTGGCGGCGCCGCCGGTGCCGACCACCGCCTGCTTGATCTGGGTAGCGGAGTATTCGCTCACCGGCAGATAGGCGTTGACCGCGGCGACGATGGCGCTGCCCCGGGCCTGTCCCAGTTTCAGGGCCGAGTCGGCGTTGCGGGCCATAAAGACCCGCTCGATGGCAAATTCGGTGGGTTTGAACTGGGTGATGATCTCGCATACCCCGTCATAGACCTGCTTGAGGCGCTCCGGCAGCTCGCCGCAATCGGTGCGGATGCAGCCAGAGCCCAAGTATTCGGCCTTGCCGCCCACGACCCGGATAACCCCGTATCCGGTGATCCGCGATCCCGGATCGATGCCCAAAATAATGCTCATGGGTGTTGATTGCTCTAAACGCGAGTGATGGCCGCCAAGATAGCAAACTGTGGCCCGTTTGGCTGTATGTCCCGGGTCAAGCGGGCAAAGATTGGCCAGCCTGCGTCGGGCGTGGCTACCCCTTGAACAATTCTATGGTGTCGCCATCCTGCAGGCTGCCCGCGCCGCGCACCACCACCCGATCACCCTGCTTGAGGGCACCACTCACCGCCACCTGCTGGCTGTCGCCAAACAGCACGGTGACCGGCACCCGATTCACCTTGAGCGCCTTGCCGCTTCGCGCCACCTGATAGACCACGCTGCCATCGGTGCCGAGCACCAGGGCATCCCGGGGCAGCAGCATGCTCTGCTGATCCCCCAGTGGCAGTGCAACCCGTACCGGCGAGCCGATGATGAAGGTGCCCGCTTCCGGTTTGAGACGCAGCTCGATGAGGCGTGACTTGGGATCGGCGCTGGCGGCTCGCTGGTAATAGACGCCGTGACCGCTCAACTGCTCCCCCTCCACCCGCAGCCGGGTTTGCGGCGCCAGCTGCTTGGCCCAGAGAATGGGGGCCTGCAGGCGGATATCCGGCTGATCCGGGTTGACCAGCTCCAGCGCCTGCTCGCCCGCGTCCACATGCTCGCCGGGCTGGATGAAGTGGTTGTTCACCACGCCATCGAACGGGGCATAGATGTGGCTGCGGCGCAGCTGTTCTTCAATCTGGTTCACCTGTATGGCGGCCAGTCGCTCGGCCAGCGCGGCCTGCTCTACATCATAACTGGCCTTGTCGTACTGGCTTTGGGAGGCGCTCTTTTGCTGGTGCAGTCGGGTGATCCGCTGGGATTCGGCGCGAGCGAAGCGCAAGTTGCTCTGCCATTTCGCCTGCTCGGCGCTGGCCTGCTCCAGCGAGAGGCGCAGCGCCGTACTGTCGAGGCGCAGCAGCTCATCCCCTTTTTTGACCCGGCTGCCAAATTCGGCGATCCACTCCACCCGGCCGCTCACTTCGGCGCTTAGCGCAGCTTGCTGGCGACTCGCCACCGTGCCGCTGACCCAGATATTGGCGGCCGCATCCCCTTGGGTCACATCCGCCAGGGTCACCATCTTGCCCTGATCGGCCAATACCGGTAGCGCGCTGCCTGCAATCAGCACAGCGCCAGCCAACATTCGGGTAATCATATGTGTCATTGATGAGCTCCTTGCTCAGGCCCGCTGGCGCAGGGGTTGTGGGATCGCCACCTGCTCCCCGAGACGCAGGAAGGCAGGCAACAGGATCAGGGTAAACAGGGTGCTGCAACTCATGCCGCCGACAATGACGGTGGCGAGCCCGCGGTAAATTTCGCTCCCCTCGCTCGGGCTCAGCATCAGCGGCAGCATGCCGAAGATGCTGGTGAGACTGGTCATGGCGATGGGACGCATCCGGCTTTGCAGGGCATCGGCCACCGCCAGCTGGCGGCTCATGCCGTCCCGCTCGGCGGTGCGGGTCTGATGCACCAACAGGATGGCGTTGTTGACTACCAGTCCCAGCAGGATGACAAAGCCGATGATGGTGAGCAGGTCCATCGGCAGCGGCACCAGCAGCCCGCTCAGTTGCAGCGCCAGCACGCCGCCAACCGAGGCAAGGGGCAGGGTGAGCAGCACCAGCAGGGCATCCTTGATGGAGGCAAACACCCCCCACAGCAGCACCAGCAGGATCACCACGGCGAACAGGAAGATGGTCCCCAGATTGTCGAGCGCCTGTTGCAGGCTGTCGGCATTGCCGGCAATGCGCAGCTCGCCACCAGCGGGCAGCAGGGGGCGGATGGCGGCAAAACTGCGGTTTTTCAGGGTGTCGAGCACCTGCTCCATGGTCATGCCCGCCGGGGGCGCTATCTGCAGGCTGATGCTGCGCCGCCCATCGGCCCGGAAGATACTGGCCGGGCCCATGTCGTGCTCTACCCGCAACAGCTCGCCAAGGGGAACGATGCGCCCGGAGGGGGTGGCCAGCGGCACTGCCTTCAGTTCGTCCGGATTGGCGGAGCTCTGCCCCATCAGCATGATGTCGAGCCGATCTTCGCCGTCGAAATACTCGCCAACCCGCAAGCCGTCGCCAAAGGTCTGGATGATGGCGGGCAGGGGCGTGCGATCCCAGCCAACTTCGGCGAGACGCCGATCTTGCGGCACCAGTTTGAGCTCGGGGGCGGTGAAGTCGAGACTCGGCTCGGGTCGGATCTGTGCTCCCGGTAGGTCCTTGCTGAGGATCCCCACGCTGGCACGGGCCGCCTGATAGAGCTCGGGCAGGTTGCCCCCCTGCAGCAGCAGGGAGACGCCGTTCTCGCTGTCAAAGCCGCCAAACAGCGACCCCTGACCGCCGAACACCCGGGTGTCGGGAATACCCACCAGCAGCTGTTTCATCAACAGGCTCTCCAGCTCCTTGATGCGGGTCTCGTCCTTGGGTCGCACGCCAATCTGGGCGCCCCCCGGGTAGCGCAAGATGTAGTAGTTCTTGAGGGCAGGCTCTTTCTCCCCCTTCATGTAGGGGGCGAGGCGGGCGATCAGGGTATCGATCACCTCTTCGCGCTGGGCCTTGAGGTTGACCCCGGGGGTGAAGTTCATCCAGACATCCACCGCGTCCCGTTTCACGTCTGGCAGATAGTCCATCTTGGGCAGCAGCGCCCAGGTGGCCAGTACCGGCAGACTCATCATCAGGGTGATGACCGTCCAGCGCTGGCGTGAGGTCGAGGTCCAGCGGATCACGTGACGGGTGGTGCGCTGCCACAGCGACTCATAGGGGTCGGTCAGTGTTTCATGTCCCATCCAGCGCGCCGCCACCGCAGGCAGCACGATGACGGCGACCAGCATGGAGACTGTCACGGCGCAGGCGATGGTGAGCGCCAGATCGGCAAACAGCTGACCCTCCACATCGTTGAGCAGCAGCACCGGCAGGAAGATGGCGACCGTGGTGAGGGTGGAGGCGACCAGCGCCGTCCACACCTGACGGGTACCTTCGAGCGCCGCCTCCACCTTGCTCAAATCCCCCCGCTCATGGCGCCGGTAGATGCTTTCCAGCACCACGATGGCGGCATCGAGCACCATGCCGACAGCAAAGGCGATGCCCGCCAGCGAGATGATATTGAGGGTGCGATCCATCACCTTGAGCAGGCAGAAGGTGAGCATGATGCTGATGGGGATGGCGAGGGCAATCATCATGGTCGCCTTGAGCTGGCGCAGGAAGAGCCAGAGGATGGCGCAAGAGAGCAGCACCCCGAGCCCCAGGTTGGCGGTGACCATGCTGACGGCGCGATTGATGTAGAGGGAGGCATCGAACGACTGCTCCATGTGCAGCCCGACCGGCTCCAGCACCTCGCGGTTGAGCTCGTTCACCCGGGCCTTGATCGCCTCAAGGGATGCCAGGGCATTGGCGCCGCTCTCCTTGAAGATCTGGGCGGCGATGGCGGTATTGCCGTTCTGGATCCGCAGCACCGGGTTCTCTTCCCTGGCCACCCTTACTTCCGCCACATCCCGCAGATAGATGGGCAGGCCATCGCGCCAGTCCACCACCTTGTCCCCCAGCGTCTCGACATCATAGCGACCGGCGAAGCGTAGCTTGTACTCCCAGCGACCGATGTCGAGGGTACCGGCCGACACGTCCCAGCCGGTGGTGGCGCGGCTGGCCAGCACCGGGATCTCCACCCCCAGCTCGGCGGCGCGATAGGGGTCGAAGCGGATCTGGATCTGGCGCTCGTTGATCCCCTCGACTGCGACCGTCGAGACCCCTTCAATGCGCTCCAGCTCGGGTTTGACCCGCGCCTCGATCAACGCCTGATGATCATCGATCAGCCCCTTGGCGCCGGGCAGCTGCTGGATGAAGAAGAAGGTGAGGGTGTCGTTGCTGCTGTAGTTGTTGACGTAGGGGCCGCCAATCTTGTCCGGCAGTCCCGAGACCCGGTTCAGTCGCGAAATCACATCGAGTTGGGCCCGTTGCATGTCGGTGCCGAGGGCAAACTCCATGTCGATTTCGGTGAAGCCGGGATAGCTGTTGCTGACAAGGCTCTTGAGCCCCTGAACCCCCTGCATCTCCTGCTCGATGGGGTCGGTGATCTCCGACTCCATCTCTTGCGGCGAGGCTGAACGCCAGCTCACCGAGATGTTGAGGTGTGGACGGTCGATGTCGGGGAACAGCTGGATCGGCAGTCCCCGGATGCTGAGCAGGCCCAGCAGGAAAATCAGCACGATCGAGACCGCCACCCAGATGGGGCGTTCGATCGCCGTTTTGGCGAGGTTCATTCACTCTTCCTGAGTTGTTGTTATCGGCCATTCCGCTGGCCTTGCTTCCAAAGCCCCTGCAACAGGGACTCAAGCATTTAACTGGAATTCGCCCGGCTTGTAAATGCATGGTTAACAAACAAAAAAACCGGCCACGAGGGCCGGTTTGGTACTGGTTTGCCAGGGGATCAGGCGGCATGCTCGACCTTGTTTGGCTGCTTGTTTGCTTGCTGGGAGAAGCCTTCCAGCTCGCCCGGGGCGAAGTTGTCTACCTGAATGGCTTCGTAGCGCAGGGCATCGGCGGCCAGCAGCTTGTCTGCCTCGTCCTTGCTCAGCACCGCTTTGGCCAGCGCAGCTTCCACCAGTTCCGACAGCGCCAGTTTGCGGGGCAGTTTGCCCTCTTTCTGGGCCTGCACCAGTTTCTTCTCGTAGGGCTGCACGGCGACCATGGCCTGGAAGGCACGCTCCATCAGACCGACCGGGTCCGCCTCGTCCTTGCCGACGTAGCACAGCGCCGTCAGACGGTCGCGAAACTCGCCCGGCTTCATCATGGCCAGACAGATGGCGTGGCAGCGATCGTCAGCAGGCATCTTGTAACCGACGCCGAACGGGAACACCACGCGCTTGAGCACAGCACCCACAACCTTGTTCGGGAAGTTCTGGAAGAAGCCCTCGAACGCCTTGCCAATCAGGTAGAGGTTGCGCTCCACCGCGTACTGCACGAACGGCAGATCGGAGACCATACGGCCCTGATCCTCGTAGTGTTTGAGGGTGGCGGAGGCCAGATAGAGGTGGCTCAGCACGTCACCCAGACGGGCGGAGATCATCTCCTTGCGCTTGAGATCGCCACCCAGCATCAGCATGGAGACGTCGGCACACAGCGCCAGCCCTTTACTCATGCGGGAGAGCTGCTTGTAGTAGCGAGCGGTTTCACCGGCTACCGGCGCGCTGTTGAATTGACCCAGAGTCAGCCCCTGGAACAGGGAACCGAAGAAGTTGCCGGCGCCAAAGGCGATGTGTTTCATCAGCAGGGCGTCAAACTTCTCGAGACCGCGCTCCACGTCGGTATCAGCCGCCGCTTCCAGCTCGGCAAACACATACGGGTGGCAGCGAGTGGCCCCTTGCCCGAAGATCATCAGGTTGCGGGTCAGGATGTTGGCCCCTTCCACCGTGATGGCGACCGGAATCCCCATGTAGGCGTAGCCGGTGTAGTTTTTCGGACCGAGCTGGATGGCGCGACCGGCGTGGATGTCCATGGAGTCATCCATGATCTGGCGCGCCATCTCGGTCATGTGGTACTTGGAAATCGCGGTGACGATGGCCGGTGCCTGACCCAAGTCCAGGGAACCGGCGGTCATGCGACGAGCCCCTTCCAGCTGATAGGTGAGGCCGCCGATGCGGGCCAGTGCCTCTTGCACACCTTCAAACTTGCCAATGGACATGCCGAACTGCTTGCGCACATAGGAGTAGGCACCCACGGTGCGGCTCGCCATGTGACCGCAAGCGGTGCCAAGGGCAGGCAGCGAGATGCCGCGACCGGCGGAGAGGCACTCCACCAGCATGCGCCAGCCGCGACCGGCGTAATCCGGGCCGCCGATGATCCAGTCGAGCGGAATGAACACATCCTTGCCGAAGGTCGGGCCGTTCATGAACGCCAGGCCCATGGGGTAGTGGCGATCGCCGACGCGCACGCCCGGGTGGTTGGTGGGAATGAGTGCGCAGGTGATGCCGAGCTCTTCCTTGTCACCCAGCAGTTTTTCCGGGTCATAGAGTTTGAACGCCAGTCCCAGCACGGTGGCGCGGGGCGCCAGGGTGATGTAGCGCTTGTTCCAGTTGAGGCGAATACCCAGCACCTCTTCACCCTTGTGCATCCCTTTGCAGACGATCCCCTTGTCAGGAATGGCGCCGGCATCGGAGCCCGCTTCCGGACCGGTCAGGGCGAAGCAGGGCACCTCTTTGCCACTGGCCAGCCCCGGCAGCCAGAAATCTTTCTGGGCCTGGGTGCCATAGTGCATCAGCAGCTCGCCCGGGCCGAGGGAGTTCGGCACCATGACGGTGACCGCCACGCTCAAGCTCTTGGTGGCGATGCGGGTGACGATGGTGGAGTTGGCAATCGCCGAGAATTCGCGGCCGCCATAGGATTTCGGGATGATCAGGGAGAAGAAGCCTTCCTTCTTCAGATAGTCCCACACCGGTTCCGGCAGATCTTTGGTTTCGTTGACGATCTTGAAGTCATCGACCATGGCGAGCAGGGTTTCGACCTGATTGTCGATAAAGGCCTGCTCCTCTGCGGTCAGCTCGGCCTTGCCGTAGCCATGCAGTTTTTTCCAGTCGGGGTTGCCGCGAAACAACTCGCCATCCCACCAGACGGAGCCGGCTTCCATGGCCTCCCGCTCGGTAGCTGACAAGGGCGGCAATATTTTTTTGAAGATGCCGAACACCGGACGGGTTACCACCTTTTTACGGATGGAGGGTACGCCGAGCACAACGGCTATCGCCAGCACCAGCAGGACAAGCAATGTGATCATACCGAAGTTCCTTCTATTTCACTGTTTCCGTTGATTTATTGTTGGTTGTTACACGGCCAGGGAGAGCCTGGTCGACTCCACGGGCGCCCCGACTCCGGACGCCAGATAAGGAATAACGTTGCGCACCAGCCCTTCCACATCGAGCTGCTGGCCAAAGTCGGCCAGGGCGATGTCGCGCAGGGCATCGGCAGAGGCCATGGTGAATACGACGGTGCCCAGAGTGAAGTGCAGGCGCCAGAAGAGATCCGCGGGCGACAGGGCCGGATTGGCCTTGGAGATGGCCTGGGTGATCCGCTGCAAAATGGGGCCATAGTGAGCGGTGATAAAGCGGCGCAGGTGGCCCTGGCTGTCGATATAGCCGCGCCCCAGCAGCTGCATAAAGATGGCCGGGCCGTTGGCCCGTACCGCCGAGAGCTTCATCAGCGGTTCGACAAAACTTTCAAAGAGTTGCAGCAGGGTGAGCTGATCCTGCTCCATCAGCACCCGCAGGCGGGCATCCAGATCGGGCATGAACAGACTCAGATAGCGGTCGAGCACCGCCTGGATCAGCTCCTTCTTGGAGCCGAAGTGATAGTTCACGGAAGCCAGATTGACGTCGGCCTCGCTGGTGATCAGACGCAAAGAGGTATCGGCGAATCCCCGCTCGGCAAACAGCACTTCAGCGGCGTCGAGAATACGGTTTTTGGTATCGATTTTACTCACTGGACACCTCACTTAAACGAATGTTTAAAAAGTACGTTTCATAACGTGAAGTGTCAAGAGAATGTGAATGGGTGTTAGCGGAATGTTTTTCGATGAAAAAAGCACAGTGGGCGGAACTTAGTCAAAAAGCAGGACTCTATATCTATGCCACTGCAATTAAACATTAAGTCTCGCCCAACCTGCACCATGCTAGTTGGGCCTTTTTTTGCGCGTCTGTTACCGGTTTGCGGTTTGCAGGCAAAAAAAACCGCCGCAGGGTGCGACGGTGGGGAAAGTGAGTTCGCGTCATCCTGACGGCAAACTGTCGATGCGAGTTCAGGCATGTATCGACGGGAGCCAGTATGCCAGTCAGCCCGGCTCAGACTATGTCAGCTTCGCGGTATTTTGTGACAAAGTGTGGCAAGCACTGGCGTGGCCCAATTCCCCCTACTTTGTTATGCTGCCCCTTCAAAATATGAGGGGAGAGAAGATGAAGTACCCGGTCGATACCCACACTCACACCATTGCCAGCACCCATGCCTACAGCACCATCCACGACTATCTGCCGATAGCCAGGGCCAAGGGGATCAAGCTGTTCGCCACCACGGATCATGGCCCCGAGATGGCCGATGCCCCTCATGTCTGGCACTTTGCCAACTTGCCGATATTGCCAAGAGTGGTGGATGGGGTAGGGATCCTGCGGGGTATCGAGGCCAACATCAAAAACCTGGAGGGGGAGATCGATTTTCCCGAGCGCTATGAGTCGCGCCTCGACATGATCATGGCGGGTTTTCATGAGCAGGTATTCCCTCCCTGCGATCAGGCTACCCACACCCAGGCGATGATCAACGCCATCAAGAGCGGTCGGGTCGACATGATCAGCCACCCGGGCAACCCCGCATTTCCAATCGATATTCAGGCGGTGGTCAAGGCGGCGGCCGACTATCGGGTGGCGCTGGAGATCAACAACTCCTCCTTCATTCATTCCCGCCCGGGTAGCGAAGGCAACTGCCGTGCCATAGTCGAAGCCGCGCGAGATCTGGGCGCCTATCTCACCTTCGGCTCCGATTCCCACGTGGCATTTACTCTTGGCGATTTTGACTACTGCCACCGTCTGGTGACCGAAGCGGGCTTCCCGCAAGAGCGGATCCTGGTGCGCTCCCCCCGCGCCCTGCTCGAATTTCTCGAAAGCCGCGGCCGTGCCCATATCCCCGAGTTTGCCGATCTGTAAATCGGGCTCTAACACCATGAGCCAACTCATAAAATCGAGTTGGCTCAATTGACTTGCCGGTCATTTTTTATGAATGTGGAGAGCAACAAGCCGGTATAGCTCAGTTGGTAGAGCAGCGCATTCGTAATGCGAAGGTCAGGAGTTCGATCCCCCTTATCGGCACCATATAAAACAAAGGGTTAGCTTCTCATTGAAGCTAACCCTTTGTTTTATATGGTTAATTGGCCCAACACTGGGCCCAACAGATTGCAACCCTATAGCCTGTTAGGGCATATCTCCCAAGGCACAGGATTTGTCAGGATCGCCCCCGTAACCTACCCGTAATCTTGCCGTTCAGATGCCTCGATGTTTGGTGTTACGTTGAGATTGCGACCACTCTGCATTGAGAGACTGGTAGCTAATCGTTTAAACTTCGCACTTTGCAAGGTTCAATGAAATTTTAATGTAGGGTAATAATGTAGTGGTCTAATCATCCCGGACACCATTTTAGGTGGTACAGTCGCCACCATGACTTGAGGTGTTCAATGACAAGATTACGTCGCTCATTTACTGCCGAATTCAAACTCGAAGCCGCATCCCTGGTGCTCGACCAGGGATATTCAGTCCCCGAAGCCAGCCGTTCACTGGACGTCGGTGAAACCGTACTTCGTCGCTGGGTTCAGCAACTGCAATCCGAACGCAGTGGCACAACCCCAATCAGCAAAGCGCTAACTCCTGAGCAGCAGAAAATCCAGGAGCTGGAAGCCCGTATCAACCGACTCGAACGTGAAAAGGTCATTCTAAAAAAGGCTACTGCTCTCTTGATGTCGGACGACTTCACACGTACGCGCTGATAGACCGATTAAGGGAGCAAGCCCCCATCACCCTGGTCTGCTGCGCTTTCGATGTTCCAACATCCTGTTTTTACGACTATCTGGCTCGCAGGCGGACGATTAACCGTGAGCGCATGCAGCATCGCTGTGAGTTGCGCCGTTTGTTCAAAGTGAGCCGGAACTCGGCAGGCAGCCGTGCCTTGATGTCGATGATGCGGGAGTTGGGGTATCAGATTGGTCGATTCAAAGTACGTAACCTGATGAAGGAAGCCGGTCTGGTATCCAAGCAACCGGGCGCTCATCGCTATCAGGTCGCTCGGTCTGAACGACCGGGCACTCCCAATCTGCTGGCCTGCGAATTTGATGTCCAGCAACCCAATCAGGTGTGGTGATATCACCTACGTCTGGGCAGGTGGTCGTTGGTATTACCTGGCAGCGGTGCTTGACCTGTACACCCGGCGGGTCGTGGGCTGGGCGATGTCTGATAAACCTGATGCAGAATTGGCAATCAAAGCACTGGAGATGGCCTATCAGTAGCGGGGTTGCCCATCCGGTGTGCTATTTCACTCCGACCAGGGCAGCCAATATGGCAGCCGGGCATTTCGGCAACGACTGTGGCGTTATCGCATAACCCAGAGCATGAGTCGTCGTGGAAACTGCTGGGATAACGCCCCGATGGAGCGACTGTTCAGAAGCCTGAAGTCAGAGTGGCTCCCGGCTATGGGATATATGAGCTTGCGAGAGGCGAAACGAGATATCAGTTATTACCTGATGGATTACTACAACTGGCGGCGTCCACATCACCACAATAATGGGATACCGCCAGCAAAAGCCGAAGATCGGCCTAACCAAGGGTCCGGATTTAGTTGACCACTACAAGTAGGAGCCTGCCAATTTTGAAAGCATGGATCCACAATTCTCCCGTTTTAGCGCGATTTTTTGTGCCGAGTGAGAAACGGGTCTCACGAGGAGCTCCGTACTGGCGGAGGGCCGGGGGGAAGATCAGGCGGTAGCAGTAGACACCACAGTGGTTTTTGATGAGACCGGGATAGAGCATATGTGACACCTCAGTGTGTCACTCCCTGACCAGCCATAAAGAAAAAGCCCTGACGAATCAGGGCTTTAGCAGGTGGTGGAGCTGGGGGGATTTGAACCCCCGTCCAAAATTACTACATCCTTGGCACTACATGCTTAGTCACTCTTTACATTCGCCAACCCGCTGCGGAGAGACACGCCACGAATTGACTAGCTCGATTGGTTTTAATGCTTCCGCCCCGAGCAGGACTTCCACACGATCCTGTGAAGGATGACCTTCCGATTCCCTAGGACACAGGCAAGCTAGGGTAGAAGGGCTCTATGCAGGTTATTAAGCTGCTAGTGCGTAGTTTTCGTCGTTTGCGACTATTTTTTTGCGGTTTATTAACGAGGCCTACCGCACCTCGGCATGCACCTTGGGTTTCGTGAATCTTGTCGAATCCAGAATCAGCCCCAAGTTGTTAATTGCGATTGTACGCAAAAATGCTGTCATAGCAAGGCGTTGATACCCATTCCCTCTGGCAGCCAGTCTGTTTGCCGATTTATTGTACGCAGCTGAGCCTGAAGAGCCAGCTGCGCTGGTGGAAGGTGTACTGGCGTACTGATCCTGCCAGTCGCAGGTTAGCCGCGATGCTTGTTCTTCATGATGCGCGCTTTTTCCCGATCCCACTCGCGGGCCTTGGTGTCTTCGCGCTTGTCGTGCTCTTTCTTGCCCTTCACCAGGCCGATCTCGACCTTGACCCAGCACTGTTTCCAGTAGAGGGCGAGGGGAACTATGGTGTAGCCCTGACGGGCAATCAGGCTTTCGAGCTTGTCGAGTTCACGACGGCTCAGCAGCAGTTTGCGGGTGCGGGTCGGGTCACATACCACATGGCTGGAGGCCGCTTGCAGTGGCAGGAAGCTGGAGCCGAACAGATAGGCCTCGCCATCGCGGAAGATGACATAGGCTTCGCTGATGTTGGCCTTGCCCGCCCGCAGGGATTTGACTTCCCACCCTTGCAGGGACAGACCCGCTTCGATCTTCTCTTCGATGAAGTATTCGTGGCGCGCGGTTCTGTTGAGTGCAATGGTGCTGGACCCGGCTTTGTTTTTACTGTTTTTTTTGCTCATGACGGGCGATTTCCGGCAATGACTAGGAGGCTCGTATTATACGTAGGCAGGGGCGGCTGTAAAACGCGCAGCAGGTCAAGTGGTGGCTTTCTGAGCGGTTTGGCTGAGGTTTTACCTCCACAACCCCAAACATGGTGATAAAATCGCGCCGATTGGATGAGGAAAAGCCATGCCCCGAATTACGCGCAGTGCCCTGGTGATGTTCAGTGCAGAACAGATGTTCAAGTTGGTTAACGATGTGGATGCCTATCCGCAGTTTTTGCCCGGCTGTGTCGGCAGCCGTGTCCACGAGGCTGGCGATGACTACATGATGGCGTCGGTCGATGTGGCCAAGGCGGGGATTGCCAAGACCTTTACTACCCGCAATCAGCTGGATGTGAACCGTCAGATCAGGATGGAGCTGGTGGATGGCCCGTTCCGCAAGCTGGCGGGCTGGTGGACCTTTACCCCGCTCGATGTGGATGCCTGCAAGGTGGAGTTTGATCTCGATTTCGAGTTTACCTCCAAGCTTATCGAGGTGGCATTTGGTCAGGTGTTCCGCGATCTGGTGAGCTCCATGGTCTCCGCCTTCTCCAACCGGGCGAAGGAGGTCTACGGTGTCTGACCAGCTCAACATCGAGGTTGTCTATGCCTTGCCGCAGCAGCAGACGGTGATTGCCCTGCGGGTGGCGCCCGAGACCTGCGTGCTGGCAGCCATCGAGCAGTCCGGCATCGTACAAAAACACCCCGAGATCGATCTGGCGGTCAACAAGTTCGGTATCTACAGCCGCCCGGTGAAAGGGAGCGAGCCGCTGCACGACGGCGATCGTATCGAGATCTACCGCCCGCTCATCGCCGATCCCCGCGAGATGCGCAAAAAGCGGGCCGAGAAGGCCAAAGAGGAGGGGAGAGCCGATAGCGTGACCGGTGGTCGCCCCGATGTGCATCGCAAGCACCGCGAGTAGTGCTCAGGTTTTTCTTGCAGAAAAAAGGCGCCTAGGCGCCTTTTTTTGATCCCGTTAGCCGGTGAGCTTGCCGAGGGGATATCAAGAGAGGGCTGCTGCTGCCACACCCAGTCGTGCACGGGCCCAGGCGGCCAGTAGCTCTACCCCGCTTTGCATCACCCGCTCATCGAAATCGAATTCGTTGTGATGGTGCGGCGCCGCCAGATCGGCCCCCAGGATGAGGTAAGCCGCTTCGCCCCCCTGCTTTTGCACACGCTCCATCAGAAAACCGGCATCTTCGCTGGCGCCAAAGCGGCGAGTCTGGATGGTGGCGAGTCCCTGCTTGCGGGCCAGCGCCGCCAGCTCGGCCTGCAGTGCCGGGCTGTTGTCGAGGGCAATGGCCTCACCCTGCTTGATGATGCGATAGGTGACACCGTGGGCGAGGGCAGTCCCTTCGACGATGCGCTGTACCTGACTGAACATATAGTCGTTGAGCGTGCTGTCGGCGCCGCGGGTCTCACCGCGCAGCTCGGCGTGATCGGGGATGACGTTGCGGCCGCTGCCAGCGTGGAGCTGGCCGACGTTGATACGGGTCATGCCGTCGCGGTGGCGGGGAATGCCGAGCATGGCGGTAGTGGCCATGCAGGCGGCTGCCAGCGCATTGCTGCCAGCGTTGGGTTCGAGCCCTGCGTGGGCGGCGGAGCCCATAAAGTGGACGTCGAACTTGGTGGAGCAGAGGAACTCGGTGGGGTTGATCACCAGCTCGCCGCTGCCAGCGTGAATACCGATATGGAGCGAGAGCAGGGCATCCACGTCATCGAGTGCCCCCCCGGCGGCCAGCGCCTTGCCACCGCGGCACCCCTCTTCGGCGGGCTGGAAGAAGAGCTTGATGCGGCCGCACAGCTGCTCCTTCATCGCCATCAGGCTGCTGGCCAGCCCCATGCCGATGGCGGTGTGGCCATCGTGGGCGCAGGCGTGCATCCACCCCTTGTTGTGGGAGGCAAAACCCTCCTGCTGCGGCTGGTGCTGTTCGGCATCGGACTCTTCCACCTCCACCGCGTCGATATCGAAGCGAAAGGCCAGGGTCGGGCCGGGACGGCCGGTATCCAGCTCCCCCATCAGCCCGGTGACATCGCCGATCCGCTCCAGCCAGTCGGGATGGGCTCCCTGACGACGGGCGCGAGCCTTCTCGGCCGCCACATCCACATCACGGCCCATCATCAGATTGCTGGCCAGCAGTTTGTCGCCGAGCACAATGCGATAACCGAGCTCGCTCAAATGGTGGGCAATCAGGCTGGTGGTGCGAAACTCTTTCCAGGCGGCTTCTGGCAGGCGGTGCAGGTCGCGGCGCCACAGGATCAGGTGCTCAAGGGTCATCTTGGCTTCCTTGGTGATTCGATTTGTCGGCTATTGTGCCTTTTTTCCCGGCTGACCACACGGGGGCTGCAGCTGGTCGGGGGAGCTGTGCGTGCGAGTGGTGGCTGTGAGGGCCGTGAATAGTGGCGAGCGCCCATAAAAAACGCCTCCACAAGGGAGGCGTTGTCGATAGCTGGTTATCAGGCCGCGTGATGGTAAGCGGAGGCTTCAAACAGCTTCTTGTTGGCCACCAGATCGATGGGGTCAAAATCATCGACGTTGATGGTGCGCAGGCGACTTACCTCGGCGCGGCGCAGCAGCTCGGCTTCGCTCTGGGTCAGTACGCCAGCGGCCAGGCCGATGTCGGCCACCTTGTCCAGCGCCATGAAGGGACGCTTGATACCATCGCTCTTGCAGACTTTCTCGAACAGCGGCTCGGCGGCCAGCACGTCATCGAGCGCCTGCTCCAGCAGACCGAAGGGGTTGCCCTCTTCGCGAGTCAGGTATTGGCCCTTGGCCAGGCGGCTGCGAGTTTCGCTCGGGGTTTGCAGCAGACGGGCCACTTGTTGGTCCAGCTTGTCGCATGGACGGTTCAGGTCACGACCCAGCGGCAGCACCACGGCGCGCAGGGCAAGCCCAATCCAGCGGTTCGGGAAGTTGCGCAGCAGCTCGTCGATCGCCTCTTGGGCCTTGAACATGGCATCTTGCAGTGCCCAGTGCAGCAGCGGCAGGTCGGCCTGCTGGCGTCCCTCGTCCTGATAGCGCTTTAGGGCGCTGGAGGCCAGATAGAGCTGGCTCAGCACGTCGCCAAGGCGGGCGGAGACCCGCTCCTTGCGCTTGAGCTCGCCACCCAGGGTGCCCATCGCCATGTCTGACAGGAACGCCAGGTTGGCCGAGAGCCGGGAGAGCTGCTGGTAGTAGCCCTTGGTCTGATCCTTGTACGGGGCCGCGGCAAAGCGGGCGCCGGTGATACCGAGCCAGAAACTGCGCACCAGGTTGCTGATGGCAAAGCCGACGTGGCTGAATACCGCCTTGTCGAAATCCTTCAGCGCCTGCTCCTTGTCGGGATGGCTGGCAGCCAGCATCTCCGGCAGTACATACGGGTGGCAGCGGATAGCGCCCTGACCGTAGATGATCATGCTACGGGTCAGAATGTTGGCCCCTTCTACCGTAACGGCGATGGGCGCACCCTGATAGCCACGGGCCAGATAGTTGTTGGGGCCCATGCAGATGGCCTTGCCGCCGTGGATGTCCATGGCATCGATGATGCACTTCTGGGCACGGTCGGTGAGGTGGTATTTGACGATGGCGGAGATGACCGAGGGTTTCTCGCCAAGGTCGATACCGGTCACGGTCAGGTTGGCTGCGGCGCCCATGATGTAGGCGTTGCCACCGATGCGGGCCAGCGGCTCTTCAATCCCTTCCATCTTGCCGATGGGCAGCTTGAACTGGCGACGGATGCGGCTGTAGGCGCCGCTTGCCAGGGCCAGCATCTTGACGCCACCTGTGCTGTTGGAGGGCAATGTGATACCGCGGCCAACCGACAGACACTCGACCAGCATGCGCCAGCCCTGACCAGCCATGGCCGGGCCACCGATGATGAAATCGAGCGGGACGAATACATCCTTGCCCTGGGTCGGGCCGTTCTGGAACGGCACGTTGAGCGGGAAGTGGCGACGGCCGATGCCGACACCCTTGATGTGAGTGGGAATGAGGGCGCAGGTGATACCGAGCTCTTCCTCTTCGCCCAGCAGGTGTTCCGGGTCACGCAGTTTGAAGGCCAGACCCAGCACAGTAGCAATGGGGGCGAGCGTGATGTAGCGCTTGTTCCAGGTGAGGCGCATACCGAGCACCTCTTTTCCTTCCCACTCACCCTTGCAGACGATACCGAAGTCGGGGATGGAGCCGGCGTCAGAGCCCGCTTCCGGGCTGGTCAGGGCGAAGCAGGGGATCTCTTTACCTACCGCCAGGCGGGGCAGGTAGTAATCTTTCTGCTCGTCGGTGCCATAGTGCTGCAGCAGTTCGCCCGGGCCCAGCGAGTTGGGCACGCCGACGGTGGAGGCGAGCACGGCGCTGGCTCCGCACAGTTTTTGCAGGACGCAGGACTGGGCGTAGGCCGAGAACTCCAGACCGCCATATTTCTTCTTGATGATCATGGCGAAGAACTTGTTGTCCTTCAGGTATTGCCACACCTCGGGGGAGAGATCCGCGCGCTCGTGGGTCACTTCCCAGTCGCTCACCATGCGGCACACTTCCTCGACCGGACCATCCATAAAGGCCTGTTCTTCGGCAGATAGGGTGCTGACCGGAATGGCGTGCAGTTTTTTCCAGTCCGGGTTGCCCGCGAACAGATCGGCTTCCCACCAGGTTGTGCCCGCTTCGATCGCTTCTTTCTCGGTGCGGGACATCTCCGGCATGATCGATTTGTAGATCTTGAACAGCGGCTTGGTTATTTGATTGCGGCGAAATTCCACCAGATTGAGCGGGATGGCGATCACCGCGAACAGCGCCCATACCAGCAAGGGCACATGACCATAGATGGCGCCAAGCGCCAGGGCGGCGCCGGTGACCAGGGTGGAGATGAACAGGGATGCCCGGCGATAGGCCAGGGCTCCGATAACCAGGATCACCCCGAGCAGAGTGAGGGTCGTCGTCATTGCTTGCTCCTTGCGTGTATAAATGTGCCAACTTGGTGTAACTCATCCAGAGGTCTGACCTGTTGGATATGGCCCCTGTTGTAATTCATACGCACAAAGTTATCAAGCTGTTTACATCTTTATTACCTTCTCTCTGTGATCCCCATAACGCTCACGCGCCGCCAGCGCTGTGGCTCGCAGGGGGGCGACTGTGCGATTCGCTTGTGCGAGAATAGCCGCGATCTACACGCACACTAAAAACAGTGGAAGAGACATCATGTACCAAGAATTGATCCGCAATGAACTGACCGAAGCTGCCAGCGTGCTGCAGGCCTTCCTGGCTGATGAGCAGAACCTGAAAAACATCGAAGCGGCCGCCAAACTGCTGGCTGACTCTTTCAAAGAAGAGGGCAAGGTGCTCTCTTGTGGCAACGGTGGCTCCCACTGTGACGCCATGCACTTCGCCGAAGAGCTGACCGGTCGTTACCGCGAGAACCGCCCGGGTTATGCCGGTATCGCCATCTCCGATCCGAGCCACCTCTCCTGCGTCTCCAACGACTTTGGCTATGACTATGTCTTCTCCCGCTACGTAGAAGCGGTCGGCCGCCGTGGCGACGTGTTGCTTGGCATCTCTACCAGCGGCAACTCCGGCAATATCCTGAAAGCCATCGAGGCGGCCCGCGCCAAAGGGATGAAAGTGATCGCCTTGACCGGCAAGGATGGCGGCAAGATGGCAGGTCTGGCGGATGTCGAGATCCGCGTGCCGCACTTTGGCTATGCCGACCGTATTCAGGAAGTGCACATCAAGGTGATCCACATCCTGATCCAGCTGGTCGAAAAAGAGATGGCCAAGTAATCAGGCTGTCACTACCAGACAAGGGCAACGCCGGTAGCATGGTTCGCCATCGGCCGGTTGTTGCCAGTCACAGGGGAAGAGATTGCGCCTTCCCCTGCTGTCTGTCGAACCAGCGTGCTGGTCGAACATGACACAAGCCAAATCATGAAAGGAGTCTGCCGGATATGTGCGAACTGCTCGGCATGAGTGCCAATGTGCCGACCGATATCTGCTTCAGCTTTACCGGGTTGATGCTGCGCGGCGGCAAGACCGGGCCCCACAAGGATGGCTGGGGGATCACCTTTTACGAAGGGAAGGGCTTTCGCACCTTCAAGGATCCCGAGCCCAGCGCCCAATCTCCCATCGCCAGACTGGTACAGGCGCTGCCCATCAAGAGCTGCGCTGTGGTCAGCCACATTCGGCAGGCCAATCGTGGCTGCGTGTCACTGGAAAATACCCACCCCTTTACCCGTGAGCTGTGGGGCCGTTACTGGACCTTCGCCCACAACGGTCAGCTGACCGGTTACAAGAAGCTGCCAACCGGTCGCCACCGTCCGGTAGGGGATACCGACAGCGAACACGCCTTCTGCTGGCTGCTCGACCGGTTGGAGCAGAAGTACCCCAAGCGTCCTGCAAACTTTCCCGCCATGTTTCGCTATATGGCCACCTTGTGTGATGAGCTCAGAGCATTCGGGGTGTTCAACATGCTGCTCTCGGACGGGGAGTATGTGATGAGCTACTGCAGCAACAACCTGCACTGGCTGACTCGCTGCGCGCCATTTGGCGAGGCGAGTTTGCTGGATGAGGAGGTGGTGATCGATTTCCAGAGCGAGACCACACCCAACGATGTGGTGACGCTGGTCACGACGCGGCCGCTGACCGGCAATGAGAACTGGATCAAGATGGCCCCCGGCGAATTCAATCTGTTCCGGCTTGGGGAGCGGGTGGCGACCAATCGGGTTGCGCTTGGGCAAGATAAAAAAATACCAGGGTAGATACCTACCCTGGTTCTTCGCAGCAGCCATAAAAGGCAAAAGGGATGAGAGGTGTTGCTGAGCATCATCACT
Organism: Aeromonas sp. 603404; assembly: GCF_049171775.1. Lineage (NCBI taxonomy): Bacteria > Pseudomonadati > Pseudomonadota > Gammaproteobacteria > Aeromonadales > Aeromonadaceae > Aeromonas > Aeromonas sp. 603404. The sequence goes on from NZ_JAAKPE010000002.1 coordinate 165,319, forward strand.
CTGACGGCATTGAGTGTTGATCAATTGTTAATTTGTGGCAATCAAGTTGTTGGCTTGACGGGCGCTTGAGCATCGCTATTTCGATACTGATCACATTTTTTGCCACTTTATTCCCTGAGCCATCCAATCGGGTGCTTCATCACTGCCTGGTCGTGAGCCACGACATCGAAAACTATCTATAGTATGGTCTGTTTGAATACCGTTCTGGAGGAGCCTCGCATGGAGTGGGTGGATCGCAAGGTGTTGCAGCAGCTGGCAGAGGATATCGGTCCGGATATGCTGCCCGTGGTCATCGCAGTCTTTATTGAAGAGGTGGGCGAGCAGCTGAGTCAGCTCAGACCCCTCTATGAACAGGGAGAGTGGGAGGCGCTGGCTCGGGTGGCGCACAGCATGAAATCATCCTGTGGCAGCTATGGCGCCATGCCGAGTTATCAGCAGGTGATGGCACTTGAGATGGCCAGCAAGCAGGCCGATGTGGCAGAGGCAGAGCGCCAGTTGCAACTGCTGGAGGCCTCCTTGCCCCAAGTGCTCGCGTTTCTTGCCGATTATCAGTAACGGCGCCATGCAGGGGTGCCGGGGCGCAGTGACCGTTGCCTAACGCTGGTTGAGCAGTTGCTGGATGATCCGGTCCAGCGCCAGTTTAAGCTTCAATCGATCGTGCCGATGGGGCAGCTCAAGCTCGCCCAGCTCGGCTTCGATCACACGCCCTTGCCAGCCCCCCGCATCACCTGCGCCCTGTGGGGCCAGGATGGCATCCAGCCGACCCTGACCGACCCGGGATTCCAGCCAGCGACACTGACTCATCAGATCCAGCTGGCTGGCAGGGCCGTTTTCCGCCACCAGATTACAGACGAAAACCAGCATGGCGCTGCTCTCGTTGATGGCCTGGGCGATCTCGGCCAGCAGCAATGGCGGCATGATGGAGGTGAGGAAACTGCCCGGCCCCAGAATGATCATGTCCGCCTGCTGCAATGCCAGCACCGCTTCGCGGGTCGCTTGCACCTCCGGCATCAGGCCGAGGGAGAGGGGTGGTGTTGCCAGTTGATCGATGGATACCTCTCCCAGGATCTGGGTGCCACACTCCATATGGGCGCAGAGATCGGTGGGAAATTCAGACATGGGTAGCAATTGTGACTCTATTTTGAGCATGTCACTGATCAGCTTGATAGCATCAAGAGGACGGACACAGAGATTATCGAGCGCCAGCAGCATCAGGTTGCCAAGGTTGTGGCCCGCCAGCTCGCCTTTGCCGGCAAAGCGGTATTCGAACAACAGGCTGCCGATGCTGGGATCGGTGACCAGCTGGTTCAGGCAGTTGCGCAGATCGCCCCAGGCGATGCACTCCTGACTCTTGCGCAGGCGTCCGGTCGAGCCGCCATCATCTGTGGTGGTGACGATGCCGGTGAGCCGTTGACCGAGAAACGAGAGGGACGAAAGCACTCGTCCCATACCATGGCCACCACCGATGGCAACGACCCGATCGAAGTCATTGATGTTTTTTTGCCACATATGGGCGTCCTGTCATTGGTCTCAGTTGACCGCTATGTTAGCAAGCGAAGCGAGATAATTGTTTGATAAAGGTATGATTTTTGCTTGAGGCTGCCATTCGATAAAACAAGGAGATGGTGTTGAAATTTCTGACCGTTCACTCCCTCGCCCAGAATTCATCGCTGGCGGCCCAAGATATCTGCGCGCAGCTGCGCCACCATGCCGATCAGGCCCCCTCCCTGCTGTTGCTCTATTTTACCCAAGCCCATGAGGGGGCGATACTGCGCGACGCGCTCAAATGCCAGTTCCCGACGACCCGCCTGCTTGGGTGCAGCTCTTGCGGTGGTGTCATGACCGAGATGGGACACCACGCCCGAGACGGATATGGGCTGGCGGTTGCTGCTCTGTACGATGAGAAAGGGGCATTCGGGGTAGCCGGTGCCAGCGGTGACGGGGTGGATGTGCGGCAGTTGCTGCGCCGAGCCATGAGCGACTGTGGTCGACCGGGCGAGCTGCCCCAGCTGATCCTGTTTCATGCCAGTCCCGGCAAGGAGGAGGGGCTGCTGGCCGGAATCGAGGCAGAACTCGGTGCCTCGGTGCCGGTGGTCGGTGGATCCGCGGCTGATAGCAGCGTCAGCGGTGACTGGCAGCTCTGCTGGGATGAGGCGGTGGCTCAGGATGGCATCGGTCTGGCGGTGCTCTATCCCGATTGCCAGCTGGCTTTTCAGTTTCACTCCGGTTATGTGCCTGCCGAATTCAGTGGTGAGATCACCGCCTGCAACGGGCGGGAGGTACTCACCATCGATCACCAGCCTGCTGCCGAGGTCTATGCCCGCTGGTGCGGTCGCGAGCAGCCCTGGCCGGTGGGGGCGATTTTGCGGGAGACCACGCTCACCCCGCTGGCCCGTCAGGTGGGAGCGCTGGATGGCATTCCTTACTACAAACTCTCCCACCCCGAAGCGGTGACCGAACAGGGCGGGCTGCGGCTCTTTACCGATGTGGTGCAAGGGGAGCGTCTGCTGTTGATGTACAGCAGTCAGGAAGGGTTGTTGCAGCGCAGCCTCAATGCCATGCGTATCGAGCCAGGGTATGGGGTCGACGTGGAATTGCAGCCTATCGGCGCTCTCATCATCTTTTGTGCTGGTTGTCGTTTGGCGCTAGGTGATATGTTGTGCCAATTTGTCGAGCAGAGCCAGGCTCGCCTCGGCAAGATCCCTTTTATCACCCCCTTTACCTTCGGCGAGCAGGGGCGGCTGCCCAATGGCGAGCTGGCCCACGGCAACCTGATGGTATCGAGTGTGATCTTTCTGACCGCTTGAGCAGAGCAGGATACAAGATGATTGGCAACAGTGAATTGGAAGCCCTTGGCGACAAACTGCAGGCGACCCTGGTCGATCTTATGCGCTGTCGTGAGCGCGAGGCCAAGTATCGTCATGAATCCCATACCCTGCTGAAAGGGGTGGCTACACTGGCTGATGCCAAAACGCTGGAGCAGGTGCTGGAGAGCCTCATTCAAGTGCTCAAGCCCTTTATTGGATTTGAACATGCGGATGTGGTGGCCTGGAGTGGGGAACAGGGCATCACCCACCTCAGTACCGAGCCGGAACAGTGCGGTCGCAGCTGGTTGATGACCCCGGCCTTTGCTCGTGCCATTGCCGGAGAGACGTTGGTGATCTATGACCCGTTCCAGTTGCCTGAGCTGGCACCGCTGGCGAGCGAGCCGGGCTGGGCCAGCCTGATGCTGACCGGGCTGCAGGCCCCCGGCTTTACCGCCGTTATCCTCTGTCGGCACTCGCTGGCCGGCTCCTTCGATCTGACCAGCAAGGCGGCCATGCAGCGCTGCCGTCCGTTGATTTCACAAGCGCTGGTCAACATTGCCTATCGGGCCCGCTTGCAGGAGCAGGTCGATTTAAAAACTCAGGCCCTGCAGGCCAGTGAACGCCGTTTTCGCAGTTTTGCCGCCATGGCCTCCGACTGGTTCTGGGAGACCGATGCCGAACACCGGCTCAGCTATGCTTCCGAGCCCGGTTACCTTGACGAGATGACCCCGCTGGCAACCCGGCCGACCCTCTATGACTATGTCTGCAACAAGCAGAGTACTGAGTCACAGGCATATCTCGACCTATTGGAGCAGCGTAAACCGGTTCGGGCTGTACGCATGCAGGTTGCGATGCTCGACGGCCCCCGCTGGATGGAGGTGAGTGCCGAACCCTGTTTTGATCATGGGGGGGCTTTTACGGGATATCGCGGTACCGCACGCGATATCAGCCACCAGATCCATCGTGAAGAGGAGCTGGCGCGGGCACGGGACGATGCGGAGGCGGCCAACCGTGCCAAATCCCAGTTTCTTGCCATGATGACCCACGAGATCCGCTCCCCCATGAATGCGGTGCTGGGGATGCTCGACCTGGTGCTACACGCCGAGCTGGCACCCGAGCAGAAGCAGTTGCTACGTCATGCCACCCACTCTGCCAGATTGCTGCAGACCATCATCGACGATGTGCTCGATTTCTCTAAAATCGAGTCCCAGACCCTGGTGTTCCATTGCGAGACCTTGCAACCGATCCAGTTGTGTCAATCCGTGATCGAACCGTTGCAGAACCGTGCCGACGGCAAGGGCATAACACTGAGCTATGGGGTAGATGAAGCTGTCCCTGCCGAGCTGCAGGGAGATCCGGTGCGTCTTACCCAGGTGATGGGCAATCTGCTGGACAACGCCCTCAAATTTACCGAACAGGGAGAGGTCACTCTCCATCTGGGTTGGCAGGATGAGAAGCTGCTGATCTCGGTCTCCGACACCGGGATCGGGATCGCTGATGCGGATCAGGCGCTGCTGTTTGAACCCTTCTCCCAGGTCGACAACTCGGCCACCCGGCGTTTTTCCGGTACCGGCCTCGGTCTTGCCATCAGCAAGCGTCTGGTGACGCTTATGGGGGGAGAGATCCACCTGAAGAGCGAGCCGGGCAAGGGAAGCTGTTTCTGGTTCGAACTGCCCGGCATGGCGCTACCCTGCCATAGCCAGCCGCAGCGGGAGGAGGGGGCTTCGGCACTGTTGCCACTGGATGTGCTGGTGGTGGAGGACAGCCCGGTGAATCAGCTGGTGGTGTCGCTGATGCTGCAAAAACTGGTGGGCAAGGTTCGGCTGGCTGCCAATGGTCTGGAAGCGCTGGCGCAGGTGGATGAGCAGCTCCCGGATCTGATCCTGATGGATATGCGGATGCCCCTGATGGACGGACTGGAAGCGACCCGACGCTTGCGTGAGTTGGGATGCACCATGCCTATCGTCGCCCTGACGGCCAATGCGATGGCGGAGGACAAGGCGTGCTGTCTGGCGCAGGGGATGGATGACTTTCTCGCCAAGCCTATCACCTTGTCACGGTTGAGAGAGTGTTTGCAGCGTCACTTTGGTCAGCGGTTGCCGACGCGCGGATAAAAAAAATGGTCAACTTTGTGGGTTGACCAGTTCTTCAGCAAATACTGAAGAGAGCACGGGATAAATCGGGTTGTATCAATCTATATGAAAAATCTGTGCCAACTTTTTTAGGACTCTTTTGTGTTCAATTTTGGCCGTTTAGCGCAGCGGCTCTCTCTTGTTATGGCGTTTTGCGTTCCTACTTACTCGCAAAATGCGAATTTCACATTTTCATTGTTGGAATAATTGCATTTTGCAACGCTGTTTTTGTCATTGTGAAATCAGGCGATGCAGAAATTTACGGGCCGCTTCGCTGTTTTGTTTGGCAATCAGCATCTGCTTTTCATAAATCGGCATCGGCAATATCTCGAGCCAGCGCTGGCAGAGCCAGGCGGCATCTTCAAAGCGCTTGTCCGGATAGAGCTCATCAAGCTCCGGATACTGCTCGAACACTTCCCGCAGGCGATTGACCAGCAGCTTGTCGTTGAAATCTGAGTGGGTGCTCGGCCAGTTGGGCAGCATCTCCACCTTGGCCCGGCGCAGGCCCATCTCGTCTGTTTCCATCTCGTGGATGCAGAAGCGCTCCAGTCCCAGCACCGTCACTCCCAGCAGGCCATCATTAAGGCTGTAGAAGTCAGTCACCTTGACCCGGGTGCCCACCGGCAGAATGCGGCCGGATTGTCCCGAGGTGGTCGACTCTTCCATCACGATGCCAAAGCCCTGATCGTTGATGAATGACTCCTTGAGCATCTGCAGGTGGCGTGGCTCGAACAGACGCAGAGGAAGCTTGCCGCCCGGCAGTATGTGGGAAGGCAAGGGGAACAGTGCCAAAGGTTGTAGTTTCATGTTCCATCCTCCATTGAGTAGTTGCTGAATATGACAATGCAGCGACTGTGCCAGAGAATGAAAAAAGCCACCGGAGGGTGGCTTTTCGGGCGGTTGAGGGCGCTTAGTTGCGCTGCTCCAGATACATGACAGCCGCTTCCACGCGGCTTTGCGCCTCGAGTTTCTTCAGCAGGCTCTTCACGTGAACCTTGACCGTTCCCTCGGAGATATGGAGTACCGAGGCGACCTGTTTGTTGGAGAGGCCTTTTGCAATTTCGCGCAGGATTTGCATTTCGCGACGCGTTAAGCTTTCCAGCTTCTGCTGCAGGTGATCCAGCTCGTAGATGTTTTCGAGATAGGGGCGCAGCGGTTCGCTCAGGATCTGCTTGCCGGTCATCACGTCGGCCAGCTGGGCCAGCAGCAGATCAGGCTCGGTATCCTTGAGCAGGTAGCCGTCGGCACCGGCCTTGAGCAAAGCCACCACATCCTGACGGGCATCGGAGACGGTGAGGATCACTACCCGGGAGGTGATCTCCTCGGCGCGCAGCGCCTTGAGGGTATCGAGGCCGGAGAGCCCCTTCATGTTGAGATCGAGCAGGATCAGATCCGGCTCGGACTCTTTGGCCAGCGCCACGGCATCTGTGCCGTTGGAGGCTTCACCGGTCACCTCCATGTTCTCTTCCAGAGCCAGCAGCTGCACAATCCCTTTGCGCATGAGGGGATGGTCATCTACGACCAGAACTGTGTATTTCATCTCGTCCATCAGGCGTCTCTCGTTAGACTGGTGGGAAAGGTCAGATGCACGCAGGTGCCTTGTGGTTGCTGCTCGTTGATGGTCAGCAGACCGTGCAGTTTGCTGGCGCGCTCGTTCATGATGCTCAACCCGTAATGGTTGATCGCCGAGCTGGCGAGTCCGATCCCGACACCGTCATCTGAAATCTGAACCTCAATGTTACCACTGGCGAGGGTCTCACAGCTAACATCAATCACTTGCGCGTTGGCATGTTTGATGGCATTGAGCACTGCCTCACGGATCAACTGCAAAATGTGGATATGCTGGCCCGCCTCCAAGTCGTTGTCGGCCAGTCCGTAATGGAACCGGATTTCGGCCTGGGTCTGAGGCTGCAGTTGATCAAGCATGACGCGGATCGCTTCCCCCAGATTGGCATCGCCAATGGTGAGACGGAAGGTACCGAGCAGTTCGCGCAACTGGGTATAGGCATTGCTAAGCCCCTCGTCGATCTGCTGCATCGCCTCCTGCGCCTTGTCATGCTGCCCCTTGGCGTAAGAGCGCTTGAGCAGGGTGGACTGGATCTTGAGATAGGAGAGGGCTTGCGCCAGCGAGTCGTGCAGCTCGCGGGCGATCACCGCCCGCTCCTCCATCAGCAGCAGTCGCTGCTGTTGCAGCAGGGTCTGGTCTTTGTGCAGCACCTGAGCCAGCAGCATGGTGAAGTTTTTAATCAACCGCTCATCGATGGGGTGCTGGCTGATGATGTCGAGGCGGCCGAACTCCTGCTCATCCATCTGCAGATAGAAGCTGGCGACCGCATCGAGATCGCCGGGCCAGCCGGTGCGCCCCGAGATGTAGACCGGCATGGCGTTGTGCTCGAAGCGGGTCAGCCGGATATGGTCGATATGCTGGTGGGCGGCAGCGCGGTCCAGCAGTTTGATGAGGGTACGGGTACTGAGCGGGGCGGCGTGCAGCTTCTGGGCGGTCGAGTAGAGAAACGAGAGGGTGTCGTTGGCCTGTTGCAGCTTGGCGGTTTTCTCTTCCACCTTGTTTTCCAGCTCCCGATAGAGCTTGCCCAGCTCGTCGGCCATGGTGACGAAGGCGCGCGACAGTTCCCCCAGCTCGTTTTCGCCGTGGGCGGGCAGCTTAAGATCGAAATCCTGCCGCTGGATCTGGCGGGCACAGTAGACCAGCTGGTTGAGGGGGGCGACCACCTGCTGACGGGTGAAGCGCACCGTGAACCAGGCGATGGTGATGATGGCCAGCAGGCCGAGCCCCTCCGCAAGCGCCAGCATCCTCACCTTGAATTCCACGTGGTACTGCATCTGATTGACGAAATTGTCGATGGCCGCCACAAACTGCTCGGTATTATCGGTGTACCGTCTGGGGGTGCGATCCTCGATGTGCTGGCGCATCACCTGCCACTGGCCGAGCACTTCGCCATAGGTGCGGCGCAGGGAGGCAGGCGTGATCCAGCGCTGGGTCTCCTGCAGCTCTTCGGCGTGCAGGGTCTCTTCAAACTGGGAGAGGCGTCCCAGCACGCTGTCGCCCCGCTCGATTTCGTAGGCCATCCGGTAGGCCTGCATCCGCAGCGAACCGGAGAGGTTGATCGCCTTGGCATCGGGTACCGAGTAGAAGAGGGTGACCATGGCGACCAGCGCGATCAGGCTGGCCATGAAGAGGATCAACACCATGGCGCGACCAATGGCACTGCTGACCGAATGGACCCTGAACCGTTTTCCCATACTGATGCGCACCTCTGAATAGTGATAAGGACCCCGCAAGATGCGTGGGAGTGTACTCCAACTTGTGTTAGCATCGAAAAACTAGATGAACTCCGAGCGGTTTTGCCTAAGTCCTAGCGATAGGGGGAAACCAGCCGTCAGCCGACGTTCGAGCTGTAAGGGTCAGGAAAGAAATGCCCTGGCCTCCCGTATTTGGAAAGGTGTTTATGTTGCCACTTGAAGATGGTTTTTCCCGTCGTTTTTACTATTTGCGTCTGTCGGTGACCGATGTGTGCAATTTCCGTTGCACCTATTGCTTGCCTGACGGTTATCGCCCCCCGGAAGTTCACAAAGCGGGGCGTCAACCCTTTCTCTCGATTGACGAGATCCGCCGTGTGGTCAGCGGTTTTGCCGCCATGGGCACCCGCAAGGTGCGGATCACGGGGGGCGAGCCCTCCCTGCGCCGCGATTTCACCGAGATCGTCAAGGTGATTGCCACCACCCCGGGTATCGAGAAGGTCGCCATGACCACCAACGGCTATCGCCTCAAGGAGCGGGCCCAGGAGTGGTTTGATGCCGGACTCAACGCGCTGAATGTCAGTGTCGACAGTCTCGACCCGCGCCAGTTTCATCAGATCACCGGTGAGAACAAGCTGGCCGAGGTGATGGAGGGGATCGAAGCAGCACTGGCCGCCGGTTTCAAATCGGTGAAGATCAATGCTGTGTTGCTTAAGGGGCTCAACGACTACCAGCTTGATGCCTTTCTGGGCTGGATCAGGCACAAGCCCATCGAGCTGCGCTTTATCGAGCTGATGCAGACCGGCGAGATGGATACCCTGTTTCGTGACCACCATGTCAGCGGTGAACAGATCAAACAGCGCTTGCTGGAGAGCGGCTGGGTGCAGCAGTTGCGGGGCACGGATGACGGTCCGGCGCAGGTCTTTATGCACCCCGATTCGCAGGGCGGAGTGGGGCTCATCATGCCCTACAGCAAGGATTTCTGTGCCGGTTGCAACCGGCTGCGGGTCTCCTCGCTGGGTAAGCTGCATCTGTGCCTGTTTGGCGACAACGGCATCGACTTGCGGGATCTGCTCGGCGCAGATGGGCAATCTGATGAGCTGCAACAGCGCATTCGCGCGGCACTGGCGGGCAAGAGTGCCACCCATCGTCTCCATGAGGGCAATGCCGGCATCACCCCTCATCTCGCCTCGATCGGCGGATAACCGCAAAAAATCGCCAACGATTAAATAGCAATCCTCACATGGAGGTATTTTAACCGATACCTCCTTTTTTATTGCGCTGCAAGGCTTTGATCTGGCGCAAGAATCCCCCCTGTTTATCTCCCTGGTGGTATATCCCTTACCTTGTCAGGGCCGCAATATACACCCACTCTTATAATTGGTATCAAGAATGCCAATCATGGACTCGCACTGTCCCCTTTTTCACCAGAACAGGAGTCAACATGCCGGATGAGATCGATCTTGCCCGCCGCGGCCTGTTCCGGGGGCGGCTGAGAACTGCCGAACCGCCGGTGCAGTTGCCCTGGTCAGTCAACTGGTCGGCATTTGTCGCCGACTGTACCCGCTGCGGGGACTGTCTGGCCGCCTGTCCGGAGCAGATCCTGGTGAATGGCGAGGGCGGTTTTCCGGTGGTCGATTTCCAGCGTGGCGAATGCACCTTCTGCACCGAGTGCGTCACGGTCTGCAAGGTGCCGCTGTTTCGCCCGACCAGCGAGTCCCCCTGGCACTACAAGGCCCATATCGAGGCCAACTGTCTGGCCAATGGTCAGGTGTTTTGCCAGCGCTGTCAGGACAGCTGCGAGCCCAATGCCATTCGCTTTATTCCGGTGCTGGGGCGTGTGCCCACCCCGACGGTCGAGCCGGATCGCTGTAATGGCTGCGGCGCCTGCGTGCAGGATTGTCCGGTTGGCAGCATCAAGGTCGATGGGCGAGCCGCCCCATCCGGTGTTACGAGCCAGTCCACCCTCAAGCAGGAGTCAGAATGAGTCAGAAGCCGTGTGACACAGAAGCCACAATGGATCAGGAGTTCCATGTATCGAGTCTGGTGGTGCTGACCCAGCCCCCCTTGCGCCATCAGCTCGCCGAGCAGATTGGCGCCCTTGAAGGGGCCGAGATCCACGCCGTCAGTGACGAGGGCAAGCTGGTCGTGACCCTGGAAGGTCCGAGCCAGCGGCCGATCATGGCGGCCATTGATGCGATACAGGCGATGCCGGGTGTGCTCTCTGCCGCCCTGATTTACCACCAGTTCGATGAACTGGGCGGTCACTGAAAAGAGTGATGGGATGCCGGGCGTGCCCTCTGCCGCTGATGGCTGGCTCCCGTTCGACAGATTCGACAACTATTACGCGATAAGCAATGTGAGGATATGCCATGAAGCTGAGTCGACGCGACTTTATGAAGGCCAACGCGGTGGCAGCTGCCGCTGCCGTGGCCGGTGTCAGTGCCCCCACGCTGGCAGCCAATCTCATCACCAGTACCGACAAGACGGCCATCCATTGGGATAAGGCTCCCTGCCGCTTCTGCGGTACCGGCTGCTCCGTGCTGGTGGGCTCTCAGGATGGTCGGGTCGTGGCGACTCAGGGCGACCCCGATGCACCGGTCAACCGTGGCCTCAACTGCATCAAGGGCTACTTCCTCTCCAAGATCATGTACGGCCAGGATCGCCTGACCCAGCCGATGCTGCGGATGAAGAACGGCCAGTTCGACAAGGATGGCGACTTCGCCCCCATCAGCTGGGATCAGGCGTTCGACATCATGGCCGAGAAGTTCAAGGCGACCCTGAAAGAGAAGGGGCCGACCGCCGTCGGCATGTTCGGCTCCGGCCAGTGGACCGTCTGGGAAGGTTACGCCGCCGCCAAGCTGATGAAGGCCGGTTTCCGCTCCAACAACATTGACCCCAATGCCCGTCACTGCATGGCCTCTGCGGTCGTTGGCTTCATGCGTACCTTCGGCATGGACGAGCCGATGGGCTGCTACGACGATATCGAGCAGGCCGATGCGTTCGTGCTGTGGGGCTCCAACATGGCCGAGATGCACCCCATCCTCTGGTCGCGGATGTCTGATCGTCGCCTCTCCAACCCGGATGTGCAGGTGCACGTGCTCTCGACCTTCGAGCACCGCAGCTTCGAGCTGGCGGACAACGGCATGGTGTTCACTCCGCAGACCGACCTGGCGATCCTCAACTATGTCGCCAACTACATCATCCAGAACGACAAGGTGAACTGGGACTTCGTCAACAAGCACACCGTGTTCAAGAAGGGGGTCACCGACATCGGTTACGGCCTGCGCCCGACCGATCCGCTGCAGCAGAAAGCGAAGAACCCGGACAGCGGCGATGCCACTCCGATGACCTTTGAGGAGTTTGCCAAGTTCGTGGCGGATTACGATGTGGAGTCGGTCTCCAAGCTCTCCGGCGTCTCCAAAGAGAAGCTGGAAAAGCTGGCCAAGCTCTATGCCGACCCGGGCAAGAAGGTGGTCTCCTACTGGACCATGGGTTTCAACCAGCATACCCGTGGCGTCTGGGCCAACAACCTCTGCTACAACATCCACCTGCTGACCGGCAAGATCTCCGAGCCGGGTAATGGTCCTTTCTCACTGACCGGCCAGCCCTCTGCCTGTGGCACCGCCCGTGAAGTGGGTACCTTTGCCCACCGTCTGCCTGCCGACATGGTGGTGACCGAGCCCAAGCACCGCGCCATTGCCGAGCAGATCTGGAAACTGCCGGAGGGGACCATTCCCGACAAGGTGGGTTTCCACGCCGTGCTGCAGGATCGCATGCTCAAGGACGGCAAGCTCAATGCCTACTGGGTGATGTGCAACAACAACATGCAGGCCGGCCCCAACATGAATACCGATCGCCTGCCTGGCTATCGCGATCCGCGCAACTTCATCGTGGTCTCCGACCCGTACCCGACCGTCACTGCCCAGGCCGCTGACCTCATCCTGCCCACCGCCATGTGGGTGGAGAAAGAGGGTGCCTACGGCAATGCCGAGCGCCGCACCCAGTTCTGGCACCAGCAGGTGAAAGCGCCGGAAGGGGCCAAGTCCGACTTGTGGCAGCTGATGGAGTTCTCCAAGCGCTTCAAGGTTGAGGAAGTGTGGCCGGCTGAGCTGATTGCCAAGATGCCGGAAGTGAAGGGCAAAACCCTGTTCGATGTGCTCTATGCCAACGGTCAGGTCAACCAGTTCCCGAAAGAGCAGAGCAAGGGGCTGCTGAACGACGAAGCCGAACACTTCGGGTTCTACGTTCAGAAGGGCTTGTTCGAGGAGTACGCCACCTTCGGTCGTGGCCACGGTCACGATCTGGCACCGTTCGATCAGTACCACGAAGCCCGTGGTCTGCGCTGGCCTGTGGTAGATGGCAAAGAGACCCTGTGGCGCTATCGCGAAGGGTTCGACCCCTATGTGAAAGCGGGCGAGGGGGTACGTTTTTATGGCAAGCCCGATGGCAAGGCGGTCATCTTCGCCCTGCCGTTCGAGCCCGCCGCCGAGTCGCCCGATAAAGAGTACGATCTGTGGCTCTCCACCGGCCGCGTGCTGGAGCACTGGCACACCGGCACCATGACCCGTCGGGTGCCCGAGCTCTATCGCGCCTTCCCGGATGCGGTGCTCTTCATGCACCCGGACGATGCCAAGGCTCGCGGCGTGCGTCGTGGTGAAGAGGTGATCGTCTCCTCCCGCCGTGGCGAGGTGAAGACCCGGCTCGAGACCCGTGGTCGCAACCGTCCGCCGAAAGGACTGGTCTTCATGCCCTTCTTTGATGCGAGCCAGCTGGTCAACAAGCTGACCCTGGACGCCACCGATCCGCTCTCGAAAGAGACCGATTACAAGAAGTGCGCCGTCAAGGTGATGAAGGCTTAAGGCGGGGGAGTGCGAGATGAGTCGTAGTCGTCGCCAGTTTCTGGCCGACATGGCCAAGGGGGCCTGCGGTGTGGGCCTGCTTGGCGTGGGGCTCGGTGGCGTGGCCCGCCAGCAGGCACAAGCTGTGCCTGCCCAGGCGCTGCGTCCGCCCGCCGCCCTCGATGAAGCAGAGTTTCTCGGCGCCTGCGTGCGTTGCGGGCTCTGCGTCGAGGCGTGCCCCTACGACACTCTCAAGCTCGCCCGGCTGTTTGACCCTGTGACCACTGGCACCCCCTATTTCAAGGCGCGTGCCGTGCCCTGCGAGATGTGTGATGACATCCCTTGCGTGGTGGCCTGTCCGAGCGGGGCGCTGGATCAGCAGATGACCGACATCGATCAGGCCCGGATGGGGGTAGCAGTGCTCATCGATCACGAGACCTGCCTCAACTATCTGGGTTTGCGTTGCGATGTCTGTTATCGGGTCTGCCCGCTGATTGACAAGGCGATCACTCTTGAGCTGCAGCATAACCAGCGTACCGGCAAGCACGCCATGTTCCTGCCCACGGTACACAGCGATATCTGTACCGGCTGTGGCAAGTGTGAGCATGCCTGCGTGCTGGAGGAAGCGGCCATCAAGGTGGTGCCACGCCAGCTTGCCAAAGGTGAGCTGGGTCATCACTACCGGCTCGGCTGGGAAGAGAAGGCCAAGGCGGGGAACAAGTCGCTCATCGGCGACAGGCTCACCCTGCCCACCCGCAAACCGGAGGGGTTATGAGTCGTTATCCGGGGGAAGAGGCTCGCATCAAGCTGGGGTGGTGGCGTTCCCACCGCTTCCTGATGCTTCGTCGGCTGAGTCAGTTCAGCGTGCTCGGGCTGTTTTTGCTGGGGCCGCTGGCGGGCATCTGGATCCTCAAGGGCAACCTCTCCAGCTCGCTGTTGCTGGAAACAATGCCGCTGACCGATCCCCTTACGCTGTTGCAGTCGCTGGCGGCGGGCCACTGGCCCATCACCACCCTCTGGCTGGGGGCTGCCATTGTGCTGGCCGGTTACTGGCTGGTGGGGGGGCGGGTGTTCTGCTCCTGGGTCTGTCCGGTCAACCTTATCACGGATGCAGCAGCCTGGCTCAGGGGGCGCCTTGGCCTCAAGGGCAATGGCCAGTTCAGCCGTGCGACCCGCTACTGGCTGCTGGCCATGGTGCTGGTGGTGCCAGCGGTGGTCGGGGTGATGGCGTGGGAGTTGGTCAATCCGGTGTCGCTCGCCATGCGCGGTCTGCTGTTTGGCATGGGGGCTGGCTGGGCCCTGCTGGCGGCGCTGTTCCTGTTCGATCTTTTCGTGGTTGAGCGGGGCTGGTGCGGTCATCTCTGTCCGGTGGGGGCCTTCTATGCCCTGGTCAACCGGGTCGGATTTATCAAGATTTCTGCCAAGGGGCGCGAGCGGTGCAACAACTGCATGGATTGTTATGCGGTCTGCCCGGAACGTCCCATCCTGCGCGGACCTGTTCATGGTGCCAAGCGCGGTCACGGGCCCTTGATTGCGGCTCAGGAGTGTACCAACTGTGGCCGCTGCATCGATGTCTGCGCGGAACAAGTTTTTGAAATCACTGTAGGTTTTGCCGTCAAGGCAGAAAAAACGTCGGAGAACAAATAATGAAAAAGCTGATTGGAGCAATGCTGGCCTGCCTGATGGCGGGATCCTTGATGGCAGCGGCCCCCGAGATCACCAACAGTACCGGTGGCCTCAAGTCCGAGCGTGGCGCCACCGATCTGGTGACCGATGCCACTGCCGCGCCCCTGAAAAACTTCCGCAAGGATGGTGCGCCCTACGATCGCCAGTACATGCATCAGCCGCCGCTGATCCCCCACGACATTCGCAACTATGAGGTGGACACCAAGGTCAACAAGTGCCTGGCTTGCCACAGCTTCAAGAATGCCAGCGCCATGAAGGCCCCCAAGATCAGTCCGACTCACTTCGAGACCCGCGACGGCCTGACCCTGGGTGAAGTGTCGCCGCGTCGCTACTTCTGCCTGCAGTGCCATGTACCGCAAGCGGATGCCAAGCCGCTGGTGGAAAATACCTTTAAACCGGTTGAAGCGCTGAACTGAGGAATCCATAGATGAAATTACCCGGCTTTATCCAGCGTCTGTGGACCACCTTCAAGTCACCATCAAAGGCGGCTCTCTGGGTCATCCTGCTGATGGGCTTCTTCGGTGGCGTGATTTTCTGGGGTGGCTTCAACACTGCCATGGAAGCATCCAACACAGAGGCCTTCTGCACCAGCTGTCACGAGATGAAGGACAACGTGTTCGAGGAGTACCGCGACACCATCCACTACGCCAACCGCTCCGGCGTGCGGGCCAGCTGCCCGGATTGCCACGTGCCCCATGAGTGGACCTACAAGATCATCCGCAAAGTGCAGGCTTCCAAGGAGCTGTGGGGCATGATCACCGGCAAGGTGGATACCCGTGAGAAGTTCGAGTCGCACCGGCGCGAGATGGCGGAGCGGGAGTGGCAACGAATGAAAGAGACCGATTCGCGCGAGTGCCGCAACTGCCACAACTTCGAGTACATGGACTTCTCCCTGCAGGGGCAGCGTGCCGCCAAGATGCACTCTACCAATCTGGCCAGTGGTGAAAGTACCTGCATCGACTGTCACAAGGGGATTGCGCACCAGCTGCCCGACATGACCGGGGTGAAAGGGTTCTGATCCTGCGACGACAGGCCGGGTTTACCCGGCCTGCGTTTTGCTCATATATGGGACAAGCATCAGATTTGTGTGTCTTTTAAATCCCATATCTCGTGAAACCTTTGATAGAATCAGCCCGCCGTCACACGCTTGAGCAAGTTGGTCCCCCTGTCTGCGTCCGTTTTTGCGTCCTGACAGCCGGCCTCTCATACCCCTTCTCTTCCTGCCTCGTTGACGGCCCATAGCCACAAGGAGCTGCCCGATGGGACAGAAACACAACGCATTTATTCCCCTCAAGATCGCCGTGCTGACGGTTTCCGACAGCCGCACCGCCGCCGATGACAGCTCGGGCGACTATCTGGTCTCGGCCCTTACCGACGCGGGCCATCAGCTGGCCGATCGGGCACTCTGCCCCGACAACCTGTTTCGCATTCGAGCCCAGGTGAGCGAGTGGATCGCCGATGAAGGGGTGCAGGTGGTGCTGATTAACGGCGGTACCGGCTTCAATGAACAGAACCGGGTACCGGAAGCGGTCGGTGTGCTGTTCGAGCGCACCGTACAGGGTTTTGGCGAGATGTTCCGTCAACTCTCTTTTGCCGAGATTAAAGGCTCCGCCATGCAGAGCCGTGCGCTGGCGGGACTCGCCAATCGCACCCTGATCTGCTGTCTGCCGGGCTCCACCGGCGCCTGTCAGCTGGGTTGGGAGCAACTGATCCGCGATCAGCTCGATGCCCGCACCAAGCCGTGCAACTTTGTCTCCCACCTCTGAGAGCAAACGATGAACCAGACAGATACCAAGCAGACCCAGCCCAACCTGACGCATCTGAACCAGAGCGGTGAAGCCCATATGGTGGATGTGACCGACAAGCAGGTGACCGAGCGCGAAGCCCGTGCCGAGGCGTTTGTTGCCATGACCCCCGAGACGCTGGCGCTGATCCTGAGCGGCCAGCACCACAAGGGTGACGTGTTCGCCACCGCCCGCATCGCAGGCATCATGGCTGCCAAGAAGACCGCCGATCTTATCCCACTCTGCCATCCGCTGGCCTTGACCAAGGTCGAGGTGGAGATAGTGCCGCTGGCCGAGCAGCGCAAGGTGCATATCCGCACCCTCTGCAAGCTCTCAGGCAAGACCGGGGTGGAGATGGAGGCGCTGACGGCGGCATCTGTTGCGGCGCTGACCATCTACGACATGTGCAAGGCGGTGCAAAAAGACATGGTGATCGAACAGGTGCGGCTGGTAGAGAAAAAGGGCGGCAAGTCTGGCCATTTTCAGCTGGGGTCAACGAACGGGGAACAAGCATGATCAAGGTACTGTTTTTTGCGCAAGTAAGAGAGCTGGTTGCCTGCGATGAGCTGAGCCTGCCGTGCGACTATGCCACTGCCGAAGCGCTGCGTGCGGCGCTCTGTGAACGCGGCGACAAGTGGGCGCTGGCGCTGGAAGCTGGCAAGCTGCTGGTGGCGGTCAACCAGACGCTGGTGCCCCTCGATACCCCCATTAATGATGGCGATGAGGTTGCTTTTTTCCCGCCAGTGACCGGAGGTTAAGGATGAGCGAGGCAACCATGACCGATCGCATTCTGGTGCAGCGGGAAGATTTCTCGCTGGCGGACGAATATGCCCGCCTCGCCACCCGCGCCGACAGTGGCGCCATCGTCACTTTTGTTGGCAAGGTTCGCGACTTCAATCAGGGGGAGGAGGTGAAGGGGCTTGCCCTCGAGCACTACCCCGGCATGACCGAGAAGGCGCTGGCCGATATCGTGCAGGAGGCCCGTTGCCGCTGGCCGCTGCAGGAGTGTACCCTCATTCATCGTATCGGCGAGCTGTGGCTTGGCGAGCAAATCGTGCTGGTGGCGGTGAGCAGTGCCCACCGCGACGCAGCCTTTGATGCCTGTCACTTCATCATGGATTTCTTGAAAACCCGGGCGCCGTTCTGGAAAAAAGAGCTGACCGCCGAGGGTGTGCAACGCTGGGTCGAGGCCAAGGAGAGCGACAACGCCGCCGCTGCCCGCTGGCAAGCCTGACCTGTTCATCACGAGGGGCGCAGGTTCAACGGGAACCACGGCCCCGCCAAGGGGCGCGGATGTGCGGGCCCCATCAGGAGAAAGGGAATGAAACCGCTGTTATCTGTTGTCATCGCCGGCGTCTGCGCCGCCACCTTGCATACCGGTGCCGTGCAGGCTGATGAAGTGAAGGTGGCTGTGGCTGCCAACTTCAAGGGAACCATCGAGCGTATTGGCAAGGAGTTTACCGCCAAGACCGGCCACACCCTGGCCATCTCGTCTGCCGCCACCGGAGTGCTCTACACCCAGATCAGTCACGGCGCGCCGTTCGATCTCTTCCTCTCCGCCGATGCGGCGACCCCCGAGAAGCTGGAAAAAGAGGGCAAGGGGAGCGATCGCTTCACCTACGCCATCGGCCAGCTGGGGCTGTGGAAGAAAGGGGGGCCGGCCCCTGACGAGGCGACCCTGCGCAGATGGAAAGGCAACCTCGCCATCGCCAATGCCCGTACCGCCCCCTATGGTGCTGCCGCCATGGCGACCCTCACCCATCTCAAAATCGATCCCAAGCAGTACCGGTTGCTGACCGGCGCCAACATCGGCCAGACCTGGCAATTTGTCGACACCGGCAATGCCGAGCTGGGCTTTGTCGCCTGGGCCAATCTGGTGGAAGCGGGCAAGACCGCCGAAGCCTGGGCAGTGCCTGCCGACTTCTATCCGCCCATCGAACAGCAGGGGCTGGTATTGAAGAAAGGCGCCGCGGTCGAGGCGCTGGTCGCCTGGCTCAAGGGGCCAGGTCAGGCGCAGATCAAGGCTGCGGGCTATGCCTTGCCCCAATAAGGGGATGGGGTTGACGCAATACCCTGAGTGGTCGGCCTTCGGGTCGGCCACTCTTTGCAATGAGGATGGAGACCATGCCGTTGGAGGCATTTATCAACCGGGAGGTCGGCAATGAGTGAAGGGGATCTGCTGGCTGTCTGGCTCACCCTGAAGCTTGCGGCCAGTACCACAGCGATTTTGCTGTTGCTGGCTCCGCCGCTGGCCTGGTGGCTGTCGCGCAGTCAGAATCGGCTGCGGCCGCTGGTGGAGGCGCTGGTGGCGCTGCCGCTGGTGCTGCCCCCCACAGTGCTGGGTTTTTATCTGCTGCTCGCCTTCTCCCCCGAATATGGCTTCGGCGCCTGGTGGCGCGACACCTTTGGTGTCCCGCTCGCCTTCAGCTTTCTCGGCCTGCTGTTTGCCTCCATCCTCTATTCGCTGCCGTTCGTGGTGCAGCCGCTCACCTCCGCCTTCGTCAACATGGGCAACAAGGAATTGGAGGCCGCCGCTACTTTGGGGCTCGGCCCGCTGGAACGGTTCTTCCACATCATCTTGCCGATGACCCTGCCGAGCTTTGTGATGGCGGCGGCCCTCGGCTTTGCCCATACATTGGGGGAGTTTGGCGTGGTGCTGATGATTGGCGGCAATATCCCCGGCGAGACCCAGGTGCTCTCCATCGCCCTGTTTGATCATGTGGAGGCGATGGATTACCAGAACGCCCATATTCTGGCTGGCGGCCTGATGGCCTTCTCGCTGGTAATGCTGGTACTGGTCTACGGGGTGTTGCAGCGCAGACAGCGGAGAGTATTTGGATGAACCAACCCGCCACTATGCCGTCAGTGAACGAGCCACCCCGCCATGCCCTGAACCTCCATGCCCGGCGTGAGTTTGGCCCCTTTACCCTCGACTGCGCACTGACCCTCGAACTGGGGGGGATCCTCGGCCTGTTCGGCCCCTCGGGCTGTGGCAAGAGCACCCTGCTGCGCATCATCGCCGGGCTCGATCGCCGAAGCGGGGATCGCTTGCGGTGGCGCGATCGGGAGTATGCTCAACTGCTGCCCGAAGCGCGCCGGATCGGGCTGGTGTTTCAGGACTCGCGGCTCTTCCCCCATCTGACGGTGCTCGGCAATCTGCAACTGGCGGCCCGCAAGGGGCGAGGGCGCTGGCAGCCCGAAGCGCTGGCGGCTCGGCTCGGTTTTGCCGATCTGCTGGGGCTGCCTGCCCATGCCCTCTCTGGCGGTCAACGCCAGCGGGTAGCGCTGGGGCGGGCGCTGCTGGCCGAGCCTGATCTGCTGCTGCTCGATGAGCCTTTTTCTGCGCTCGATCGGCGCAGCCGCATCCATCAGGCCCATGTGCTAAAGGGCTTGCAGCAGGAGAGCGGCATCCCGATGATCTTCGTTAGCCACGCCATGGAGGAGGTGAGCCTGCTCTGCGATCAGCTGGTGCTGCTGGAAGGTGGCAGGGTGGAGGCGCAAGGTCGGCCGAGCGAGATTTTCGCCCGAACCGATCTCTCGCTTGCCAGTCGCGACGATGCCGGGGTGATGCTGGCGGCGACCCTCTCTCACTACGATGAAGAGGAGCAGATGGCGACTCTGCAACTCGGTGAGCAGCGACTGCGGGTCACCATGACCCATGTGCCGGACGAGAGTGGCCCCTTGCAGATCAAGGTGGCGGGACGGGATGTGGTGATTGCTACGGCCCCCATCGAGCACTCCAGTCTCTCCAACTGTCTCATCACCCGTCTGCTGGCGGTGCGCGAGGTGCGCCCCGGCCAGACCCTGTTGCAGTTGGCGCTGGGTGAGCAGATACTGCTGGCCCGGATCACCAGCCGCTCCGCCAGGCGGCTGGCGCTGGCGCCGGAGCAGCAGATCTACGCTTATATCAAGGCGGTGAGTCTGGTCAGCGAAGGCTGATTGGGCGCCGTGCTGATAACGTGGCAGGATGGCCACGGGCAACATAACAACAAGAGATGGTTCAGGTGATGAGTCGAGAGGCAATACACTGATGCGCCGCAATCAGGTGATGAAATTAAACGGTCTTGCCCTGCGCAGCGCAGGAGAGGGCCCCTTGCTGTTGCTGCTGCACGGGCTGGGCTCCTCGAGCCTCGACTGGCAGGCGCAGATCGAACGGTTTTCCGAGCACTACCGGGTGGTGGCGCTGGACTTGCGCGGCCACGGCCAGAGCATGCAGGAGGGGCCGTTCGATGTGGCGACCCTGGCAGCCGATGTGGTGAACTGGCTCGACGAGCAGCCAGAACCCGCCTGGGTTGTCGGATTGTCGCTCGGGGCCATGGTCGCGCTGGAGCTGGCGCTGCAACTGCCCCACAAGGTGCAGGGGCTGGTGCTGGTCAATGGCTTTAGCGAGTTTCTGCTGGAGACCCCCAAAGAGCAGGAGCGTTATGCCCAGCGCCTCAAGTGGCTGCGCTGGTTCGGTATGCGCCCCCTCGCCTGGTGGCTGGGACGCGAGCTCTTCCCGGGCCCGGATCTGGCACAGGTGCGCCACACCTTCCGACTGCGTTTCGTGCGCAATAAAAAGAAAACCTACAAGGCGCTGCTGGAGGCACTACCCGGTTGGTCGGTGCGCGCCCGGCTAGGCTCCATCTGGCAGCCGGTGGCCATCATCTCCACCAGTCATGACTACCTGCCGCTGGCGAAACGGGTAGAGCAGTTTGCCGCCCTGCCCAACGCCACCATCCACACTCCCAACGGCCACCACGCCTGGCCCGCGGAAGATCCCTCGGGCTTTAATCACCTGTTGCAAAGGATCCTCACGACCCATTGAGGAAGGGGTTGTTAGGTGCAGGTACCAAAAAGCCGAACCACAGGGTTCGGCTTTTTTGATCCCGTTTGCGTCAAGGGTGGGAGCAGACCGGGCAGTCGGGGCGTTTGGGCAGCTTCATCTCGCGGAAGGTGCCGCTCAGGCCGTCAATCATCAGCAGGCGGCCGCTGTAGCTTTTGCTCATACCTGCCAACAGCTTGATGGCTTCCAGTGCCTGCAGGCTGCCCACCAGACCTACCACGGGGGCGAGTACCCCCGCCTCGACGCAGGTGAGGGCCTGCTCGCCAAACAGGGCGCTGAGGCAGGCGTAGCAGGGCTCATCTTCCTGCCAGGTGAAGCTGCAGAGCTGCCCCTCCAGCCGGATGGCGGCGCCGCTGACCAGTGGCACGCCATGCTGGCGTGCCTTTTGATTCAGCAGGTTGCGAATGGCCAGATTGTCGGTGCAGTCGAGTACCAGCTGATGCCGTGGCAGCAGGCTATCGAGCAGCGCCTCGTCGGCCACGGCAGCGTGGGTCTCCACGTTGAGCCAGGGGTTGAGGGCGCGCAGCGATTGCGCTGCGGAGTCCACCTTGTAGTGACCGATGCGCTCATCGTTGTGCAACACCTGACGCTGCAGATTGGAGAGCTCCACCTTGTCGAAATCGACCAGGGTGAGCTGGCCAACCCCGGCCACCGCCAGATACTGGCTGGCGGCGCAACCAAGGCCACCGGCGCCGATCACCAGCACACGGGCCTGCTTGAGCGCCTCCTGTCCCTCGAAGTCGAAGGATTTGAGGATGATCTGGCGGTTGTAGCGCAGCAGTTCGGCGTCGCTCAGGATCTCGCTCACAGCAGCAATCCCCCGAATGGCTCGACGGTGACGGTTTCACCCACAGCGACGCGGCCCCGCTCGCGCTCAAGAATGATGTAGCAGTTGGCCCACGACAGTGAGCTGAACACGGCGGAGTCCTGCGAGCCGGTACTGCGTACCTCGAGACCGTTTGGCCCCTGACTCAGGATGCCGCGCTGGAAGTCGAGTCGGCCCGGGCTCTTCTTGAGCGGCTCGGTGGTGACGGCCTGCAACTGAAGCGGGCGTTCGAAGCGTTGGCCCGCCAGCTTGGCCAGCGCCGGTTGCACCAGCTGATCGAAGGTGACCATGGCGGAGACCGGGTTGCCCGGCAGGCCGAAGAACCAGGCGCGGGGCAGGCGGCCGAAGGCAAATGGCTTGCCCGGCTTGATGGCCAGCTTCCAGAAGCCGATCTCGCCGAGCTCGTCCAGCAGCTGTTTGGTGAAGTCCGCTTCCCCTACCGAAACGCCGCCGGTGGTGATCAGCACATCGGCCTCGTCATCGGCACGGATAAAGGCGGCACGCAGCTGGGCGGGATCGTCCGGGATGATGCCAAGGTCGAGGCAGTCGCAGCCCAGCCGTGCCAGCATGGCCCGCACGCCGTAGCGGTTGGAGTCATAGATATCGCCGTGGGCAAGCGGGGTGCCGACCGGTTTGAGCTCGTCACCAGTGCTGAAAATAGCCACTTTCAGCGGGCGGCGCACCGCGACGGTAGCTACGCCAAGGGAGGCCAGCAGTGGCATTTCGCGCGGGGTGAGGCGAGTACCGGCTGGTAGCACGCAGGCGCCTTTGCCGATATCGCTGCCGGCGCGGCGGATATTCTGGCCCGGTTCGGGTTGTGCCAGAAAAGTGATCCGATCGCCATCGGCCTGCGTTTCTTCCTGCATCACCACTGCATCTGTCCCTTCGGGAACCGGGGCGCCGGTCATGATCCGCACGCAGTGGCCAGCGGGCCACTCGCCCTGATAGGGCTGACCGGCAAACGCCTTGCCCGCCATGATGAGCGGGGTGCCGCTGGCGAGATCCGAAAGGCGCACTGCATAACCGTCCATGGCAGAGTTGTCGAAGGGGGGTACGGCGAGGGGAGAGGCGATATCGCTGGCCAGCACCCGGCCAAGGGCCTCTGGCAGGGGCAGCTGCTCGCTATCGCAGCAGCAGGCGAGTTGTTCCAGCATTCCTTGCAGGGCATCGCTTAAGGGGAGTAGTCCGCTGGTATCAAATCCCATCGTCATGGCCTCTTTCTATGATTGAAGGCGGGATTATCACAAAAATCCCCGGGGATGGGCAGGTTATCTCAAGGATTCTCGGGGTAATCGGCGCTGAAACGGGGGGAGATGGTCATAAAGTATGAGGTGACGCACAAGTTGACTTGAATCTTGGCGGCAATGGCCGTTTACTATGCCGCCATAACAGATGGCCGTCACATCCCGTGTGGCGACCATTACAGCGATACCGTCGGCCCTGTACGCCGCCATAACATAAGGGGTTGCTCCTTGAGCTGCCCTCACAGTCCCTGAGCGTGGGAGAGAAGATAATGACAACCTTAAGTCCGGAAGCCTTGCTGGTCAGGGCTGCCCTCGAAGCCCAGGGACTGGAAACCCCCCTGGTCACCAACGAGCTGAACAGCCAGGAGAAGCGGGAGAAGATCGAAGGCCATATGCGCTCCATCATGGAGACCCTGGGGCTGGATCTGGCCGATGATAGTCTGGCCGAGACGCCGCATCGCATCGCCAAGATGTACGTCAACGAGATCTTCTCCGGCCTCGACTATTCCACCTTCCCCAAGGTGACGGTGATCGAGAACAAGATGCAGGTGGACGAGATGATCATGGTGCGGGACATCAGCCTCACCAGCACCTGCGAACACCACTTCGTCACCATCGACGGCATGGCCCATGTGGCCTATATCCCTCGTGGCAAGGTAATTGGCCTGTCGAAGATCAACCGAATCGTGCAGTTCTTTGCCCGCCGTCCCCAGGTGCAGGAGCGGCTGACCCAGCAGATCCTGCTGGCGCTGCAGACCCTGCTCGGTACCAAGGATGTGGCCATCAGCATCAAGGCGACCCACTACTGCGTCAAGGCGCGCGGAGTGATGGATTCGACTTCTTACACCACCACCACCTCCCTCGGCGGGGTGTTCAAGACCCAGCCCGATACCCGGGCCGAATTTCTGGGCGGCCTGCGCGGATAAGATGGCGGTTGTTTTGTAACCGCCTTGCTGAATAAACGAGACGCCAGCAGCCATTGCTGGCGTTTTTCATTGGTCCCGGATGAGAGTGGCGGCCTGTAACGGCTTGACCCGCGCTGCTTGCCTTATGCAAACGTTATGCATTTTTCCGATTTATTCATCTGAGCGGTATATTTAATCGAACACGAAAAAAACCTCGTTTTCACCTTACAAAAAGTAACCGGTCAGACTCTTTCCGAACCGTCACAATCCGGTTACTCTAGCGCCCCCTCACGGCTCTCGCTGCCCCTCATGGAATTCAGAGATATTCATCAAGGTTGGATGGTGCACCACTGAACAGGTGGCCAGATAGTTCATGTCAGGAGGGCGTGAACCGGACGAGTGCTACGAATTTAACGACCACCAGGATATCCCATGAATACCAGTACCATGACCATAGGCAAAAAACTCACCGCCGGCTTTGCCGTGCTCGGTTTGATGGTCGCCTTTATCGGCGGTTTTTCCCTTGTCCAGTTTGGCAATATGAACGCTGATGCCATCCGGTTTACCGACAGCATCTTGCCAGCGGTCAATCGCACCAGCGCGATCGGGGATTCTCTCGGTGAGTTGCGTCGTTATGAGCTGGGTTATTTCGTGGTGGCCGCCGAGCCGCTGAAAAGGGCTGAATATCGGAATATTGCCAGTCAACAGCTTAACTCGATCGCGCAGCAGCTGATTGCCCATGACAAGACGATCTGGCCTGAGGATGTGGCGGAGCGCCGTACCTTCGATACGGTGAAATCTGACTGGGATCGTTATGTCGCCCTGCACCAGCGAGTCAAACAGCTGCAAGACAGCGATCAGCTTGCCGAAGCCCAACGCATCTTCCTTGAGGAGGGGGTTCCCCTTTACACTGCGCTGAGCAAGTCAGTGGCCTCCCTTATCCAGATTAACCATGGTTATGCGTCTGAATCCCGCAGCGACATTGTCGACTCTTATCAATCCGCCAATCTGAGTGTCACCATCGCGCTGGTGATCGGCCTGATCCTTGTGGTGGTGCTCTCCGTGGTACTGACCCGCCAGATCCGCGACCCGCTGATCATGCTGGCCCGTCAGGCCCAGCGTATTGCCAATGGCGATTTGGGTCAGGGCGAACTGCAGCAGTGGATCCGTGACAGCCGCTTCAACCGCGATGAACTGGGTCAGCTGGGCTCCGCCATCAACCGGATGCAGGGTTCCCTCTCCGATCTGGTGAGCGAGATCGCCGGCTCCGTGAGCCAACTCAGCAGCGCAGTGGAGGAGGTGAGCGCCATCTCCAGCCAGTCCGCCAGCGGTATGGCCATCCAGCAGAACGAAGTCTCCCAGGTGGCGACCGCCATGAACGAGATGCAGTCCACCGTCAATGAAGTGGCCCGCAACACCACGGATGCCATGAGCGCCGCCAAGGATGCCTCCCGCACCTCTGCTGCTGGCAGCGAAGTGGTTCGCAGCTCCATTGCCAGCATCGAAGAGGTGTCGGTCAAGATTGAGCAGGCGGGCACAGTAGTGCAGCAGCTGGAGGCCGACAGCGCCAACATCAGCGTGGTGCTGGATGTGATCCGCGATATCGCCGGTCAGACCAACCTGCTAGCCCTTAACGCCGCCATCGAAGCGGCCCGTGCCGGTGAGCAGGGTCGTGGTTTTGCGGTCGTTGCGGATGAAGTGCGCTCCCTGGCCCAGCGTACCCAGGACTCCACCGCCGAGATCAGCAAGATGATCGAGCTCTTGCAGAGCCGCGCCGCCGAGGCGGGCAACGCCATGCAACTGAGCCGTCACCAGATGCAGGAGAGCGTTGGTCTGGCGCGGGATGCCGGTACCAGTATCGAGACCATCAACGGTGCCGTGGTGCGCATCACCGACATGAACACCCTGATCGCCACCGCCACCGAAGAGCAGAATGCGGTGACCGAAGAGCTCAACCGCAGCATCGTCAACATTCACAATGCCGCTGATGAGAATGCCCAGGGCGCTCATCAGATCGCCCAGGCTTGCGTCGAGCTGAGCAAGCTGGCCAACACCCTGCACCATATGACCCAGCGCTTCACCCTCTAAGGGTTGATGCATGGATAACAGAAGGCCCCGCAATTGGCGGGGCCTTGTTGTTTCTGGCGTTGTGGAAGGGCTCAGCTCAGGCCGACTATCTCGCCGTTCTCATTGATATCGATATGGCGATAGGCAGGCAAACTGCCCAGCCCCGGCATGGTCATGATGGGGCCCGCCAGCGCATAGACGAAGCCTGCACCGGCGCAGAGCTTCACCTCGTCGATGGGCACCTCGAAATCGGTCGGCACTCCCTTGAGAGCAGGGTCATGGCTGATGGAGAGCGGCGTCTTGGCCACGCAGATGGGCAAGTGATCCCACCCTTCGGCGGAGAGCTGGGCCAGCTGCTGGCGCGCTCTGTCGGAGAGCTGTACTCCGCGGCCGCCGTAGCCGCACTCCACCAGGGTCGCCAGTTTGGCGTCGAGGCTCGACTCGTCGGGGTAGAGCAGTTTCACCTTGCCGGGTTGCTCGCAGGCGGCGACCACGGCGCGGGCCAGCTCGCTGGCACCGGCACCACCCTGGGTGAAGGCGTTGGAGATGGCTGCGCCACAGGCACCGGCTTGCTGCGCTTCATGGGCCAGCAGCGCCAGTTCGGCCTCGCTGTCGGTGGGGAAGCGGTTGATGGCGACCACCACCGGCACCCCGTAGCGGCGGGCGTTCCGGATATGCCAGGCGAGGTTGGCGCAGCCCTGCTTGAGGGTCGGCAGATCTTCCCCCAGCAGGCTGGCTGGTAGCGGCTGGCCCGGGCGAATATCCAGCAGACCGCTGTTGGCCTTGAGACCGCGCACCGTGGCCACCAGCACCACGCAGGCGGGGGTAATACCTGATTGGCGGCTCTTGATGTTGAAGAACTTCTCCAGCCCCATGTCGGAGCCAAAACCTGCCTCGGTCACCACATAGTCGGTCAGACCAAGGGCGATGCGATCGGCGATCACCGAGGAGTTGCCGTGGGCGATATTAGCAAAGGGGCCGGCGTGCACCAGCACCGGCGTCTGCTCGGTGGTCTGCATCAGGGTCGGTTGCAGCGCATCTTTCAGCAGTACCGTCATGGCGCCCGCCACTTCCAACTGTTCGGCGGTAATGGGATCGCCGTGAATATCGCGGGCCAGCTGGATGCGGCCGATGCGCTGGCGCAGGTCTTTCAGATCGCTCGCCAGCGCCAGAATGGCCATCAGCTCGGAGGCTGCGGTAATGACGAAGCGATCGCTGCGCTCCACACCATCGGCAGCGCCCCCCTGTCCAATCGTGAGGTGGCGCAGTGCGCGGTCATTCATGTCGAGGGTGCGCGGCCAGAGGATGTTATCGGCATCGATATCGAGCCGCGGCAGGCCGGTTTTGGCACTGAACTGGTCGCCGAGTTTGCGCTCATGGAACAGCCGGGCATCGAGGGCTGCCGCCGCCAGATTGTGAGCCGCCGTCAGGGCGTGAAAATCGCCGGTAAGGTGGAGGTTCATCTCCTCCATCGGCACCACCTGGGCGTGGCCGCCACCGGCTGCGCCCCCCTTGACCCCGAATACCGGGCCGAGGCTCGGCTGGCGGATAGTGGCAATGCTGGGCTGGCCGATATGGTTGAGCCCCATGGAGAGGCCAAGGGTGGTCACCGTTTTGCCTTCACCGAGCGGGGTAGGGGTGATGGCGCTCACCAGTACCAGCTTGCCGCTCTGTGTGGGCTGAGACGCGAGCAGGTCGAGGCTGAGCTTGCCTTTGTAGTGGCCATGAGGGCTGAGCAGGTGCTGGGGGATGGCGAGGCGTTCGGCCAGCGCGTGGATTGAGAGACGGGGGGACTGGCGGGAGATCTCGATATCGCTTAGCATCAGCACCTCGTTGGCATATCGGGGTAAAATATGCGGCGCAGTCTAGTGGAATATAACGGGTAATCCAATGACGAAAACGATTTTATTTGGTGGTGGTGAGGTTCGTCAGAATCCTGTTCTGCTGGATCTCAACGCACTCTATCATCCCCCCAGGCAGCCGATGACGGCGCTGGGGATTGTCAGCGCGCTGGTGCCGTTGTTCGGTTTCGGCTGGCAGGCGATGACCCAGGACCCCGAAACCCAGCTGCGCCACGAGATCCGCAAACGGGTCAACAAGCACAAGACCGACGAGGCAAACCTCATTTTGATCCTGCAGCTGGCCGCCATGTTTGACTGCCCCGAGATTGAAGTGGCGCTCCCCTATGCCCTCAGTGAGCAGCAGTTGTCGGTTGTCCGCACCCGGCTGCCACGCTGGCAGTTGCACCCCGAGCAGGAGCGTCTGCTAGCCAAGCTCACCCCTGTTGCCGCATCCACCACCGCATCCGGCCAGCGTTAGGTTTCAAGCCGGACTAGCAGGCCGTACCCTCTGCTCTGGCAATCAGGTCGGCGCATCCCACTGCTGCGGGGCGAGATAGCGCTCCTGCACGAACTCGATAAAGCAGCGCACCTTGGCCGAGACGAAGCGGCGGTGCGGATAGACCGCATAAAGTCCCACCTCTCCCTTGTCCCACTCCGGCAGCAGGCTGACCAGCTGCCCTGACCGTAGCGCCTCCCCCACGATAAAGGTGGGCTGCAATATGATGCCCTGATCATCACAAGCGGCGCGGGTCAGCGCCACCCCGTTGTTGGCCCGCAGTGGCCCCTGTGGCCGGATGCTCTGCTGCTCGCTTCCCCGTTTGAAGTGCCACTCCGGCTGGGTCAGGGTGTAGATCAGACAGTCGTGCTGCTTGAGATCCTCGGGCTTTTCCGGTCTGCCCTTGCGCGCCAGATAGGCGGGGCTGGCGCAAAGCTCGACCCGAATGGTGGCAAGCTGGCGTGCCACCAGCGAGGAGTCGCTGAGGTGGCCGATCCGCAGCGCCAGATCGAACCCCTCTTCCACCAGCGCTACCCGCCGGTCGCTGTACTCGATATCGAGTTTGAGATCGGGAAAGCGCTGGCGAAACAGCGGCAGGGCGGGGGAGAGGTGCAGATAGCCAAAATCCATCGGCACCGAGAGCTTGAGGGTGCCGTTCGGCTGCTGGTTGTGGTGGGTCAGCTGGCTGTGGGTCTCTTCCAGCTCCGCCAGCAGGGCGAGGGAGCGCTGGTAGTAGAACTGGCCCGCTTCGGTGGGATTGACCTGACGGGTGGTGCGCGACAGCAGCCGGGTGGCGAGGGACTCCTCCAGCTGCTGCATTAGCTTGGAGGCCATGGCGACCGAGATGCCGAGCTGGTTGGCAGCCCTGGTAAAGCTCTGGCACTCCACCACCTTGATAAAGGTACGCATGGCGGCGATCTGGTCCATTTTCCATCCTCAGTAAATAATGAATTTAATAAATCACTGATTATTCATCTTCAGAACGAGGTTAGCATTTTAACCACTGATGTGAACCCCAAGATGAAGGAACGAACGGATGAAAATGACCAAGGCTCTGCTGGCCTCCTGCCTGTTTATGGCTACCCCTCTGATGGCGGCGGATTACGATGTGGATGCGGCGCACACCACGGTGCAGTTCAAGGTGGGTCACCTGGGCTTCTCCGAGCTGGTGGGTCGCTTCAACACCTTCAGCGGCACCTTCAGCATGGATGACGCCAACCCGGCGGCCGCCAAGGCGAGCTTTGAAGTGGATGCCGCCAGCGTCGACTCCAATCACGAGGCCCGCGACAAGCACCTGCGCAGTCCGGACTTCCTCGACGTGAAGCAGTATCCCAAGATGACCTTCGTCAGCTCCGCTTACGAGGGCACCAAGGATAAAGGCGTGCTGAAAGGGACCCTGACTCTGCACGGTGTCTCCAAGGAAGTGGCCTTCGATCTGGTCAAGATCGGTGAGGGCAAGGATCCCTGGGGCGGCTACCGCAGCGGCTTCAACGCCTCCACCACCATCAAGCGCAGTGACTTTGGCGTGAGCTACATGCTGCCCGGCATTCCGGACGAGATGAACATCAACCTGTTTGTCGAAGGCGTGCGCAAGTAATGGGCGCGGAACTTCTGCTGCAAACCCTGGCGGCTCCTCTGGGAGCCGCTTTGCTATCGTGGCGCTGGCCGCGACTGGGTTATCTGTGGGGCGCGCTGGCGCTCTGGCTGGTGGGCTCATTGCTCGGCGGTCTCTATGGTATTCCGGCCAAGGCGTGGCAGTGGCTGCCGCTGACCCTGCTGGTGCCCGCCATTGCGGCTCAGGTGAACGATCTGCGCGGTTCACTGCTGCTCTTTGCGGTGTTCAGTGCGCTGGTGTGGTGGCAGGGATTGGCCTCGGTACTGGCGAGCGAACCCGGGATCTGGCTGGCGCTACTGCCCGCCATCCTCTGGTTTGGCTGGAGCACCTTGCGCTGTGACAGCCGCGAAGGGCTCGGGTTTGCCCTCGGCTTTATCTGGTTGGCACTGGTGATCGGCATCGATGGCAGTCTGCTGATTGCCCAGCTGGCCGGTGCGCTGGCCGCTTTCGCCGGTTTTCGCGCCCTGCTTGCCACCTTTGTTGACATCAAGGTAGCACCCGCCGGTCTGGCGCTGGCCCTCGCCTTCGTCCAGATGCTGGCCTGGCAATATGTGGAGGTGCCGCTGGTGGTGTTGCTGCCGGTCTGGTTGCTGCCGCTGCTGGAGTGGGCGTTACGTGACAAACCCTGGCCAGTGCGTTGGAGTGGGCTGATCCTGCTCGCTGCCGCGGGAACCGGGCTCAGCCTATGGTGGGTCTGGCCTGCTGCTTCTTTGTACTGATACTTGTGTGGAAAATGGTCAAATGGCGCCATTTTTGCATACCTGCTCATACTCTTGGCAGATAATGATTGAGCCCCCTATGTGTTTCAGATAAAAAGGATTTTCATTTTATTTGGACACACACAGAACCCGGCCTCGCCGGGTTCTGTTTGCCTGCTTTGCGGCACATAAGGAGGCCACAGTTGCGCAGTCAAGGATCTGAGCATCTGTTTTTTCGCCATTTCACCGGACAGGGACGTATCGATGGTCTCTGCATTCTGCTGGTCACTCACCTGCTTCCCGATCGCCCCCGTTTTATCGACGCTCTCGGTCAGATTGGACGGATTGGTGCCATTTTGCCCAAACCGAAATCGGTACACGGCCCGACCCTGGAGTGGGTATCCCAGCACTATCCGGTGCTGCCCCTCAACCGACGCTGGACCAATGAACCCGACAGCCTCATCCAGCAAATTGCGCCGCTGGTGGCCCCCCACGAGCGGTTGCTGATCCTCGATATTGGCGGTTACTTTGCCAAAACCCAGGTGATCTTGAGTGAATACTTCGGCCCCCGTTTCCTCGGGGTGGTGGAGATGACCGAGAACGGCCATCAACGCTATGAGCAGGAGGTGCTGGCGACCCCGGTGGTGTCGGTGGCACGCAGTCCCCTCAAGCAGGCCGAGGATATCCAGATTGGTTTGAGCGTGGTCTACTCCGCGGAGTCGCTGGCTCGTAATCTCAACCGTACTTTCAACGTCTGCGAAGCCGTGCTGTTTGGCTATGGCAAGGTGGGGCGCAGCATCGCCCGCGACCTGCGCTGTCGCAATCTTCATCTCGGGCTGGTGGAAACAGATGTGCTGCGACAGGTCGAAGCGCTCTCTCACGGTTTTCGCTTGATCACCAAGGCTGAAGCCTTGAGCCGCGCCGAGCTGGTGATCTGCTCTACCGGCAACGGCTCGCTGGATTTGGCGGATCTGCAGGCGCTGCGCCCCGGCACCATGGTCGCCTCGGTCACCTCGGCCGATGACGAGTTTGCCTTCTCGCTGGCCCAGTTGCCGTGGCCGAGCGAAGAGGTGTGCCCCCATGTGCTGGCCCTCAACCGGCCGGATGGTACCCAGATCTACCTGCTCAACCGGGGCGAGGCGGTCAACTTCGTCCATGGCGCCGTGATTGGCGAATATGTCTATCTGGTGCTGGCGGAGATCATGGAAGGGATCCGGATGCTGGCGGCAGGCCCTCTTGCTCCCGGCCTGTTCGAGCTGCCAGAATCGGCGATGCGTACCATTGCCCGCCATTGGCTGGCCGATTTTCATGGGGTTGATCAGCGCTGATTTGACCGAACCGGGATTGGCCATTGGGTGGCGGTACGCCATTTCCCGCCATTGGCCGCTTTTTTATGGAGTCACTCATGACCGAGTCTGAAACCCTGATCAGCAAACCCCGCATCGAAATCCGCTACTGCACCCTCTGTCGCTGGATGCTGCGCGCCGCCTGGCTGGCGCAGGAGCTGCTTTCCACCTTTGACAGCGATCTGGGGGAGGTGGCGCTGGTGCCGGCCTGCAAGGGGGAGTTCCGCATTCTGGTGAACGGGGTGCAGGTGTGGGATCGGGTGGTCGATGACGGCTTCCCCGAGGCCAAGGAGATCAAGCAGCGGGTGCGCGATGTTATCGCCCCTGAGCGGGATCTCGGCCACTCGGATCGCAAGGCTGCCGAGTAACGCCAGATGGGCCGAGCGCCTCGAAAAGGTGCTGAGCATGAGAGCGAAAGGAGAGGGAGGCGATGGCCTCTCTCTCCTTTTTTGCCTTTGGCTGTTTGCCTGGCGCCTGCAGGGCTATGAGCGCGGCTCGGCCAGATGACTGCCGATATAGCGGGCCCGCTTGTGGGGCTTGATGCGGCTCACATCGACCCACACCAGCCCGTCGATGCAGTGGTTGAAGTCGGGGTCGATACCAAAGTCCATAAATTGCACCCCGCCCGGCTCGCACAGCTCGGAGTACTGCTTGTAGAGGGTGGGGATGGCGCAGCCCAGATTGTCGAGACGGGCCTTGAGTGCTTTGAGATCGGCGCCGTAATCCACCCCTTCGAACAGAGGCTGCGTCTCGGGGTAGGGACGGCGGGAGGGGGCCAGCGCCAGCTCGGGGGCAAAGTGCTGGCGGTAGAAGCTCACCAGCAGATCCTTGGCCGCCGGCGGCAGGCTGCCGGAGAGCGACACCGGGCCAAACAGGTAGCGGTAGCGGGGATAGCGGGCCAGATAGGCACCGATGCCGAACCAGAGATAATCGAGCCCCCGCTTGCCCCAGTAGGCGGGCTGGATAAAGCTGCGGCCAAGCTCGATAGCCTGCTCCAGCCGGGGCAGCAACTTATCCTCAAAGCCGAACAGGGTGTGGCTGTAGAGGCCATCCTTCCCCTTGCTGGCCAGCAGCTCCGCCACCGGGGCAAAGCGGTAGGCGCCGATAATGTCGAGTCGGGCCGGATCCCAGAGGATCAGGTGGTGATAGTCGTTGTCAAAACCATCGAGATCCCGCCGCTTGCCAGACCCTTCCCCCACTGCGCGAAAGGCGATCTCCCGCAGTCGCCCCAGCTCGCGCAGGATCACCGAGTGGCTCAGTTCGTGGCGGCGGTAGAGGTAGATCCCCTGACCATCCGGGGTGGTGCCGAGCTGTTCGCAGCTTTCGATGGCCTGTTTGAGCTGGCGGCGATCCCCCGGCAGGGCGATGGGGGCCTCGGTCTGCAGCCGTCCCGCCTTGCCACGGCCAATCCGGTAGAGGTGGTTGCGCACCAGCCGCGCCGCCGTCTTGGCGGGCAGCTCCTGAAAACTGCCGAGCGGAATGCGCGCTCCTATGGTCACCGGCAGGGTCTGCCCCTGCTGGCGAAACAGCTGGCGCACCAGCAATAGGGCGGAGGCGGGCTTGTTGAGCCAGGAGGCGAGATAGAACCAGAGGCTGTTGCGCCCTCCCAGATGGATGGGCACCAGCGGGGTGCG
Organism: Aeromonas sp. 603404; assembly: GCF_049171775.1. NCBI lineage: Bacteria > Pseudomonadati > Pseudomonadota > Gammaproteobacteria > Aeromonadales > Aeromonadaceae > Aeromonas > Aeromonas sp. 603404. The sequence continues at coordinate 199,324 of NZ_JAAKPE010000002.1, forward strand.
GGTGCGCTGGGCCAGCTTGATAAAGCCTGCTTGCCAGGGGCCATCTTTCACCCCCTTGAGGCCAAGCCGCGAGACTTCGCCTGCGGGGAAGATCACCAGTGCCCCTTCATGGGCGAGGTGTTCGTTCATGGCGAGGATGGCCTGTCGATCGGTCTTGCCCTCCATATTGTCCACCGGCAATAGCAAAGGGCGCAGCGGCGCGAGCTGGGCCAGCAGCTGGTTGGCGACGATCTTCACATCGGGGCGGATGCGGCCGAGCAGTTGCAGCAGCGCTAGTCCGTCCAGCGAGCCGATGGGGTGGTTGGCGACTAGAATGACCCGGCCGCTGGCGGGAATATGCTCCAGCTGCGCCTCGCTGACCCGATAGTCGAAATCGAGCTGGGTCAGCGCCTGCTCGACAAAGTCGAGGCCGCGCAGGTGCGGGTAGCGGGTGGCAAAGTCGGCAAAGGCCTGCTCGTTGAGCAGCCAGCCCAGCAGCCGCTTTAACAGCGGGGTGAGCAGGGGGTAGCCAAGCAGGCGGGGGAAGTGCTGGGTCAGCAGGGTATCGATAGTGAACATCTGGAGGGCTCCGGCGATCCGTTGCTCCCAGCATGATGTGACACTGTTCCCGCGACATGTCAGCGGGATGACAGTTTGATGGCAGTGGCAGCCAGTTGCCCCTGCGCGACTCTCCCCGGTTTCCCTTTGTTGATGGGTGATGGCCAGATAGCAAGGGGGGAGCCGGTAAACCGGCTCCCCCCTTTTGCCCTGGTAATGACAGCTACCGATTAACCGCGCCAGGCTGCGGTGAGGCGCACCAGCTCCACCAGGGTGGCGACCGATTTCTCCATGGATTGCAGCGGGATGAACTCGTGCTTGCCGTGGAAGTTGTGGCCACCGGTGAAGAGGTTGGGGCAGGGCAGGCCCATAAAGGAGAGGCGGGCGCCATCGGTACCACCGCGAATGGGTTTGATCTTGGGCACCACGTCGGCGGCCTCCATGGCGGCCTTGGCCAGCTCGACGATATGCATGTGCGGCTCGATCTGGCTGCGCATGTTGCGATAGCTGTCGGTCAGGGCCAGCTCGATGCGGGCCTTGGGATACTCGGCCTGCAGGGCGGCCACCCGGCTTTGCATCTCGGCCTTGCGTGCGGCGAAGTGCTCGTCGTCGAAGTCACGGATGATGTAGTGCAGGGTGCTCTCCTCCACGGTGCCGCTCATCTGCGCCAGATGGAAGAAGCCCTCATACCCGTCGGTGCACTCCGGGGTCTGCTCGGCAGGCATGGCGGCGTGGAAGCGGGCGGCCAGGGTCTGGCTGTTGATCATGCTGCCCTTGGCGGTGCCGGGGTGGACGTTGTTGCCGATAAAACGCACCGTGGCGCTGGCGGCGTTGAAGTTTTCATACTCCAGCTCGCCCAGCTCGCCGCCATCCACGGTATAGGCCCACTTGGCCGGGAATCTCTTCAGCGGGAACAGGTTGGCGCCACGGCCAATCTCTTCATCCGGGGTAAAACCGACCCAGATATCGCCGCGGGGGATCTCGGGGTGGGCCTGCAGGTGGTCGATGGCAGTGAGGATCTCGGCGATACCCGCCTTGTCGTCGGCGCCAAGCAAGGTGGTGCCGTCGGTGGTGATGAGATCTTGACCCAGGTAGTTTTTCAGGAAGCGGTAGTCACGGATGGCGAGCACCTCGTCACCCTTGCCAAGGCAGATGTCGCCGCCCTGATAGTTTTCGATGATTTGCGGTACTACGTGCTCCGCCTCGTAGTCGGCGGTGTCCATGTGGGCAATCAGGCCGATGGCGGGGGCGTCCGGCTGGTTGCCCGGCAGGCAGCCGGTGAGGTAGCCGTGCTCATCCAGAGTGACCCGAGTTAGCCCCAGCGCCTTCATCTCTTCTTGCAGGGCACGGGCAAAGATCAGCTGGCCTTCGCTGCTGGGGCAGGCTGGATTGGTCTCATCGGAGCGGGTATGAAAAGTTACGTAACGCAGAAAACGCTCAAGCAGGGTATCCATTAGTCAGCCTCTAACCGATTGTGAGCGGTCATTGTGGCCAATCCGTGCGGGGCACTCATTGCGTCAGCGCAGGTTTTTCCCATTTTTTGACGCAAGGGGAGAGCGGCGAATGTGCGGCGCGCGGGGCAACGTCCGGGAGGGAGATCGCATAAATGTGGCATTTATTGCGATATTTAGGCGCTGGCGGTGGCGGCCAAATTCCCCTCAGCCACCGCACAGCAAGGCGTCAGCCCAATCATGGCGTTTTCACACACTTTTCAAGAGGAAACTGGGCTGTCGCATAACCTGCGCCATCCCAGAGCCCGCCTGCTCGCCAGCAAGATTTGATCGACTTATTAAAAGGGGATTTTGAACACTATTTTTTATTGTCACTGCCCGCGGTAAGTGTGTACACTCCGCGCCGATCCAAGGGCAACCCTGAAGCAGGCAGAGCCGCCAGAAACCCGACCGATCATACGCCTATAGGGCGAGGCACGCAGAAACGACAGACACTGCTGGGGAATGGTTTCTTTAATACCGGTTAGGCTCCGGTATCAGGGAGAACAACAGACTCTCATCTTTCATTTGACCGAGTGGGCCACCGGCTCATCATCTTCCCTTGTCATGGGCGGTCACTGACGGTGAGGTGGGCTGTGGTTGTTGTCGTCTATCAACACGCATGCGTGCTGGCGCCTTCGCTTCTCTTCCTTGGAACCCTCTCCTTCTGTCGGGATCGCTGCCGAATGATGAACTGACGGCGTGGCTGATGTCGTCTGTCATCAAAGTACCGCGGCGCTACGGCATAGTGGCACCGCATACCGTTGAGCTTGATGTAAAGCCACCAGCCCCACATCAAGACTCGTTACTTCCCCAAGATCCACCAGGCAGCCTCTGGCTTGCCGCGATGTGCAAAGGGTTGGGTTGGGTGGCTGCGTCTCGTGATGGCAGCGCTCGCCGTACTCTGCACTAGATGGTCTGGATGTGATTGAGGGTAACGAAGGCGACTTTGGGTCGCTCATTTGCGAGGCATAGCCCATGACTAACTGGTCCAGCAAGGACTCCTTGAAGGTCTACAACGTTCCCTACTGGGGTGCGGGTTTTTTCAATATCAATGACGCCGGTCATGTGACCGTCGCCCCCGACAAATCACGCCCTGACGCGCATATCGTGCTCTCTGACGCCATCGAACAGTTGCGTCAGTCAGGGCTGACCACCCCCGTGTTGCTGCGCTTCCCCGACATCCTCAAGAGTCGGGTCGATGCGCTGTTCAACGCCTTTGGTCAGGCCATCGAGAAGTCTGGCTATGAAGGGGACTACCTCTGCGTTTACCCGATCAAGGTAAACCAGCAGCGTCGTGTCATCGAGACCATCAGCCAGTCCTACAGCGACAAGCCCCGGCTTGGCCTGGAAGCTGGTTCCAAACCGGAACTGCTGGCCGTGCTGTCCCATCACCATGAGCAAGGCTCGGTGATCGTCTGCAACGGTTACAAAGACCGCGAATATATCCGCCACGCCCTCTTGGGCAACCTGATGGGCCACAAGGTCTACATCGTGGTGGAGAAGCCCTCCGAACTGGAAATGGTGCTGGACGAGTCAGCTCGTCTCAACATCAAGCCCAACATCGGGGTGCGTGCCAAGCTCGCTTCCACCGGCTCCGGCATGTGGGAATCGAGCGGTGGCTCCATGTCCAAATTTGGTCTCTCCGCCTCCCAGATCCTGGCTCTGATCGAGCGTCTGCGCGGGCTGGGCAAGCTGGATTGCCTGCAACTGCTGCACTTCCATCTGGGCTCCCAGATCGCCAATATCCGCGACATTCAGGGCGGCATCCGCGAGTGCGGCCGTTTCTACGCTGAACTGCGTCGCCTCGGTGCCAACATCGAAGTCGTGGACGTCGGTGGCGGCCTGGGCGTGGATTACGAGGGAACCCGTTCCCAGAGCCACTGCTCCGCCAACTACAGCCTCTCCGAGTACGCCAATAACGTGGTATGGGGCATCGGCGATGTCTGCCGCGAGTTCGATCTGCCGCACCCGACCATCATCAGCGAGTCTGGCCGTGCCCTGACCGCCCACCACGCCGTGCTGGTCACCAATATCATTGGTGCCGAAGGGGTGGAGATGAACGACATCAGCGCGCCGGACGAAGATGCACCCACCATTCTGCAGAACATGTGGAAAGGCTGGCTGGATCTGCGCAGCGAAGATCCCTCCCTGCTGGAGATCTTCCATGACTCGGTGGCAGATCTGGGTGACGTGAATACCCAGTACACCATGGGCCTCTTGAACCTTGAACAGCGTGCCTGGGCCGAGATGCTGCACCAGAACACCTGTCTGGCGCTCAAAGAGATGCTCAACCCGGTCAACCGCAACCACCGTGCGCTGGCTGACGAACTGAGTGAAAAGCTGGCGGACAAGTGCTTTGCCAACTTCTCCCTGTTCCAGTCTCTGCCGGATGCCTGGGGTATCGGTCAGGTATTCCCGGTGATGCCGCTGGCTGGTCTCGATCGTCCGCTTAGTCGTCGCGGTATCCTGATGGATATCACCTGTGACTCTGACGGTCAGGTCGAGCACTATGTCGACGGTCTGGGGGTCGAGAGCACCCTGCCAATGCCGGTCTACGGCGAGAACGAAGAGTGCCACGTCGGCTTCTTCCTGGTCGGTGCCTATCAGGAGATCCTCGGCGATCTGCACAACCTGTTCGGTGACACCCACTGCGCGGAAGTGTGGCTGGACGAAGAGGGCAAGATGGACATTCGCAACGTGGTGCGCGGCGACACCGTCGACCAGCTGCTGCGTTACGTCAACATCGATCCGTCCGTGATCCGCGAAAACTACCAGCGGATCGCCGCTCACCCGGCGCTGGACGATGCCACTCGCAAAGCCCTGCTCGACGAGCTGGAGCTGGGCCTGCAAGGCTACGCCTATCTGGAAGACGAATAAGCCTTCTGTTTGCCCCTCGCTTTTGAGGGAAAATCAAAAACGGCGCCTGCGGGCGCCGTTTTTGTTACCGGGGGCCATCCGGCGATATGACGGGGCACTCGGCCTGTCTTCATTCGGATAACTATGGTGGCTCGGGGCATCCGCAGGCCACAGATCTGGCTGATATCTGTCCCTTTCAGTCGCTTCCCTTGATCTGCATCAAGCGTGAACCTCGGTGGTTATTTTACGGTCAGAAGTGATGTTGATGGGATGTAACAAAAGGATGTGTATATGGAACTGAAAAGGGACCCGAGATGCTATACCGACGTCTGTATCGACGGTAAGTGGTATCACTACGATCACTGCAGCACCAACGTCTACATGCTGATGGGAGGCGCCGCGCCGAGCCTTCAGCTGGCCTATGAGCCGAGCAGCGAAGAGGAGCTAATCGAGATGCTCCAGCAGCTGGGGCGCTTCTGACTCACCGAATTGATATCTTGCCATATGGCCATCGGGCGCGTTGCCACGATGGCCACCACTCTTCACCGCTGTACCTTATCTCAGCGGTTTTTATTGCCCAATAACCCCTTGCCAATCTCCAGCATGGCGACGGCCGCGGCGTAGCTGCTATCGGACTTGCCAATCTCATCCGCTACATAGAGAAAATTGGATTGGTACTTCTCGACAGCCTCTCGTGGGCTGGTTGCGTCAATTAAGTCCTCCTCCACCTCGAATCCTTGGGTCAGTAGTGCCGCCTTTTCACTCAGGAAAGTCGGAGATGCCATGTCGATAAAGGTGTATTGCTGCCGATTGGATGCCGGAATGGTAAAAAACTGGTATCTGGCCATGGGTAAATCCTCGCTTGAAGCGGGTGATAGATGACGTGACGCTGGTTTTAATCTGTGGCTCGCAGGCGGCTTGCTTGCCTCGACGTCGTAGACAGTGCGTGTCGGGAATGCCGCATTTTGTTTTCGTTCGAGACTACTTTGTTGGCGTTTGCCCGGCAAGTGGGAGCTGCGATTTTCTGAATGATCCGAGCAACCGAGATGTTGTGGGCAGGGGCGAGACCGGGATAATGCCGGGCTCACGTTGAGCCCGGCTTGTCAGCGCTTTGTTACAGCACGAAGCTCTGTACCATGGCGCGCAGCTGTTCGGTGAGCTGGTGGATCTGGCGGGCGGCATCGCGGGCGGCGTTGGCCACTTGCAGCGCCTCGTCACTGCCATCGGAGATGCGCACCACGTTGCGTTCGATCTCGTTGACCACGGCGCCCTGCTGCTCGATGGCGCTGGCGATGATGGCGTTGGTATCGACCATTCGATCCACCTTCTCGGTGATGGCGCCGAAAGCCAGTTTTGCCTCCTGCGCCAGCCCGACCCCCTCCTGCGCTTCATGGCTGGCCGCCGACATGGCGGTGACCGAGGCGCGGGCGCCGGATTGCAGCTGTTCAATCATCTGCTGGATCTCGACGGTAGCCCCCTGGGTGCGGTTGGCAAGAGACCGCACCTCGTCGGCCACCACCGCAAAGCCGCGACCCTGCTCACCGGCACGGGCCGCTTCGATGGCGGCGTTGAGGGCCAGCAGGTTGGTCTGCTCGGCGATGCCGCGGATCACGCTGATGACGCCACCAATCTGACTGCATTGCTGCTCCAGTTGGCCTATGGTGTCGGCGGTGCGCAGCACTTCGCGGTTGATATGGTCGATTGCCTTGATGGTGCGCTCCACCACATCCTCGCCCTGACCTACCACGTTCTGCGCCTCCTGGGTCATGCGGGCGGCTTGCAGGGCGTTGCCCGCCATGTCTTGTGAGGTGGCGGCCAGCTCCTTGATGGCGGTAGCGACCTGATGGGTCTCCCCTTGCTGATCGGCAATGACCTCCTGCGAGCGGCAGGTGCGCGCTTCGATCTCGGTAGCGCTTTCCACCACGGTGACGCCATTTTCCCGCACTCGCAACATCAGGGTGCGCAGGGTCTCCAGGGTCACGTTGTAATCCCGGCTGATGGCGGCCAGTTCGTCCTGACCAACGATCTCGATATGCTGGCTGAGATCCTGGGCGTTGACCCGGGCGGCGATATCACGCACCCGTCCTACGGTTTCGCACAGGGAGAGATAGGCACCGATCATCAGGTAGAGGTAGAGCAGCAAGCTGATGGTCAGCGGCGCGGTGACCCACCAGAAGTGGCGCTGGTTGGCGGTCAGCCGCTGATGCAGGTCGGCCTCCAGCCGCTGGCGTACCTGGCCTGCCAGTGCGGTGATGGCCTCGTCCATCTTATCCCCCAGTGCCTGCACCTCCTTGGTGGAGAGCTGCACCAGCTGATCCTTCATCATCTTGTTTTCCATGGTCTCAACCCCCTGACGCACCAGCTTTATCAGAGCACCGGTCTGCTGACCCAGCTCGGCGTGGTAGGCCGGTTCCATCTGGTAGAGCAGGGTCAGATCGGCCTCCAGCTCCTGCAGGGTGGCGCTGATGAGGTCGAGACGAAAACGCAGGCCGCTGTAGCCCTCGGCCTGAAACAGGCCGAAATCGGCGATGGTGGCGGCGCGATCCCGCACCTGAGCCAGCAGGTCGCGCAGTTGCGGCAACCGCTCACTGGCGAGGATCACCATGTAGTAGGTACCGAGCGCCGGATCCTGGATCAGGCTGCTACTGGCGGTAATGTGCTTGTAGAGGTGGCGCACCTCGGTCAGCAGCTTGTCGTGGCGCAGGTTGCTCTGCTCCACTTCCAGCTTGCCTGCTTCACTCTGCAGGGCGGCCCAGCCCTGCTGGATCACCTCAAAGGAGGGATTGTTCTGGCGGGTGTCGGCAAAGGCTTGCAGGCTCTGATCAACGGCTTGTGCGGCTGCCTTGACCTGCTCATCATCGACAGGATCCACCTCATGGGCGTGACGGGTCACCAGATTGCGATGGGTGAGCAGGGCTTGCTCGATAGCAGGCACGGGGGTGAGATTGACCACTCCTGCCAGCTCGCGGTTGGCCTGGACGTTGTCATCCTGCAGCCGCCCCAGCAGATTGGTCATGCTGTAGGCCAGTGGCAGCAGCATCAGACAGGACCAGAGCAGGAATTTGTATTTGAAGGAGAGCTGATTGCCCAGCCGGATGGCGGGGTTGAAAATCCATTTCATGTTAAGCCTCGATACCTGAGTGCGGGCGTGAGTCGTATTGCCTGAATAGTACTCCGAGCGGCCTCCCTTGGGTGATGGCCGGTTGCAAGTTGTGATCCCCTTGGCTTTTTACTTCCAGGCGGGACACCGTCAGCCGAGCCAATAGAAAACGGGCCACCCGAAGGTGGCCCGAAGTCGATAAGGAGGGCGTTTGCAATCGATCAGTTGAACGCTAGGAAGGGCGAGACACAGAGTAGCAGGCCAGTGACGATGATGATGTAGAGGGAGGTGCCCTTGTACTTGTGCAGCGCCGGTACCTGATAGACCAGATAGGCTGGGATGAGGCAACCCACCATGCCGAAGATGGGGCTGCAGATGGAGGTGAAGCTCAGTACCGGTGCGTTGAGCACGATGGCACCCCAGGAGAGCATGACGGTAAACACCATGATGCCCTTACCCACCAATCCCTTGTTGATGCGGTTTTCCGGCAGCACCCGGCGCAGCAGGTTCATCGCCAGACCCTGACAGGCTTCACGGAAACCGAGGTAAACGCCGAAGTAGGCGGTCATCACCGCGAAGATGTTGAGGGTGAGGCTCAGGAGCTTGAGGGTCTGGCCGGGCATCCCCTGGGCCACCATGGCCAGCGCAGAGATGTTCTCCTCGGAGGCTTTAACCGCCTGATCGTGGCCCATGGCAAGAGTGAAGGAGACCGCGTAGAAGAACACCACCACGAACAGGATGCCGAAGGCGATATTCATGGCGCGCATCGCCTTGAAGCGAGCCACTTCCAGCGACTTTTCCCGCGAGCGATAGGAGATCACCATGGGGCTCAGGCTCTGGATAAAGAGGATGGAGGTGAGGGTGAAGGGGAGCATGATGATGGCATCCTTCATCCAGTCACCGGCAGCGGGCATGGCGGTGATGTTGGCCGCATCCCACTTGTCCACCATCATCAGGCCGAGCACTGCCACCACGCTGATCTTGGTCAGCACCATAAAGGTGGAGATCTTGAACAGCAGGTTTTCGCCGCGCGAGGCCAGTGCCACCAGACCGCAGATCAGCACCAGACCGTAGAGCGGGTTTTCGGAGAGCAGGCCGTCGGTGACGCCGAAGCTCTGCAGGAAGGAGGCGCTGTCATTGGTGATGGCGGTGGAGTAGACGAAGACCCAGATCACCAGCATCACGAAGTAGAGGGCGCCGAGCAGCACACCCCAGTTCTTGCCAAGGTAGCCGGTGATGACGCTGGGGTAATCCTTGCACTCCGGCGAGGTGGCCAGGGTATTGATAAAGAGGCGCTGGAACATGTACATGGCGGGGTAGCCGATCACCGCAGAGAGCAGAAAGACCCACAAGCCCATCAGACCCACCTGTACCGGCAGGAAGACGATCCCTGCGCCGATGGCCATTCCGATGCTCATGATGATCCAGCCCCAGTCGGTGCTGTCGAAGCGAACCGCTTCTTTCCATTCCAGCGTGCCCATCACGGGGCTGGCGAGTGTAGTGCTATGCGCGTCCATTAAAACCTTCTTTTTTGTAGGGGTGTGGGAATTTGGCGCAAATATAGTTGAATAAAACTGTCATAAACAATGCCCATAAGAGTACTTTTGTTCAAATCAGGATGGTGATCACGGTTTATATTGAGGCCGAAAGGTGCCTTAAAACGCCATTTTTGTATCTTTTTGTTGAATGGATAAAATAAAAAGCAAATAATGTTGAACGGAATGAGATTCGTGATTGCAAAAAAAATTGCACAAACAGGAGTGGCTATATGAAACGCATCATCACAGCAGCAGCGGCACCTGACGCTATCGGTCCCTACAGCCACGGCACTGCCTATGGCGACCTTATCTTTACCTCCGGTCAGTTGCCGGTCTGCAAGCAGCAGGGTGGTGTGGTGGAAGGGGGCATTGCCGCCCAGACCCGCCAGTCACTGGAAAACCTGAAATCCGTGCTGGAAGCCGCTGGCGGCTCGCTGGATACCGTGCTCAAGACCACTTGCTACCTCGCCGAGATCAGCGATTTTGCCGCGTTCAACGAGGTCTATAAAGCCTATTTCCAGAAAGATTGTCCGGCGCGCAGCTGCTTCGCAGTGAAGGATCTGCCGATGGGCGTCAAGGTTGAAGTGGAAGCGATCGCCCATATCGCTCGTTAATGCTGATAAAAAGGTTCAAGTGATGAAACAAGCGTGGCAGCAGTATCTGCAGATTATTCAACAGGTTGTCAAACCAGCGCTGGGTTGTACCGAGCCAATCGCCGCCGCCTATGCCGCGGCTGTCGCCGTCCGGCAACTGGGCTGTGAGCCCGGTCGCCTCGAGGTTGCGGTGTCGGACAATCTCTATAAAAACTCGATGGGTGTTTATGTGCCGGGCACCGGCAAGATCGGTCTGGCCATTGCGGCCGCGGCCGGTGCCATCGGCGGTAACGTCGACGCCGGGCTGGAGGTGCTGGCCGCGATCCAGCCAGAACAGGTGGATCGTGCCCAGCAGCTGATCGATGCTGGCAAGGTGCAGGTGAGCCGCACCGCCGCCCCCGAGTTTATCTTCTGCCGCGTGACCGTTTATGGCACTGATGACAAGGGTGAAGAGCACAGCGCCGAAGTGACCCTGTGCGGCGGTCATACCCGCATCGTCGAGCAGCGCCGCGATGGTGAAGTGACCTTCACCGCCGATCAGAGCCAGGGTGGTGCAACCGGTTCCATCTGCGATGGCGTCGATATCAGCATCGCCGCCATCTACGAGTTCGCCACCCAGGTGGAGTTCGAGCAGATCAGGTTCATCCTCAAAGCCTCGGAACTTAACGGCAAGCTCTCCGCCGAGGGGATGAACAACCCCTATGGCCTGGAGATTGGCCGCACCATGCAGCAGAACATCAATGCCGGTCTTATCGGCGAGGATGTGATGAACCGCATCGTGATGATGACGGCGGCTGCCTCCGATGCCCGCATGGGGGGCGCGACCCTGCCAGCCATGAGCAACTTTGGCAGCGGCAACCAGGGTATTGCCGCCACCATTCCGGTGATGGTGATTGCCGAGCGCTTTGCTGCCAGCGAAGAGCAGCTGGCTCGCGCCCTCATCATGAGCCATCTGGGCGCCATCTATATCAAGTCCCACTATCCGCCGCTGTCGGCCTTCTGTGGCAATACCGTGACCAGCGCGGCCGCCTCCATGGCCATGGTTTATTTGGCGGGCGGCAGCTTTGAGCAATCCTGCTTCGCCATCCAGAACGTGCTGAGCGACAGTGCCGGCATGGTGTGCGACGGGGCGAAAGCCTCCTGCGCCATGAAGGTGAGTACCTCCTCCGGTGCGGCGGTGCGCGGCTTCCTGATGGCCCTCAACAGCCACTCGGTGTCGGGGCAGGGGATCGTCGCCGGCGACGTGGATCAGACCATCCGCAACGTCGGCCAGATGGTGAAGGAGGGCATGTCTGCCACAGACAGCACCATTATTGATATCATGTCCGCCTGATGTCACTGTTGGTTGCTGCCCGGCGTCCATTGTCCGGCAGCAACCCTTGCAAGAAGGTCCCATTGTGAAGCTGCAAGAGTTGAGTCCGAGCGATTTTGAGATCCTCAAGTCGATGGAGAACATTGTGGACGGCATCGCCGCCATGTATGGTCAGCACACCGAGGTGCTGCTCCACAGTCTGGATGCGCGCAATCCCTCGATCGTCAAGATTGCCAACGGCCATATCACCGGCCGCAGTGTCGGCGCCCCCATCACCAACCTGGCGATGATGAAGCTCAAGAGCGGGCAGGATATCTCCAGCCCCTACATGACCAAGTGTGCCACCGGCAAGACCCTGCGCTCCATTACTACCGTGATCCGCAACGGGGAGCACAGGGCCATCGGGTTGCTCTGCATCAACAGCGACATGGATGCCCCGCTGCAATCTGTGCTGCGCACCATGATGCCGGAGTGCATGCATCCCCACGAGAGCCATGCCACCCCGGAGGTGTTCGCCCGCAACATCGACGAGGCGCTCAACAGCACCATAGACACCGTCAGTGCCGAGGTGCGCGGCAACGAGGCGGTGCCTCCGTCCCAGAAGACCCGGGTTATCGTCAACCAGCTGCACGACATGGGGATCTTCGAGTTAAAAGACAGTGCCCAGATTGCGGCGCGCCAGCTCGGGATCTCGGTCCACTCCATCTACCGCTATCTGCGGGAGATCAAGAAGGGCTGAGCCGATACACTCTGGTCAAATTGGTAGCAAACGGGTCAGCCTTGACCCGTTTTTTTACGCCCGCTTTAGCCTCTCTGTTTGGGCCATCCTTCGGGCTCATCTGTTATCATCTTCCCCCTTTATTTTTCTATCTCTCTGAACGTGCTGGAGAAATCATGTCTCGACTCATCTATCTGCTGCGCCATGGCCAGACCCGCTTCAATGCCGAGCAGCGTCTGCAGGGGCGTTGCAACTCCGATCTGACCGACAAGGGTGAGGCGCAAGCCATCGCCATGGGGCGGCGCCTTGCCGCCGAACTGGCGGATCCTGCCCGCTGGACCGTCTATGCTAGCCCGCTCGGTCGCGCCCGTCAGACTGCGCTGCTGGTGTGCGAGCAGTTGGGGCTGTCAGTTGATCGCATCATCTGGGACGATCGGTTGATGGAGCTGGGGATGGGGGAGTGGGAGAGCTGCCAGATCCCGGTGCTGCGGCTCGCTCATCCCGAGCTCGATACCGGCAAAGGGGACTGGTATCTGCAGGCACCGGGGGCCGAGAGCTTCGAGAGCATTCAGCGCCGGGCACACCAATGGTTGCAGGATCCCGCGCTCGTCGAGCGGGCCATCGTCATCACCCACGGTCTGCTCGGTGCCATGCTGCGTGGCGTCTATGCCGATCTCGACTATGAGGCGACCTGGTCACAGGAGTTGCCGCAAGATGCCTTCTATAAGCTGCAGGATGGCCACATCACCCGCATTGCCTGCTAATTGCCGTGAGGTGGCACCATGGCATGGACCATGATTGCCACCTTCGGATGCCCATTTTTGCCGCAGTTCAACACATCAGAGCACCTTATCGCGGCAAGATGAGGTATCTTATGCCCCGATTTCATCCATTAAACGGATCCGAGACCCCATATGATCATCAAACCCAAGGTTCGCGGCTTTATCTGCACCACCACTCATCCGGTCGGTTGTGAAGCCAATGTTCGTCGCCAGATCGCTTATACCAAAGCCAAGGGCATCATCGAGAATGGTCCCAAGAAGGTGCTGGTGATCGGCGCTTCCACCGGTTATGGCCTGGCCTCCCGGATTGCGGCTGCCTTCGGTAGCGGCGCCGCCACCCTCGGCGTCTTCTTTGAAAAAGCGGGCACCGAGTCCAAGACCGGTACCGCTGGCTGGTACAACTCTGCCGCCTTCGACAAGGCAGCCAAAGAGGCGGGCCTCTACGCCAAGAGCGTCAACGGCGATGCCTTCTCCAACGAGTGCCGCGCCAAGGTGATCGAGCTTATCAAGCAGGATCTGGGTCAGATTGATCTGGTGGTCTACTCCCTGGCCTCTCCGGTGCGCAAGATGCCGGAAACCGGCGAAGTGGTGCGCTCTGCCCTCAAACCGATCGGTGAGGTCTACACCACCACCGCCATCGATACCAACAAGGATCAGATCATCACCGCCACCGTCGAGCCGGCGAACGAGGAAGAGATCCAGAACACCATCACCGTCATGGGCGGTCAGGATTGGGAGCTGTGGATGGCTGCCCTGCGTGATGCCGGCGTGCTGGCTGACGGCGCCAAGTCCGTGGCCTACTCCTACATTGGTACCGATCTGACCTGGCCAATCTACTGGCACGGTACTCTGGGCCGCGCCAAGGAAGATCTGGACCGCGCCGCTGCCGCCATCCGTGGCGATCTGGCTGCCAAGGGCGGCACCGCTCACGTGGCCGTGCTCAAATCCGTGGTGACTCAGGCCTCTTCCGCCATTCCGGTGATGCCGCTCTATATCTCAATGGCCTTCAAGATCATGAAGGAGAAGGGCATTCACGAGGGGTGCATGGAGCAGGTGGATCGCATGATGCGCACCCGTCTCTACGCCTCCGACATGGCGCTGGACGATCAGGCTCGCATCCGTATGGATGACTGGGAACTGCGCGAAGATGTGCAGCAGACCTGCCGCGACCTGTGGCCATCCATCACCAGCGAGAATCTTTCCGAGCTGACTGATTACACCGGCTACAAGCAGGAGTTCCTGCGCCTGTTCGGTTTCGGTCTGGACGAGGTCGATTACGATGCGGATGTAAATCCGGATGTGAAATTCGACGTGGTCGAGCTCTGAGTCTGACTCAAGTGAAAACAGGGCCCCGCGGGGCCCTGTTTTTTTGGCAAACATTCCGCTAATTTGCGGAATTTTATTATCAGCGATCACCTTTTTCCCATATCAAACCCGCTAGTCTTGCGCTGATCGGATCACAGACGGCATTGCCGAGGAACGGAAGCTATGACCACTCCAAACGAGGCGCCCAAGAAGCGCCAACTCCCCACTGTCTATACCCTGCTTTTTATCATCATCGCGCTGATGGCCGCCCTGACCTGGGTGCTGCCAGCGGGCAAATATGACTATGTCACCGCCAAGACCCAGCAGCCGGTTGCGGCAGCGGCCGTGGCCGATTACAGCGGCGACGAGCGGCTGTTGCCGGTGCCCGGCAGCTACACCGAGTTACCCGCCCACCCGCAAGGGGTATTCGAGGTGCTCAAGGCGCCCATCCAGGGTTTTCACAAGGCGGCCGATGTGGCGCTGTTCGTGCTCATCATCGGCGGTTTTCTCGCGGTGACCATGCAGAGCGGTGCGCTGGATGCCGGGGTTGGGGCCATTGTGCGTGGCTTTGCCGGGCGTGAGCGGTTGCTAATTCCTGTGTTGATCGCCCTGTTTGCCCTCGGCGGCTCCACCTTCGGCATGGCAGAGGAGACGGTAGCCTTCTGGGCGCTGATCGTGCCGGTGATGATGGCGGCGGGCTTCGATCGCATGGTGGCGGCGGGGATTATCCTGCTCGGCTCCGGGGTCGGGGTGCTCGCCTCCACCGTCAACCCGTTTGCCACCGGTATCGCCTCGGGCTTTGCCGGTATCCCCATCGGTGAGGGGATTGGCCTTAGGGTTGTGCAGTGGCTGCTGCTGGTGATCTTCGCCTCCTGGTTCGTGATGCGCTACGCCAAGCAGGTGCAGCAGGACAAGTCCCGCTCCGTGCTGGCCGACATCGCCTATGACGACGAGTTTTCCCAGATGAAGAGCGGCAACCTCGCCTTCACCGGCAAGCAGAAACTCACCATGCTGGTCTTCTTCGGCACCTTCCTGCTGATGATTTACGCGGTGGTGCCCTGGTCGGATTTGGGGATCGACGTGCTGCCCACCTTTGGCTGGTGGTTTGACGAGCTCTCGACCCTGTTCTTCAGTGCCTCCATCCTGATTGCGCTGATCAACCGGATGCCGGAGTCCAACTATGTGGCGACTTTCCTGAGCGGCGCTCGGGATCTCATCGGGGTAGCGCTGGTGGTGGCGGTGGCGCGCGGCATCTATGTGGTGATGGAGCAGGGCGTCATCATCGACACCATTTTGCACTGGGCCGAGGGGCTGGTGACCGGACTCTCCTCATCGGTCTTCATCCTGATGGCCTATCTGGTGCACATCATCCTGAGTTTTTTCATCCCCTCCACCTCGGGGCTGGCGACCGTCTCCATGCCGCTGATGGGGCCGCTGGCTGACTTCTCCGGTATCTCCCGGGATCTGGTGATCACGGCCTATCAGTCCGCCTCCGGCTGGATCAACCTGTTTGCCCCCACTGCCGCCCATCTGGTGGCGGGTCTGGCGCTCGCCAAGATCCCCTACGATCGCTTCGTGCGCTGGGTGCTGCCCTTTATCATCGGCGTAGCCCTCATCACCATGGCGGTGCTGGTGGCCGGCGCCCTGCTGCACGGCTGATGGCACGGATAAAGCCACAGATAACAAAAAGGCTCCCGCGGGAGCCTTTTTCATGAGCTTTGCTTACTGCTTGTAGCCCTTGAGGAAGCGGGCGAGGCGGCCGATGGCATCCTCCAGCTCCTCTTCGCGGGGCAGAAACACCAGCCGGAAGTGATCCGGCGCCGGCCAGTTGAAGCCGGTGCCCTGTACCAGCAGCAGCTTCTCCTGTTGCAGCAGGTCGAACACCATCTTCTGATCGTCGCGGATGTCATACACCTTGGGATCAAGGCGCGGGAACATGTAGAGCGCCCCCTTGGGTTTGACGCAGGAGACCCCGGGGATCTCGTTCAAGAGCTCCCACGCCTTGTCCCGCTGCTTGCGCAGGCGCCCGCCCGGCAGGATCAGCTCGTTGATGCTCTGGTAGCCGCCAAGGGCGGTCTGGATGGCGTGCTGCATCGGCACGTTGGCACACAGCCGCATGGAGGCCAGCATTTCAAGCCCTTCGATATAGCCTTTAGCACGCCCCTTGGGTCCGGTAATGACCATCCAGCCCTGGCGGAAGCCGCAGGCGCGGTAGGCCTTGGAGAGGCCGTTGAAGGTCACCACCATCACATCGTCGCACAGGGTGCAGACGCTGGTGTGGGAGATGTCGTCGTAGAGGATCTTGTCGTAAATCTCGTCGGCGAAGATGATGAGGTTGTGCTGGCGGGCGATCTCGATCACCTCCAGCAAAAACTCGCTGCCGTAGACGGCGCCGGTCGGGTTGTTGGGGTTGATCAGCACCAGGCCGCGGGTGCGCGGGGTGATACGGGCGCGGATGTCGTCGAGATCCGGATACCAGTCGGCCCCTTCGTCGCAGCGGTAGTGCACCGCATGGCCGCCGGAGAGGGTCACTGCCGCGGTCCAGAGCGGGTAGTCAGGGGAGGGCACCAGCATCTCGTCGCCGTTGTTGAGCAGCGCCTGCATCGCCATCACGATGAGCTCGCTGGCGCCGTTGCCGATGTAGATGTCGTCGATGTCGACCTTGCGCATCCCTTTTTGCTGGTAGTACTGCATCACCGCCTTGCGGGCGGAGAAGAGCCCCTTGGAGTCGCAGTAGCCCTGGCTCTGGGGCATGTTGAGGATCACATCCTTGATGATCTCTTCCGGCGCCTCGAAGCCGAACGGGGCCGGGTTGCCGATGTTGAGCTTGATGATGCGGTGGCCTTCGTCTTCGAGACGGCGAGCTTCTTTATGCACCGGGCCGCGGATGTCATAGCAGACATCGTCGAGCTTGTGCGACTTGTCGATAGTGAACATGGTGACTGTGATTCCTTCCCCATGGGGACGCGTTGGCGAAAAAGGCGGTTTTTAGTATCAAATATCTTTTCCCCTATTCTTCACAGAATTGAATGCTAGAACAATCTTCTTTTTAGTAGATATTCCTGATTTTTAGCCCCAAAACAGAGTTATTAAAAGGTTAAATTCAGCACGATCGTTTGTGCTTGGCAAGGTTCACCAGTGAAAGATGGGGGAGTGATTAACAAAGCTACTCTACTGTGTTGAAATCTTCACGCTCTCTGGCACGATTGGCTTGTGTAAAAAAGCCTCTTCATCGTCATTTCCGACGAGAAAAAGCTGATACAACTGGCACTGGCCAGCGCATATTTCCCCTTTCCCGTCCTGTTCTATCTGCAGAGGTATCCCATGCATGCACCCACACCCGGTCGCTATCGTCACTTCAAGGGGGGCTACTATCAGGTGCTGACCCTGGCCAGCCATACCGAGACAGGCGAGCAGCTGGTGATCTATCAGTCGGAACAGGATGGCGCCGTCTATGCCCGTCCAGTCGCCATGTTCATGGAGTGGATTGAGCATCAGGGTCAGGTGGTCAGCCGTTTTTCGCCGATCAAGTGATCCGCTGGTGTGGCCCTGAATTGTTGATCAACAAATAGACAGAACAGGCCTTTGGAGTCATAAGTTGTCGCATGAGGCTCCTTGTTGGCAACAGCCTCTGTGTGGCTTGCTACTGATAAATATCTCTATTAATCAACCAATTGTGACTTGAGTCACGTTTTCTGGCGACTGGTAACCGGGTTCGCATCGGCTATTGCTGCTCCCATAATGCTGCGCGTGTTAACGCATGGCCCCTTTGCGGGCCTTTTTATCTCATCTTATCGGGAGACATACAGTGAAACCTGTTGCAGCAGAGTTTTTGGGAACCTTCTGGCTGGTATTGGGAGGTTGTGGCAGTGCCGTGCTGGCTGCAGCCTTCCCCCATGTGGGGATCGGCCTCTTGGGCGTATCGCTGGCATTCGGCCTGACCGTGCTGACCATGGCCTATGCCATCGGCCATATCTCCGGTTGCCATCTCAACCCGGCCGTCACCATCGGTCTGTGGGCGGGTGGTCGTTTTCCGGCATCCGGTGTACTGCCTTATATCGTGGCGCAAGTGCTGGGTGGCATTGCCGCCGCTGCCGTGCTTTACGTGATTGCCAGCGGTCAGGCCGGTTTTGATCTCTCCGCCGGCTTTGCCTCCAACGGCTACGGTGAGCACTCTCCGGGCGGCTACAGCATGATGGCGGCACTGGTGTGCGAAGCTGTGATGACCGGCTTCTTCCTGTTCGTCATCATGGGCGCTACCGACAGCCGTGCGCCAGCTGTGCTTGCTCCGGTTGCCATCGGCCTGTGCCTGACCCTGATCCATCTGGTGAGCATTCCGGTGACCAATACCTCGGTCAACCCGGCCCGCAGTACCGGCGTTGCGCTGTTTGTCGGTGACTGGGCGGTCAGCCAGCTGTGGTTGTTCTGGGTTGCCCCGATTGTCGGTGCCATTCTGGGTGCGCTGGCTTATCGCCTGGTGGCGACGGAGCAGAAGTAATCATTTGCGAAACAAAGTGTGGTATCGACACGCCTGAGGGCGTGTTTTTTGTTTCTGGAGGAGTGAGATAAGAGAACTCACCAAGCCAAACGTCAGAGTCCCTTGGCCTGCAGCATCTCTTTGTAGCGCTGATGGAGCAACTGGACGCGCTCCACATAAGCGCGCGTTTCCGCATAGGGTGGGATGCCGCCATGTTTTTGTACGGCGCCCGCCCCGGCGTTGTAGGCCGCGGTCGCCAGCGCAATGTTGCCGTCATACTGCTTGAGCAGTCCCGCTAGGTATTTCACCCCGCCGAAGATATTCTGCTCCGCCAGCAGGGCATTGCCGACCCCCAGCTCCCGCGCCGTGGCAGGCATTAGCTGGGTCAGCCCCATCGCCCCCTTGCGGGAGACCGCCAGTGGATTGAAAGCCGATTCGGCGTGAATGAGCGCTCGGATCAGCGCAGGCTCAACCTGATAGGTCTTTGCTGCTGCCTTGATGGTGCTGGCATAGTCATAGAGAAACAGTCCTGTGGTCTGCCAGTTGACGCTGGATTTGGGGTCGCAGGCGAAGCAGTCGTTGAACAGCAGCAGTTCGTAATGGCCCTGTTCGGGCGCCATATCGGAGTAACGTACTACCCCGTTTTGCTGCACCGATTTATAGACCTGGATCTGCTTCTTGCCGCCAGCGGCGGTTGCCGCTGTTTGAGTGGTTTCGGGTTGTGGGGCGGGCGCAGCATGATTGACCGGGCGCAAGGGAGAGGGGGCTGCGGTCAGGAAGACCACCTCCGCGGGAGGGGGCGTCTGGCTCCATCCACTCAAGGGGATCAACACCATCTGGCCTGCCAGCATCCATGCTTTCAACCGTCACACTCCTTCCCTGGATCATCATGTTGAGTAAAGCACCATGGCGAGTGCAGAACAAGCGTACAAACAGGGAGTTGTGAAGTGGAGGGGGGATTTGACCGAGGGACGGGGGGATGCCGGAGTATGGCCAGGAGAGGCGCCAAAAGGTGGAATTTTCCGGTAGCTAATGGTCATAAGCGTCTTAGGGAAGTGCTCCAGCATGCTCGCTTTTTTGTTAATAAAAGGCATGCTATCTTGCTGGTGTAAGCTGGTCTGGCTAGTTAGTTTCAATCTATCTTATCTACTGATTATAAAGGAATTTTTTGTGTCAGGAATGCTGGCGATGGAACTCATCTTCGAGGAGTACTGTGACGCCGATCTCTCTCTCATCAAGGATTATTACGAGACGACTTTTTCCCACTATGTGCCGGATCTGGCAGAGCGGGTCTTTGTCGTACGTGATGCTCACTGGCTGGTGGGGGCGGTTCGGTTGCGGGACGAGGAGGAGTTTTATCATCTGTGCGGCTTTCGTCTGTTGCCTCACTACCAGTCGCTGGGATTGGGTTCACGGCTGTTGCAGCACGCCTGTCACGGTCTGGAGGACAAACCGGTAGTCTGTCAGGTACTGCCTTTCGAGAAACCCTTCTATCTCAAGGCCGGTTTTGCCGATATCTCCCTCAACCAATTGAGCGGGTCACTCTTCTCCCTTTATGAGCAACAGCAGCAGCAGGGTTATCAGGTGGAGCTGCTGGTACGGGATACCAGCCAGCCCCTCCTGAATTGAGCGGGCTAGCGGGGTCTGGTCAGCAGGTGGATTTTGCCCGGTGACAGCTCCAGCCCCAGCAGGTTTTCTTTCAGCCAGGCTTGTTGCGGATCCTTGTCATCCAGTCGGTAAACCGGTTTGCTCTCAAGACGCTTCTCCATGCTCTGCAGCAGCATAGCGAGCATCATGCCGAACTTTCTCTCTGCCGCCTCCGGTTCCAGCTTGTACTCCACCAGTTTCATGTTGTCGAGAAACAGCGCGCTCTGGCTCTTGTCATAGCGGGGTCTTGCCTCATAGGTCATCTGCAGGCGGGCGTCATATTCGGTATTGTCGGGCAGGGCGATCTTGAGCTTGCCCTTGCCATAGACTCGGGCGGTGTCTGGCTGTTGACGGCCAATCTGGACATCGCTCTGCTCCAGCTTCACATGGGCCTTTATGATGCCGGGCAGCTCCAGCTGTTTGTCGACTTGCACCTGGGATTGCAGGTACTGATTGATCTGCTGCTCATTGATGTCATATGAGCCTTGACCTAGCATGGCCAGGCTGAGCAGCATGGATTGCAGAATCATGGGGGCAACCTGATAGAATGGATTTGCCTTACAGCATACCATTCCTGACTGGCAGGATCTGCCGACCACTGTTTGTTGATGAAAAGGAGTTACCGTTGCTAAACGGTCTGGAACATGATCTCCACCTGCTGTTCTCCCGCTTTCTGGGCTGGCTGCTACTGCTTTTTCATACCGTTATCGTCGCGGGTGTGTCGTTTCGGGTAGTGATGAAACGCCGCCCCATCGGGGTGTCGCTGGCCTGGCTGGCGCTGATCTACGCCATTCCGTTTGCCGGCGTCGGCTTTTACTTGCTGTTTGGTGAAATCAAGTTGGGGCGCCGCCGCGCCGAGCGGGCACAGGCCATGTATCGCCCTTACGCTATCTGGATTCGTCAGTTGGCCCGCCTTTTCCCCCAGCATTGCTGCGAGGTGGGGGAAAAGGCCCAACCATTGCACGATCTGATCCAGGGGCGGTTGGCCATGCCCATGCTCTCCGGTAACCGGATGACTCTGCTCAGCCAACCCGACCAGATCCTGCATGAGATTGCTCAGGATATTCGCCGCTCGACGCTCTCATGCTATCTGGAGTTCTATATCTGGCACCCCGGCGGTGATGCCGACGAGGTGTGTGAAGCACTGATGGAAGTCGCGCTGTGCGGCGTGGATTGTCGTTTGTTGCTCGATTCGGTGGGCAGCAAGCACTTCTTCCGCTCCGGGTGGCCGAAAAAGCTGCGCAAGGCGGGGGTCAAGCTGGTGGAGGTGCTGCCGGTCGGCGCCTGGCGCATTCCGTTCCAGCGGCAGGATTTGCGAATGCACCGCAAGTTGGTGGTGATCGATGACAAGGTCGGCTATACCGGCTCCATGAACATGGTGGATCCCCGTTTTTTCAAGCAGGATGCCGGGGTCGGCCAGTGGGTCGACATCATGATCCGGGTGCAGGGGCCCATGGTGCCGCTGATGTGGTCGATCTTTGTCTGGGACTGGGAGATGGAGACCGGCGAGCGGCTGCTCGACAGTCTGCAGCATGAGCCGGAAGCCTGGCCCCAGACCAACTACCGCGCCCAGCTGATCCCGTCCGGCCCCTTCGTCGGCGGCGACTGCATCCAGCAGAGCCTGCTGCTGGCCATCTATCAGGCGCGCAGCCATCTGGTGCTGACGACCCCTTACTTTGTGCCCGACGATCCGCTGGCGGCCGCACTCAGTTCGGCGGCGGCGCGCGGGGTGCAGGTGCAGCTGGTGTTGCCGGCACGCAACGACTCCATCATGGCCAATTACGCCTGCAACGCCTTTATGGAGGAGCTGCTGGCGGCCGGGGTGGAGATCTACCGCTACGATGCCGGTCTGCTCCATACCAAGAGCGTGCTGGTGGATGATGACTTCGCGCTGGTGGGGACGGTCAATCTGGATCGGCGCAGCCTCTGGCTCAACTTCGAGGTGACCCTGCTGGTGGATAACCCCTCGTTCGTGGCCCAGATGACCCGGCTGGTACAGGGCTATATGGCGGAAGCCACCCCGATGACCCTGGCCCAATGGCAGGCCCGCCCCTGGTACAAGAAGGCGATGGAGAACATCTTCTATCTCTTCAGCCCCTTGCTGTGATGTTGTGGCGAGCCGCAAGAAAGTGGACTCGCCATCTGATTGGACTTGCCTAGCCCCGAGTCCGCCCCGTAGAGTGCAGTGACAACTCCCTGGAGACACATGGATATATGAAAAAGATAGTGGCCCTCGCCGTGGGTGCGGCACTGGTAGGTGGTGGTCTGGCTGCGTGTTGGTACACGGGCAACAGCTTCGACAACATCATGGCGGAGCAGATCGCCAAGGTAGAGCAAGAGACCGGTATCGATATGCAGTGGCAGCCGAGTAGCAGCAGCCTCTTCACCCGTGACGGGGTCCTGAAGGTCGTGGTGACGCCGGAGGAGCTGGCTGCCATTGACAGCGAGCTGGAGGGCAGTCAGTCCATCGAGTTGCAACTGGTGGTCAAGAGCCAGATCCTGCCGCTCTACATCAAGAGCCACCTCCTGCTCGATACCCATAATGGCACGCTAGCGCCGGTTTTCACCGCACTGGGCATGGAGCAGTGGGAACTCGGTCTGGAGTCGGTCACCAGTCTCTGGACCCAGGGTAACAGCAGCCGTTTCTGGGCCAATGAATTCAAGGTAAAACAGGGGCTGGACGAGTTCAGCTTCCTGCCCCTGAGCGGCGAGTTCCACGGCAATCTGGAGGGGAATGGTCACCTCACCATGACCTGGCAGGGGATGACGGTCCATGAAGAGCAGAGCAAGATGGACTTGGTGCTTGCCGATCTGAAAGGGAGTGCCGACATTGCCGAGATCAGCGGTGTGCTCCTCTCGCCCCAGAGCGAGATGACCCTCTCGGCCCTCACGGTACAACTGCCTGACAGCGTCAAGGTTGCCCTGCAGGGGATGACTACCGAGACTCAGCTGACCGGTGATGATGCCCAGACCCTCTCCAGCAGCTATCAGATGAAAATTGCCAAGCTGGATCTGGAGAACGAGACTGACACCCTGGCGGTGACCGACAGCAAGTTGGCGCTCAACCTCAACGGTCTGGATCTGGAAGGGTATCAGGGGCTGCAGGCCGCCGGTGGCAAGGGAGTTGAAGATGCCGCTATCCAGCAGGCGCTGGACAAGATGCTCAAACGTGGCGCGACCCTTGAACTGGCCGATCTCAGCGCCAAGCTCAACGGTGAGGCGGTGACCATGAAGGGGGACGTGAAGCTGGCCTCCACTTCGCTGGAGCAGCTGTTCAACAGCGACGCGGGAATGCAGGCCCTCTCCGGCGTGCTGCATGCCAGCCTCAGCGACAAGCTGGGCAAGGCGGTGCCGCAACTGGCCCCCATGCTCGATCAGCTGACCCAGATGGGTTATCTGAAGGCCGACAAGCAAGCGCTGACCTCCGAGCTGAAGCTGGAGAAGGGCGCGGTGACGGTAAACGATCTGCCGCTCTGACACTCGGCGCAGAAACAACAACGGCTCCCGCGGGAGCCGTTGTTGTTTCTGGCGTTTGCATATGGGCCGTGTGGGCGAATTACTTGAAGACCACCGTCTTGTTGCCGTAGACGAACACCCGCTCGTTCAGTACCAGCTCCAGCGCGCGGCTCAGCACCGATTTCTCCACATCCCGACCCGCCTTGGCCATGTCGTCCGCACTGAAGGCATGACCGACGTGGATCACGTCCTGTTCGACGATGGGGCCTTCATCCAGATCGTCGGTCACGAAGTGGGCGGTGGCGCCGATCAGCTTGACGCCGCGATCAAACGCCTGCCGGTAGGGGCGGGCACCGATGAAGGCGGGTAGGAAGGAGTGATGGATGTTGAGGATCTTGCGCGGGTAGGCCTCGACGAAGCTCGGGGTCAGCACCCGCATGTACTTGGCCAGGATCACATAGTCAGGCTCATAGCTGTCGATGATGGCGCGAACCTGCTCCTCATGCTCTGTCCGGCTCAGACCCTCGTGACTGACGGTGTGGAACGGGATATCGAACTTGCCGGTGAGCTCGGCCAGGGTGTCGTAGTTGCCGATCACCGCGACGATATCCATATCCAGCGCGCCCGCGTAGTTCTTCATCAGAATATCGCCGAGGCAGTGGGTCTCTTTGGTCACCAGGATGACGATGCGCTTCTTGCCCGCCTTGACCAGACGGCGCTGGGCACCGGTGGGCAGGGCATCATCGAGGTCGGCCAGCAGGGTCTCGTCGTTGAAGCGTCCCTCCAGCTCGGTACGCATGAAGAAGCGGCCATTCTCGTGATCCACAAACTCATCGTTCTTGATGATGTTGAGCTGGTGCTTGTAGCAGATGTTGGTGATCTTGGCGATGAGCCCTTTGGCATCCGGGCAATCCGTGAGCAGTATTTTCTTTTCCATCTCTGTCATTTTCCGTTTGTGGTGTTGGCGCTGCTGTCTGCGCCGGCAGCGTTGTTCAGGCTCTCTTTTCGGGCCCTGTTTTTTTGTTTCGGGAACTATGCCATAAACCGATCCGCGCCATAAAGAAATTCGCCAGTCATGGTCTTTCGTGCTGGCGAGCGGGCCGCAGAGCGGGATCCCGGGCGCAATGTTGAAACGCTTTTCAGCCTGCGGGGGATTTTGGCTGGTATCTGCAACCGTTTTTCTTTAGGCTGTCTGCGCTTATTCTCAGGGCGGGGTGCAATTCCCCACCGGCGGTATCCCGATTGACTCGGGGAGCCCGCGAGCGCCCGACTTGGCTGATTGCCGGGTCGGGGTCAGCAGATCCGGTGAGATGCCGGAGCCGACGGTCATAGTCCGGATGAAAGAGGATAAGACAGACCTTGCCGTGTTGGCCCTTGTGGGCTGGCCGCTGCATGCCCGTCTCTGTCTGCCTTTCCATGCCCTGATTCTGGTCCTTGTCTTGTTTAGGAGTTTTACCATGAATCAGTCTCTACTCAGTGAATTCGGTGATCCCGTTGCCCGTGTCGAAGCGGCTCTGTCTGCCTTGCGTGCCGGAGGCGGCGTGCTGGTGGCCGACGATGAAGATCGGGAGAACGAGGGCGACCTCATTTTCGCCGCCGAATCCATGACCAATGAACAGATGGCGATGATGATCCGCGAGTGCTCCGGCATCGTCTGCCTCTGCCTGCCCGACGAGCGGGTTCGCCAGCTCGAACTGCCGATGATGGTGGAGGCCAACTCCAGCCACTACCAGACCGCCTTTACCGTGACCATCGAAGCGGCGCAGGGGGTCACGACCGGTGTCTCGGCGGCTGATCGCATCACCACCATCCGCGCGGCTATCGCTGACGGCGCCAAACCGGGTGATCTGCATCGCCCGGGTCATGTTTTCCCGCTGCGGGCGCGAACCGGTGGGGTGCTTACCCGCCGTGGTCATACCGAAGCGACGGTCGATCTGATGCAGCTGGCTGGCCTCAAACCGTTTGGTGTGTTGTGTGAATTGACCAAAGAAGATGGCTCGATGGCGCGTCTGCCAGACCTGGTTGCGTTCGGTCGCAAGCACCAAATGCCGGTGCTGACCATCGAGGATCTGGTGCAATATCGTCAATTGTTGTCAGAACGTACAGCCTGAGCCTCATACGAAATTGTAATAAGGCAAAAATTTGGTTAACCTTTGTCCGTGCCCCCACCACACGACACTCATTTTTTAGACGAATCTGGACAAAAACTGTTCATTCAAAAAAAAATGAGGGTTTTAATGCATTTATCTGTGGTGGGGACTATGCAAAGTAGGATTTTTTTGTGCCATAATCACGCCGCTTGCTAAACGTCTGGCGAGTTCAAGGGAGCTTTAAAAATGAAAAAATTGTTGTTGGTAGGTGTTGTTGGTCTGTCCGCTCTGCTGGGCGGTTGTGCAAACACCAGCGAACTGGAAACTTCCGTTCAGAATCTGTCTAACAAAGTTGACCAACTGGCTCAAGATGTTAGCGCAGTTCGTGCTGATCAGTCCAAAATCGCTGCTGATGTTGCCGAAGCCAAGCAAGAAGCTATGCGTGCTAACCAGCGCATCGACAACATGGCTACTTCCTACAAGAAGTAATCCATGCGAAAAAAATGGCGCAGTTTTGCGCCATTTTTTTTTGCCTTAAATTCACCGTATCTCCACTATTCCCACAGCACCTTATTCCCACAGTACCTTCTTCGTACTTGACCCATGAGGTCATGCCGGTCTCCCGGCACTCCCCCATCATTACCAGCCAGTTCGATTCCGATCAGTAGAGCAGACTATAGAGTTTGCGACGGTAGCTCTGCGCCTGTGGTGTGTTACCCATAGTGGCGAGAATATCGAGATAGGTCTTTCTGGCTTCGCCGAATGCCAAGTCCCGTTTGAGGATCGCCAGCAGCAGTTCCAATGCCTCTTCCTGACGGCCGGCCTGGTTGTATTGCACAGCAAGTTCTTGTGCCAGACCAAAATCATCAGGCTGTTCTGCATGACGGGCTTCCAGCGCGCGCAGTTCCGGGCTGTCTGCCGCTTGCAGGGCCAGCGCCAGTCGTGAGCTCAGGGTATGGAAGTGACTTTCCTGTGCCACCATCGGGATGGTGCCGAGGCGCTCCTGCGCTTCATCCAGCAGGTTGAGGTCGAGCGCGGCCTGAATGAGCCACAGGCTGATGTCGTGACGTTCAGGGGCCAGCTGGTGTGCCTTGGTCAGATGGGCATAGGCGATGCTGGGCTGCTCGTCAGCCAGTGCCTGTTGCCCCTTGGCCAGCAACTCTTCCTCTTCTTTGGGGGTGAAGGCGGCGAAATACTGGCGCAGGGTGGCTTCATCCTGCGGCCCTTCGATGATCCCCTGTTCGTCAGGGCGACCCTGATGGAACAGCACCAATGCGGGTAGGGCGCGCAGGCCGAGCTGGCTGGCGAGCGGTTGCAACTGGGGATCGTTCATATCCACCTTGGCCAGGGTGACCTGCTCATTAGCGGGCCCAACCAGTGATTCGATCAGCGGTGTCATCCCGTGACACTCCGGCATCTGCGGAGCATGGAAATAGATGACGACCGGCTTCTTCATGGAGGCATCGATCAGTTCAGCGTGAAAATTCTGGGGAGTAATGTCGACGATCATGAGTTGGACTCTTCAGAAAGGGTGTTGAGTAACATGGGGTTGAGTGACTGGCAATTCAAGCGCTCATCAAGCCGGTAAAAGGTCACGGGGGTTGCCGCCGCGAGACTGAGCCAGCCGCTGGCAAAGGGCCAATCCTGTACCTGATAAGGGGTGTCATCGAGCCGGTTGTCGAGTCGCCACCCTTCCTCCGGGAGAAACCGCACCTTCTCCAGTCCCGCCGCTATGCCGCCACCGTGGGCTTTCAGTACCGCTTCCTTGCGTGACCAGAGCCGGTAGAAGGCACTCTCCTGCTCTGGAGCAGGCAGCGCGCAGAGCCACTCATATTCACTCTGTGCATAAAACCGGCGGGCCAGGGGGAGGGGGTGATGCCGCCGTTTGCCCAGTTCGATATCCACCCCAAGCTGCCCCTGCGGGCAGAGCGCCAACACCAGCCAGCTGCCACTGTGGCTTAGATTGAACTGCCAAGCATCATCATGCAGTTGGGGCTTGCCGTGGGGGCCGTTGCAAAATTGCAGGCTGGCGGCAGGGCGTTGCAGCCTCTCGGACAACAGCTGGCGCAGCAGGGCGCGGCTCACCAGATATTCCTGACGCCGTTCAGGATGGGTCATGGTTTGCCAGATATGCAGCTCATCGGTTGACAGCCATTCAGGCAATTGAGCAAGCAGTGCCTGGCATACCCTGGCTGGTTTTAACAAAAAAAGATCGGTTTCGATCATGATTTTTCACTTTAAAAAGGTGCTGAAGCAGGGATAAAAGCCAGTTATCTATGAGGCCAAAGGTCCTTTTTGCGATTGTATATTGTTTGGGCATGATCACATTAATTATGAAAAATCGTGCATTTCCTTGCAAAAATGTGAGCTTGATAGGGATTTTCACTTGCCTCGATAGAATTCTTGGATATAGTCGGGTGCTGTTGCCTTATAAATTGCCCTTTGGGGCCGTATTTTAACAAGATTTACTATTTTGCGGGGATAAAGGATTGCGCTACCTGATGCTACTGCTGGTCGCGCTCGGAATGGCGGGTTGTGCTTCGGCACCCCAACCCGAGGTCGCGAGCAAGATCGAAGTTTCCATGATGGAACCCGTTATTGAACCGGAAGCTTCGCAGACACCCGATGTGAATGAAATCCTGACAGTATACAAAGAGTGGCGCGGTACCCCTTACCGCTACGGTGGTACAACCGAACGTGGTATCGATTGTTCCGCCTTCGCCCGTGAAGTGTTTCGCAATGCGGTCGGTATTGAACTTCCCCGCGATACCCGCTCTCAAGTTCACGAAGGGACGCGCGTTTCCAAGCAGGATCTGGTCGAAGGTGATCTGGTCTTCTTCAAAATCAATCGTCGTCTCAACCACGTTGGTATCTATGTCGGGAATGGCGAATTCATTCACGCCTCGACTCGAGCCGGTGTGACCCGCTCCAAGCTGGACAGCCAATACTGGCGCAGCAAGTTCTGGCAAGCTCGCCGGATCGATATCTGAGTCAGGCTGGACAAACGGCTCGCAGTACGGACTGTTTTTCCAACCTCACTTGAACCGGGCTCGATAGCCCGGTTTTTTATTGCCCTCGTTTAGACTTTCCCGAGTCAAATCACTATAGTGTGGGCCCGTTTTCTTCGGCAGGCTCAGCATGAAACCCCGCATCCCATCAGCTGGTGGCCCCAAGTCGGGCGACCGTAAATCCGGACTTCACTCCCGTAATCGCCATGAGGCGGGTTACGACTTTGAGGCGCTCTGCCTGCGAACTCCCGAGTTGGCCGTCCACGTATTTATCAATGACTACGGTACCCGCACCATCGATTTTGCCAATCCCGATGCAGTGAAGTCCCTCAATCGCGCCCTGCTGGCCCATCACTACGGGATTGCCCATTGGGACTTGCCTACCGGTTACCTCTGCCCGCCTATCCCGGGACGGGTGGACTACCTGCACTGGGCGGCCGATCTGTTGGCCGAGAGCGCAGGCCAGCTCCCTACCGGCAAGGGGGTGAGGGTGCTGGATATCGGGGTGGGGGCAAACTGCATCTATCCGTTGCTGGGGGCCCGCGAATATGGCTGGCGTTTTGTGGGATCGGATATCGATCCGGTCTCGGTCAAGGCGGCCACCCTGCTGGCCAAGAGCAACGGACTCGGCAACCAGATTGAGTGTCGCCTGCAGGGCAACCCCAACCATGTGTTTCGCGGCATCATAGGGCCAAAGGAGCGCTTTGCCCTGACGCTGTGCAATCCGCCGTTCCACGCGTCGCTGGAAGAGGCGAGCAAGGGGACGGAGCGCAAGCTGCGCAATCTGGGCAAGGAGGTGACAGGCGCTCCTGTGCTTAATTTTGGCGGCCAGAAGGCCGAGCTCTGGTGCGAAGGGGGCGAGGCGGCGTTTCTGGCCAACATGATTGCCCAGAGCAAGGAGTTTGCCACTCAGTGCCTCTGGTTCAGCTCGCTGGTGTCGAAAAAAGAGAACCTGCCGGGGGCGAAAAAGGCGTTGAGCCGGGTGGGGGCGCGTCAGGTACGGGTGATCGACATGGCGCAGGGCAACAAGGTGAGCCGGATCCTCGCCTGGTCCTTTCTGGATGAAGAGGGATTGCGTCGCGGCTGGTCGAGCGCGCGCTGAGTCCCCACCACAAGGCCCGATGAGGGCCTTTTTTCATGATGAGCCCCGCGAATTTCCCCTGCTGGCGGCATCTTTGGCAATCGATTTCCTCATTGGCAGATCGTGCTGGTTTACATGGTGTAAGTAGTTACTTCCGCCTTGGTACAGGTGTACGCCGAGATTTTTTTGCACTTACAGCTGAAACTTTAATAAAATAGGACTGGTTAGACCTCTTTACAGGCAATGAATCACATAGGGATCGGAACATGAAAGTTGTCGATTTTCTGAAGCGCAAGCGCGAAATTTTGGCGCAGCACCCCTTTGAGCTCAAGGATTGGCTCTCACCGGCGATCCGCGACTACTGGCGTGAGTTTCAGCAAAAGGCACATCTTCACCCTTTGCTGGGTCGTGTACTGGACTTGCAAACCGAGACCCAGAGCGAGCAGCAACAGGATGCAGCAACCGTGGCACGGGTGGCCAACGGTCAGCCTGCCGTGGCTCAGGAACCCGCTGTGGAGCTGGGAGCCGAGGCTGCCGAGCTCTATGCCGCCCTGCAGGCTCGCATTGGTGAAGAGACCCATGTGGGCGAGTGGCTGCACGTCAGCCAGCAGATGATCGATCAGTTTGCTGCCGTGACCGGGGATCATCAGTGGATCCACACCGATCCGGAGCGCGCGGCCGCCGAGTCGCCTTTCAAGACCACCATCGCCCACGGCTTCCTGACCCTGGCGCTGCTGCCGCAGCTGACCGGCTCGGTCGATGAGGCCACCCCCGAGTTCCCGACCGCCCGCATGGTGGTGAACTTTGGGCTGGATCAGGTACGTTTCCCGTACCCCATCAAGGTGGACAGCAACATCCGCGCCCGCACCAAGCTGGCCCGGGTCACCCCCATCAAGGGTGGGCTGGAGTTGCTCAAAGAGATCAAGGTCGAGATTGAAGGGATCCGCCGCCCGGGTTGCGTCATCGAGTCGGTGACCCGCATCTACTTCTGAGCTCTCTCATCGGCATGAATGGTGAAACGGGCCCGCTGTCGTGTGCAACGAACAGCGGGCCCGTTTTTTTGCCTGTTTGTTGCAAGGGTTGAGGCGTCAGCCATAGCGCGCCGACCCCAGCTTGATATGACTCACAAAACGGTGCGCCGTGCAGTTAGCCAGCTCTCATTTTGGCGAGTTGGCCGCGTGAGGCGATAGCATGTTATGCCACTATTGGCTTCTTACTCCCGATCCTGGAGACAATAGTGCCCATCAATAACAAGATTATTCTGCCACTGCTGCTGAGCCTCACCATCCTGCTGATCCCGACCCACTGGATCCCGCTGGAGGGGATCACCGTCATCGAGCAGCGGGTCGTGGCCATTTTCGTGCTGGCCGCCCTCTGCTGGATCCTGGAGCCCATCCCTATCTTTGCTACCTCGGTGCTGATTATCGTGCTTGAGCTGCTGCTGCTCTCCGACAAGGGGCTCTGGTTCATGACTGCCGACAAGGCTGAACCGGGGTTTGGTGAGCTGCTCAAGTCCACCGAGGTGATGGCGACCTTTGCCTCGCCGGTTATCATGCTGTTTCTCGGTGGTTTTTTCCTCGCCATTGCGGCGACCAAGTACCATCTGGACGTCAATCTGGCGCGGGTGCTGCTGCGCCCGTTCGGTCAGGATCCCCGGATCGTCATGCTGGGGCTGATGTTGATCACCGCCACCTTCTCCATGTTTATGAGCAATACCGCCACCACCGCCATGATGCTGGCCATCCTTACCCCTGTGCTGGCGGCATTTCCCGACAAGGACCCGGCCAAAATCGGCTTTGTGCTGGCCATTCCGCTGGCGGCCAACCTCGGCGGGATCGGCACTCCCATCGGTACTCCGCCCAACGCAGTGGCCCTCAAATACCTGACCGGCGAGCATGCCATCTCGTTCGGTCAGTGGATGGGATTTGCGGTGCCCTTTGTGGTGTTGCTGTTGCTGCTTGGCTGGTTCCTGCTGGGGCGCTTCTTCCCGAGTTCCCTCAAGCGGATGGATCTCAAGATTGAGGGGCGCTTTATGCAGACCCCCCGCGCCTGGGTGGTCTACCTCACCTTTATCACCACCATAGTACTCTGGCTGCTGGGGGATCTGCACGGCATGAGCTCCTACGTGGTCGCCATGATCCCGGTGGCAGTGTTCCTGACCACCGGCATCATCACCAAGGACGATCTGCACAAGATCTCCCTCGATGTGCTCTGGCTGGTCTCGGGTGGTATCGCGCTGGGGCTGGCGCTGGAGGACTCCGGGTTGGCCGAGCGGCTCATCACCCACATTCCGTTCCACGAATACTCCACGCTGGCGGTGCTGATTGGTGCCTGTCTGCTGGCAGTGGTGATGGCCAACTTCATGTCCAACACCGCAACCGCCAATCTGTTGCTGCCACTGGTGGCGGCACTGGCGGTCAGCATGCCGGAGCTGGCCGAGTGGGGCGGCAGCCACACCTTGATCCTGGCGGTCACCATTTCGGTTTCGCTCGGGATGTCGCTGCCCATCAGTACCCCGCCCAATGCGCTGGCCCACGCCACCGGTCTGGTGGAGAGTCACCAGATGGTGCGCATCGGCGTCATCATGGGGTTGGTCGGCACCCTGCTGGCGATGGTATGGATCTACCAGATTGCCGCCTGGGGGCTGATCTAGCGAGCCTGTCTGCCTAAAGCAAAGAGGAGCCGAATTGGCTCCTCTTTGCGTGTTGGGGATCCGGGGCTAGAAACTGACGCCAAGGCTGAGCAGGTGTCTTAATTCGCTCTCGCGGGGTTCCGGGCTGCCTGTATCGACAAGGATGTCAGCATCTTCCCAATTCAGCTCACTCGACCAGGAGAGGCGCAGATGGTCATTGAAGTAGTAGCGCAACCCTATGCTGCCTTTCAGGTCCTGATTACGGGTGACATAGGGGGAGGGTTGTGCCAGATATTTCAGATAGCGCCCCTGGCTGAACAGTTCCATTTTCTCCTGCCAGAGGGAGAAAGGTTGGCGATAATCCCAGTTCAGGCCAGCGAAGGGGTAGTCTATGACCCGTTCACCCAGAAAAACGCCGGTGATCTTGCTATCTTCACGGAAGTAGAGCCGACTTAGCCCCCCTTGGGCCATCAGCTCCAGTCGGCGGCGCTTGTCGTTCCAAAAGCGATAGCCAGGCCCCGAGCCATAGTCCATGTAGAGATAGCGATCTTTATCCAGCATGTCATATTCGGCATCGAGTGAGGTACGCAAGAACCACTGCTGGTTGAAGAAGTAGTCCAGCGTAGGGTTGAGCTGATAATCATGGCTGTCGGTGACGTTGTCAGCGGTCTCATAGGTGTATTCACCGGAGAAGCTGTAACGCCAGTCCAGATTGGCCAGCTCGCTTTTCCACTTGAGGTTGACGTTGTTGGTCTGCTTGTCATTCTGTTTGAGTTTGACATTGAGATCGCCGCTGCCGGTCCAGAGCCAGGCGTTGCGTTCATCCTGGTCATCCTCGAACAGCTTGAGCCCACCCTTTGCCGTCGCCTTGGGTTTGTCCTCTTTATCGATACGCCAGCGTTTGATGGCCTCTCGCTGGACGGTGACTGCGCCGCTGTAGGGAAGGGCGATGCGCACCGACTGTTTGGTCACCTCCTCGATGTTGCCGGTCAGACGATCGCCATTGTTCATCCAGAGAATGTCCTTGGCCCACAAGGAGTGACAGACCAACAGGAGCAGGAGGGGCAGGAATTTCATGAGGTAAGGTGACTCCGGTGCGACTCGGGCGCTGGTGACTTAACCACTGACAAGTTGGCTGCTGATGGGGCGGGGCAGGCCATTTTTGCTCTCCAGCGCCGCCGTCACCTCATCCTGCATCACGTCAGGTGCACTGATAAAGCTCTCTATGGCCGGAGATAGCACCAGCGGGGCGCCATTTTCAAGCTCCTCTTCGGTGCGGGAGAGCGGGGAGTGCACCTCCAGCCAGCGCCTACCATCCGGTTCGATGGCGACCTTGACCGGTTGATTGATGACCCGTACCGGCGTGCCGATCGGCACAATCTTGAACAGGGCCTCAATATCGTCAGGTCGCAGCCGGATGCAGCCTGC
The DNA here is from genome assembly GCF_049171775.1 of Aeromonas sp. 603404. Classification (NCBI taxonomy): domain Bacteria; kingdom Pseudomonadati; phylum Pseudomonadota; class Gammaproteobacteria; order Aeromonadales; family Aeromonadaceae; genus Aeromonas; species Aeromonas sp. 603404. Next base: position 233,377 of record NZ_JAAKPE010000002.1, read on the forward strand.
ACTTACCCGCAGGCCAACGCCAAAATCCTTGTTGGTGCCGTGGATCAGGTAGTCGCGCTTGCCATAGCCAAGGCGCATGGCGAACTTGCCGAGGGGATTCTCCGGGCCGGGGGGCACCACGGCGGGCAGGGTGATCCCTTTTTGCTCCAGCCAGGATTTGCGCACCATGGGGCCGGGAACCCAGGTCGGGTTGGGATTCTTCTCGATGACGGTGGTGGTCATCTCGGGTGTTTCGCGGCCGATATCGCCAATCCCGATGGGCAGCACGATGACCTCGTTCTTCCCTTTGGGGAAGTAGTAGAGGCGCAGTTCGGGCAGATTGATGACGATCCCCTCGCGAGGCACATCAGGCAGCAGCATCTGGGTGGGCAGCGTCAAGCGGGTGCCCGGCTTGGGTAAATAGGGGTCTACACCCGGATTTGCTTCAAGCAGCGCCAAAAATCCAATTTGTGTATTTTTGCCAACCAGCTCCAGATGTTCATTCTGCTGGATGATGTAATCCTCCAGCTCACCGATAAGGCGACTCCCGGCTGGTGGCAGCGGGTAGCGTTTGGCCTCTGCCGGCGCGGCGCAGAGCAGGATGGCTGCCAGCAGCAGGGAAAGGGCGGGCGTTAAGGGTAGGGGCTTGAGTTTCGGCAATCGCATAAGAAGATCCATCAGTTCAATCGGGGCGGAACATCATCAATACAGCCGCCAGGATGGCGCGATTGTTCCTCAATCAGCCCATGATTACCAGCTTGCCGCGCACCCGCAATGATTTGGGGATACATAGGAAACCAGCCAAAATCGGCATCACCCATGAATTTGAGTGCCAAGCAGGAAAAAGAGGCGCCTGATGGCAATGGGGGAATATCACGACGTGGATAATGGCCGGGTGTGCGAGCGGGTGGATACAGAGCCATACAAGAGTGGCCTCGCAACGCAGGCCGTGCGTGAAGCATTGTGAGCCTGCTCCCAGATAGCTGATTCAGCCATTTGATATCTAAGAAATTTTTATTGCATCCTCGGTCCAGCTCGGGTAAAAATCTCATCCCACGGAGAGATGCCGGAGTGGCCGAACGGGATTGACTCGAAATCAATTGTGGCAGCAATGCCACCCAGGGTTCGAATCCCTGTCTCTCCGCCACATACCAAGCCCAAGCAATTAAATTGCTTGGGCTTTTTCGTTTCGTGTGATGCCTGATATGCCATCTGATGTTGGCGGGCTTGAAGCGTCCCCTCTATCGACCACCTGTTAGTCGACTCGAGCCCATATCGAGATGTCTTATCGTCGTGCAATAGGGGCCCCCTTTTACTTGCCCGATCGCCTATCGGTTGCAAGGTTGGCCCCAACGGCTTGCTCGCCAGTCATGATGGCGACACAATGGAGTCCCTTTGGTTGGCCGCTCGCAGCTGGGGCTCGTGGCCGAATGGCCAGCGATAGTATGAGCGCGCCCGAGTGTTATGGGCCGGTGACAACGGGAAACATGGCGAGAACAGGAGCAAAAGAGGATGAGGGAAGGGCTTGAATGGTTCTGGCTCAATGAACCGGCCGAATGGCACAAAACAAGCGACGGCTTGCTGGTGGTAACGGACAAGCAGACCGATTTTTGGCGCAGCACCTGGTATGGTTTCGAGCGCCACAGTGGGCATCTCTATGGCTGTGAGGTCGAGGGGGAATTTACCTTTCAGGTCTGTGTCGAAGGGGAGTTCACGACCCTCTACGATCAGGCGGGGCTGATGTTGCTGCAAGACGAGGCGCACTGGCTCAAAGCGGGGATAGAGTACAACGATGCCCAACCGATGATCGGCAGCGTGCTCACCAATCAGCGATCTGACTGGGCCACCGGTATTTTCAGCGGCAATCCGCGCCGTTTCTGGCTGCGCCTGACCCGGCTGGCCGATTGTCTGCGTCTGCAATACTCCACCGATGGTGAGGTGTGGCCACTGCTGCGGCTCGCTCCGTTCCCGCCAGGCGAGCGCTGCTTTATCGGGGTGATGTGCTGCACCCCCGAGCGGCAGGGGTTGGTGGTGCGTTTTTCGGATCTGCGCCTCACGCCGCCCCTGGGCAAGGCACTGCATGATTTGAGCTAGCCAGCCCATGGCTGGCATTGCGTGTCAACCGGCAGAGTGAACAATGCCGTCGGCCTGTAGCGTCATTCGCAGGGTCTATCGAGCGGGAGGGGCGTTGCCCTCCCTCTTTTTTACACCGGTAGGTCGGGAATGGCGGGTGGCTGTGATGGGCAAGCCTTGGCAAGCAACGTCGAAAAGCATGCGGTATGCGATGTAGCAGACACAAGTTACCGGAACTGGGATCTCGATCGGGACAACAGGACTTTTGTCCTGCAAGGGGAGGTGGGGTGGCGGCTAGGATGGCCACATCAAAACAATAAAACGAGTCAAACTGGAGCACAACAACCATGACCGCTCATATCAATGCCAACCCGGGCGATTTCGCCGAGACCGTCATTATGCCGGGGGACCCGCTGCGGGCCCGCTATATCGCCGAGACCTTTCTGACCAATGCACGCGAGGTGACCAATGTGCGCAATATGCTGGGCTACACCGGCTATTACAACGGCCAGCGCATCTCGGTGATGGGCCACGGCATGGGGATCCCCTCCATGGTGCTCTACGCCCACGAGCTGGTGAACGACTTCGGGGTCAAGCGCATCATCCGCATCGGCAGTCTGGGAGCGACCCAGCGCCACGTGCAGATGCGCGACGTCATTCTGGCGCAGGCGGCGGGCACAGATTCCCCGACCAATGCCAAGCGCAGCGCCGGTTACCAGATGGCGACCTCGGCCGACTTTGCCCTGCTGCACAAGGCGTTTACCAAGGCGCAGGAGAAGGCGATTCCGGTCAAGGTGGGCAATATCTTCACCGGCGACCTCTATTACGATCCGGACGAAAACCTCATTCCGGCGCTGGAGAAGTTTGGAGTGCTTGGCATCGACATGGAGGTGGCCGGTCTCTACGGGCTGGCCCATCAGCAGGGGATAGAGGCGCTCGCCATCCTGACTGTCTCCGACCACTGCCTGACCGGTGAAGAGACCACTGCCGAAGAGCGGCAACTCTCCTTCAACCAGATGATCGAGCTGGCGCTGCACACCGCGCTGTAAGCGCCGCAGTCCGCCCACCCCTGCACGCACCCTGACCCCAAGAGAGATCCAATATGAACAATAAGCTCTCCCTCACTGCCATCAGCTTCCTGGCCAACTTTGTGATGGCCGGTTTTGCGACCCAGTTCGGCATGCTGATCGACCCCATCGCCGCCAAGTTCGGCGCCGACGTCAATCAGGTGGCCTCCATCTTCTCCCTGCTCAACGGCGGGGCGCTGGCGGGCACCATTGCCGCCTTCTTCCTTATCGAGAAGGTGGGGCTCAAGCGGATGACCCTGCTCTGCTACGGCCTGATCGCGCTGGCGGCGGCTTCGCTCCATCTGACTGGCTCGCTCTATGTGGTGATGGCTGCCATGACGGTGATCGGCCTGTGTGGCGGGGTGGGACTCTGCATTGCAGGGACGCTGGTGGTGAGCGTCTGGCAGGCGCGGATGCAGAGCACCATGCTGGTGGTGCAGGATGCCACCTTCAACGTGGCCGGGGTGGTCTTCCCGCTTATCACCACCTACACCCTGACTCACGCCATGGCGTGGAGCTGGAGCTATCTGGCGGTGGGCGTGGTGGCGCTGGCGACCATGCTGGTGGCGGTGCTGACCAACTTCCGCAGCTGCGAGGCGGGTGGCGAGAGCGCAGGCAACGAGCACTCGGAGTGGAACCTCGGCATCATCAGCGGCGGGTTGGGGCTCTTTCTAGGCATGCTGGCGCTCTACACCTTCCTCACCTGGGCGCCCATGTTCGTGAAGAATAAGTTCGGCATCCCCTTCGAGGAGGCGGGCAACATCATCACCCAATACTGGACGGCTGCCCTGCTCGGCGCACTGGTCTCCACCGCCATCGTGACCCGCATTGCGATCCGAACCTTCCTGCTGGTGATCATCACCCTAGCGATGGGGATGACGGCGCTCATCGTTACCACCGATAACCTGAGCCAGTTGCCATACCTCACCTATGGTTACGGCTTTGTCTGCGCGGCGCTCTACAACGCCTTTATCGCCTACGGGGTGTCGTTTGTGCGCCAGGCGTCGAGCAAGAACGTCTCCTACATCCTCATCAGCGGCAGCGCGGGGGCCATGTTCAGCCCGGCCATCAGCGCCATGTTCGAGCAGGTGATCGGCTTGCAGGCGGTGATGTACGCCATCCCGCTTATCTACGCCGTGATCCTCGCCATGCTGGTAGCCTCGCTGCGCATGGCCCGGCCTCAGCCCTGTCTCGCCTGAGCGGGGGAGTAAACAGCAAGAGGGGCGGTATAAACCGCCCCTCTTTTTTGTTGCTGTTCCGCTTGTTGCTGCTCAGTCGGCAACTGAGGCCTGCGACTTATGGCTGCTCCAGAAAGGCCTTGAGCCCCGCCAGATCGCGGATCTGCAATCCCTCTTCGCCGCGCTCCACCAGTCCCTTCTCCATCAGCTCTTTCACCGCCCGCCGGTAGACCCGGTCGGTCGTGCCGAAGCGTTCCGCCTCCTGATACCCCTTGCGAAAGCCGCTCACCGGGTTGTGGTGGCAGTGGCTGTGATAGAGGTCGAGGGCGATGTTGTAGCTGATGGGGTAGAGCATGCGGCAGGTGAAGATATCCACCGTGTCCTGATAGTCGATGGCAATGGCGGTGGCAAAGAAGAGCGCCACCTTGGGGTGGGCGACCAGCGCCTGCTCCAGCTGCTCGCCGTCGATGCGGGCCACTTCCAGCGGCTCCTCGGCGATGATGTCGAGCTGGCAGCGGTAGCCGGTGAAGAACTCCATCTCGCCAAACAGCTGGTTGTCGCACTCCAGGGTGCCGAGCTGAAAGCGGCGGCCATTCATGGCGGTGTGGCCCATGGCGATGCGGCCGCCCGGTACCAGCACCAGATCCCGCAATAGCTCCCCCTGACGCATCAGGGGCTCCCCCTCGGGGATCAGATGCTGCTCCGTGATGCAGGATTGCACTACCTGCACGATAAGATCATGACTGGCCTGCCAGTGGGGCTGAAAGCGTCCCTTGAGAAGGGGTTTGAGTTGCATGGGATTTCGAGTCGTCGCCAAACAGAAACGACTATTACACACCCTTGCATACGGATATGCCAGTTTTGTACCGCAAAGTGGGGCTTACTGGTGTAGAAGTGCAATCTGGAAGCATAAAAAAGCGCCCGAAGGCGCTTTTTCATTGAGCGGTGGTCAGCAAGGGTTAGCTAATCAGGCTGGCCCACAGGTCATATTCGTCGGATTCGTCGATCCGCACCTTGACCATGTCGCCCGGCTTGAGGCCGGTTTCGCCGTTGAGGTAGACCAGACCGTCGATCTCCGGCGCATCGGCGAAGGAGCGGCCAGTGGCACCCTCTTCGTCCACTTCGTCGATGATAACGGTCATCTCCTGACCCACTTTGCGGGCCAGCTTGCGGATGGAGACCTGCTGTTGCAGCTCCATAAAGCGCTGGAAGCGCTCTTCCTGAATCGCTTCCGGCACCGGGTCCGGCAGCTCGTTGGCCAGCGCCCCTTCGACCGGGCTGTATTTGAAGCAGCCGACCCGATCCAGCTCCGCCTTGTCGATAAAGTCCAGCAGCATCTGGAAATCTTCCTCGGTCTCGCCCGGGAAGCCAACGATAAAGGTGGAGCGCAGGGTGATCTGCGGGCAGATTTCGCGCCACTTCTGGATCCGCTCCAGAGTGCGCTCGACAGTACCCGGGCGTTTCATCAGTTTCAGGATGCGCGGGCTGGCGTGCTGCAACGGAATATCGAGGTAGGGCAGTACCTTGCCATCGCGCATCAGCGGGATGACGTCATCTACGTGTGGGTAGGGGTAGACGTAGTGCAGACGTACCCAGATATCGAGCTTGGCCAGCTCTTCGCACAGGGCGACCATGCTGGTCTTGACCGGCATACCGTCGTAGAAACCGGTGCGGTGTTTCACATCGACGCCGTAGGCGGAGGTGTCCTGGGAGATCACCAGCAGCTCCTTCACGCCCGCCTCTTTCAGGCGCTTGGCTTCTGCCAGCACGTCGCCGATGGGGCGGCTCACCAGATCCCCGCGCATGGAGGGGATGATGCAGAAGGTGCAGCGGTGGTTGCACCCCTCGGAAATCTTCAGATAGGCGTAGTGGCGAGGGGTCAGCTTGACGCCGTGGGCCGGTACCAGACTGGTGAAGGGGTTGTGCTGCGGCTTCTCCACATATTTGTGGACGTGACCCAGCACCTCTTCATAGGCGTGGGGGCCGGTGATCTCGAGCACCTTGGGGTGGATCTCGCGGATCTGGTTCTCTTTGGCGCCAAGGCAGCCGGTGACGATCACCTTGCCGTTCTCGGCCAGCGCTTCGCCGATCGCTTCCAGCGACTCTTGCACCGCGCTGTCGATAAAGCCGCAGGTGTTGACGACGACCAGCTCGGCATCGTCATAGCTGGGCACCACATCGTACCCTTCGGTACGCAGCTGGGTCAGGATGCGTTCTGAATCGACCAGGTTTTTGGGGCAACCCAAGGAGACGAATCCTACTTTGGGGGCCTGTTTTATGTTGGACATCGCTCAATCACTCTTAGGTGGCTCTTCTTTAAGGGCGCGGATTTTACCGGAATGGTTAACCAAAAACTATACAGCCAGCATGGCAGAACCTAACAATATCTCCGAGTGGGCAGGATTGGGCCGTGCGAATAGCGGCTGATGGTGGAGCCCTGACTGGCGCGCAGTCCCTGCTGCACAGGTTTGTGACTGGTAATATGCGTTGCTGACTTATTAGTCAATTTCGCGGTCTGTGGCTGGGAACCCTGTCACGGGTACCCCTATACTCCCATCATGGTGATCCGGTGGAGAAGGCAATGGAAAGTTCATTTGGCGAAAGAATGCAGAATCTGCACGCTACGCTGCGCGAGCGTTTTGACAAGCTGAGTCGGGTGGCCATTGCGATTTACGATCCCCATACCGATCAGCTCAAGACCTTCGCCCACAGCACCGAGGGGCCCTCGCCGCTGGTGCAGTATGAGGTGAAGCTGAGCGATGTTCCATCCTTGCGCTATCTGGCGGAGCACAAGCACCCCCGGGTGCTTGGCAATCTCGATGCCCTGCGTGGTTCCGCGTCGGAACACAGCCGCAAGCTGCTGGAGGCGGGCTATGCCTCCAGCTATACCGAGCCGCTGTTGTTCAACAGCAAGCTGTTTGGTTTTCTGTTTTGCGATGCCATGGAGCCGGGATATTTCGATGAGTCGATCCAAAGCGAGCTGTCGGCCTATGCCCAGATGTTGTCCGCCATCATTGCGGTGGAGTTCTTCTCTATTCAGACCCTCGGCGGCGCGCTGACCACGGCACGTGAGTTCAGTCGCTATCGGGATGAGGAGACCGCCAACCATCTGCATCGGATGTCGGCCTACTCCCGACTGATCGCCAAGACGCTGGCCCCGACTTGCGGGCTGAGCGACGAGGAGGTGGAGTTTGTCTACCTCTTCTCCGAGCTGCACGACATCGGCAAGATCGCGGTGCCGGATGCCATTTTACTCAAGCCGGGCAAGCTGACCCCGGAAGAGTTCGAGATCATGAAGGTTCACACCAGCAAGGGGCGAGAGATGATCAGCCTGATGATCAATGAGTTTGGCCTCGATGGCATTCACCACACCGATATGCTGACCAACATCATCGCAGGCCATCATGAGCGTTTTGATGGTACCGGTTATCCGCTGGGGCTGGCGGGGGAGGCGATCCCGCTGGCGGCGCGTATCGTGACGGTGGCTGATGTTTTTGATGCCCTGACCAGCGAGCGCCCCTACAAGCAGGCCTGGCCGTTCGAGATGGCGTTTGCCTATCTGGAGGAGCATGCCGGCAGCCAGTTTGATCCCGCCTGTGTCGCTGCGGCCCTGCACAACAAGGCCGAGTTTTATGCCATCTATCAGCAGTATCAGGATCCCGCCAGTTCATCAGGTGTGGCGGCCAGTGGCGCAGAGCCGGGTTGAGCGCGTGTGATGAGCGTAAGGGGGAAAGAGGCGGTTCAAGCATGACGAGGAATGAATAGAGAGGGGGCACCAGCAGGTGCCCCCTCTCTTTTATGCGCTTATCGATTTCACGCGCCCTTATTTTGCCGACCTTGTATCTGCGGCTATGGCGTTTGCGCTCAGGTTACTTTTTGGGCGTCGGCTCGCTGATCTGATAGAGGTGATCCGCGCAGGCGCTGGAGCAGCCACAGGGGCGCACCTCTTTATCTTCCCGTTTCTGGGCAAGCTGGTATTGGCGCCACCAGATGATGGAGCCCATAGCCAGGATCAGCACGAATGAGGCGAGCAGGCTCAATAACCAGATGGACATGATCTCTTCTCCCTGATGGTGATGACATGCACTGCGATGGCATCAGTGATGATAGCAGCAACCGCCCTGCTGGTTGGCGCCCTCACTGCCGTGGCAACAAGTATGGCCTTGTCGTGAGCTCTCTGCCTGATTGCCACCACTGGCGCAGCAGTGATCGGATCCACTGTTGCACCCACCGTGACAATGGGCATGACTCTGGCCTGCGCCGAGGGGCTGGATGACACGGATCGCGGCCTTGCTCTGATGACGGCGAGATGGACGGCCCTGACTTGCCTCGGTGAGAGGTTGTAGATTAGCGGGGGCCAGCAGCGCGGGCAGCGGCAAGCGGGCAGAGCGGCACTGCAGCACCCGGATATTGACCGCCAGCAGGCGCCCCAGCATTCGCTCGCCGATATTGCGCACCACCACCTGACCCACTTGATGATGGGCGAGGGCGTCGAGCAGCGCTTGCTTGCCGTGGCAGCCTTCGGCGGTGGCCGGGTTAGCCAGGGTGGCGATAACGTTCCCTTCGGGGTTAAGAATTTGCAGCTGCTCGGCACGGGTAAAGTGGCCAGCCAGCAACCCCTGACTCAGCATCAGGGCGCTGTTGCAGAGGGTGGTGGTCATGGTTGTGACAGCATTCATGTCGGCTCTTCTCCACTGGTTGGGTGGTCGGGCTCGGCGGGTTGCATCATCAATGCCTTGCCCAGACTCAGACACTCCACCACCTTGTAGCGCCCTTTTTTCAGGATATTGGCCAGGGTCTGGCGGGAGACCCCCATCACCAGGGCGGCCTCCTGCTGCTGCATTCCTTGAAGGTCGACGAGGCGGAGTGCCTCGAACTCGTCAGGGGCCAGCGTGACCTGTTCCAGCTGATGCATGGGGCGGCCGTTGGGTTTGAAGCAGCTGTTGGCGGGGTGGCCACAGATCTGGCGGGCAATCTTGGGTCTTGGCATGGTGGCTCCTAATTGGCATAAGCCATTTATACGCTCATATGTAGCATATGCCAATAATTTTGTCGGGTGTAGAGAGCTGTGCCAGTGCTGTTTACGGCAGAGAGGGGTAAAGAGGGGGAGGGGGAATACGTACAAAAGCAGTGAAGGTGGCAGAAACGACGCAGGCCCGAACATGGTTCGGGCCTGCGTTTTTGCAGAGGATGGTTGAGCTATCCCGGCGAGCTTACGCCTGTTCGGCCTCGGCCACGGGGGCTGCGCTCTCGCTACCGTTGGCGAAGCGATCCGCCCACAGGGCAATCACGCCGTCACCGGTGACGTTGCAGGCGGTGCCGAAGCTGTCTTGCGCCAGATAGAGGGCGATCATCAGGGCGATGGAGGCTTCACCGAAACCGAGCATGGAGGTGAGCAGGCCCAGTGCCGACATCACGCCACCACCCGGGGCGCCCGGGGCGGCGATCATGATCACCCCCAGCATCATGATGAAGGGGAGCATGGTCTCGATGCCCGGAATGGCCAGATGCTCGGAGAGGAACATCACCGCGGTGGCGCAGGTGACCAGGGTAATGGTGGAGCCACAGAGGTGAATGGTGGCACACAGCGGCACGGTGAAGTTGGCGATACCGTCGCTCACCCCGTTGTTCTTGCTCGATTGCAGGGCGACCGGAATGGTGGCGGCGCTCGACATGGTCCCCAGCGCGGTGAAGTAGGCGGGCAGCATGTTCTTGATGAGCTGGGCCGGTGAGCGGCCAAGGGCCAGACCGGTACCCACGAACAGTACGGAGAGCCAGATCCAGTGCATCAGGATCGCCATCACCAGCACCACGCCGAAGGTTTTCAGAGTGGCGAATACGGTGCCTTCTACCGTCATCTCGACAAAGACGCCCGCGATATAGAACGGCAGCAGCGGAATGATCACCTTGGCCAGCAGGCGGTCGATGATGTCACGGCCCTGATCGGCGACCCGGCGCAGATCGGTGGCCTGGGTGGCGCTGATGCCGATGCCAAACACGAAGGCGGCGGCCAGTGCCGACATCACGCCAAACAGCGGCGGGATCTCCAGATTGACGTAGGAGGCGAGCTTGATGGCCGTGGCCGTGGTGGGCTCGGCGGCGGTGGTGAACTGCGGGATCAGGTGGCTCGCCACGGTAAAGGCGAATAGCCCTGCCAGAATGGTGGAGCAGTAGGAGAGGGCCACGGTTTTGCCCAGCAGCTTGCCGGAGTTTTTCGGCAGGCTGGCGATGCCGCTCATGATAAAGAACAGAATGATGAGCGGAATGGTGAAGGTGATCAGCTGACCTATCACTGTCTTGGCCGTAAACAGCACGCGCGCCACCCACTCAGGGGCGTAGAGACCGAGCAAGAGACCGGCAAGGATGCCAGCAATGAGTTTCAGGACAAGTTTCATAAGGAAATCCGGAGTTGGTTGTATTGTCTGTTTTGTTATTAAATTTTGATATTAATCGAACTTTTTAACACGTAAGCCGTGTTATGTCTGCCTTTTATGCGTTAATGCCGAGTTAAATATTGTCGATAGCCAAGATCGCCGACTAGCAGCCGGCTTAGCATTGAATGGGAAAATCCGTGATGAATTAGCCCGTTAGGTGGCCTGATGATCGCCGCGCAGCAACATGACGTACTGGTTGGCATATTGACTTGCGGAGTCTGAGGTGCTGGCTGATACGGTTTCCATCGGCGCCAGTTGCAGCGCTATCCCGGATGTGGTGACCAGTTGCTGTAGCTCATCGTGACTTATCTTGCCGCTTGGCTGTAGGGGGAAACAGAGCGGTGCGCCCGTTTTGAGCAGGGTCGCCAGCTGTTGCAACAGGGGGACAAGAGTGGCTTCGTCGCTATCAAGTGGGCGACTCAGCCAGATGCCATCGTAAGGGAGCACCGAGTGCATCTTCGCCAGCGAGCAGACCCGCACTGCTTGCCCGGATTGCTGTGAGGCAACTCTGGCGTCGGCCAGTATCGCTTCGCAGGCGGTGACCACATACCCTTCTGCACGCAGCCAGCAGAGATCCTCCCCCGTACCGCACTGACCATTGAGCAGGTGAGCGCCGGGTTTGAGGCGCGCCACAAAGGCAGCTCGAGCGTGGGCATGCTGGTCGTTCAATGGCCGGGAAGCGGGGATGGCGTCAGAGTGTGGCACAGGGGTTACCTCAAGCAGGGGGCGCACAGGGTAACAAATCGGGGCCTGACTGCCAAAGCGCGCGGTCAGGCCCCGATTTGGATGGGTGGGAGTTACCGGAGCCGGTTAGCGGCCGCAGGCAGGCCCGTGGGGGTGGGCCAGCATGGTAAACATGCTCTCTATCAGGAAGGCTGATTCGCCCTGCAGGTCGATCCGCTCCGGAAAGTGGAGCCAGTTGATGATGTAACCATCCAGGGTGCAGTGGAGCAGGGTGGCGGCGCGCTGCAGGTTGAGGTTGGCGGGCAGTTGGCCCCGCCGTACCGCATTGGCCAGGGTGGTCTCCAGGTCCCGGAAAAAGTTGGCTGACTCGCTGCGGATATGTTCGCGCAGTGAGATTGCCTCCCCCTCCAGCGATTCGAGATTGAACAGTATGGTGAACATCTGCCGCTGGGCCGGATTGTGAATGAAGCTGTGGAGTACCCCTTCGAAGAAGAGGCGCAGTTGCCCCAGCGGATCCGGCTCATCTGGATTGAGGCAGGCATCGAGCTGGTGGGCGAGGGGGCTGCAGAGCTCCTGCCAGAGCGAAATGAAGAGTTCATCCTTGTTCTTGAAGTGCCAATAGATGGCCCCGCGGGTCAGGTCTGCCGCCCTGGCGATGTCAGTCAGGCTGGTCTTGGCCAAGCCCTGGGAGCAGAACAGATCCAGCGCCGTGCTCATGATGTGGCAGCGGGTTTGCTGCGCCTCTTCTTTGGTTCGTCTGGCCATCGAAATTTGTGCCTCATGCAAGTAAAAAGTCACTTACATACATTTATGAATGTATGTATATTGCCTCATCTTTCGACTATTTACCAACAGGGCCCATGCGGCCCTGATTGTTCATTGACTGGCAAAGGCTCAGGTGTTTCATGCATAAACATATTCTTGCTCGTTCAGTTGGTCTTGCCTTGCTGGCTACAGGCTTGCTGGCAGGTTGTGGTGACAAGGGGGGCGCACCTCAGGGACAGGGCGACATGCCCCCCGCGGCGGTCAACGTGGTGACCCTGCAGAGCGGTCCGCTGATGTTGACCACCGAGTTGACCGGCCGCAGCGCCCCGTTGCGGGTGGCCGAAGTGCGTCCGCAAGTGAGCGGCATCATCCTCAAGCGCCTCTTTACCGAGGGAAGTGATGTGAAGGCGGGCGATCTGCTCTATCAGATCGATCCAGCTGTTTATCAGGCGGCAGTCGCCAGCGCCAAAGCCAATCTGGCCAAGGCCGAGGCTAACGAGCAGAGTGCCCGCCTCAAGGCGCAGCGCTATCAGGAGCTGCTCAAAGTCAAATCCATCAGCCGTCAGGACTATGACGACGCCGATGCCAGCTGGAAGCAGGCCAAAGCGGAGATCATGGCGAGCAAGGCGGCCCTGCGCACTGCCGAGATCAATCTCGGTTACACCCGCATCACCGCCCCCATCAGTGGCCGCATCGGTAAATCCGCGGTGACAGAGGGGGCGCTGGTGACTGCCCAGCAGGCTGACAGCCTGACTGCCATTCAGCAGCTCGATCCCATGTATGTGGATGTGCGTCAGTCCACCGCCGATCTGCTGCGCCTCAAGCGACTGGTCGCCGAGGGCAAGTTGACCCAGGACGAGCAGAAGGGAGCCAAGGTGACCTTCCAGCTGGAAGATGGCTCCACTTATGGCGAAGAGGGCTCGCTGCAGTTCTCCGATGTGACAGTGGATGAGACCTCCGGCATGGTGACCCTGCGGGTGATTGTGCCCAACCCTCATCAGCTGCTGCTGCCCGGCATGTTTATGCGCGCCACCCTGCAGGAGGGTGAGCGGGCACAAGGGCTGCTGGTGCCGCAAACTGCGGTGACTCGCACCCCCAATGGCGGCGCCACCGTGATGGTGGTGACGGCTGACAACAAGGTGGAGCTGCGCAACGTGCAGCTGAGCCGTGTCGTTGGCAGCAACTGGGTGGTGGAGTCAGGGCTGACCTCCGGCGAGCGGGTGATCGTGGCTGGCTTGCAGAAAGTACGACCGGGTGCCGTGGTCAATCCCGCCGAGCAGGATGCTGATGCAGCGTCTGCTCAAGCTGCGTCCAACACCCCGGCCAACAAGTAGGATGGAGTAGTCGCTTCATGGCTCGATTTTTTATAGACAGACCCATTTTTGCCTGGGTGATCGCGCTGGTGATCATGCTGGCGGGCAGCCTGGCCATCATCAAATTGCCAGTCGCCCAGTATCCGAGCATTGCGCCGCCCGCTGTCGGTATTTCTGCCAGCTATCCGGGCGCATCCGCCAAAACGGTGGAAGACTCGGTAACCCAGATCATCGAACAGAACATGACCGGGCTGGATCACCTGCTCTACATGTCCTCCCAGTCTGACTCCGCGGGGCGGGTGTCGGTGACCCTCACCTTCCAGCCGGGGACCGATCCCGATATTGCCCAGGTGCAGGTGCAGAACAAGCTGCAACAAGCGATGTCGCTGCTGCCGCAAGAGGTGCAGCAGCAGGGGATCCGGGTCCAGAAGACCTCCAGCAGCTTCCTGATGGTCGCGGCCTTCATCTCCAGCGATGGCAGCATGAACAACGACGACCTAGCGGACTATGTGGTCTCCAACATCAAGGAGCCCCTGAGTCGTCTGGACGGGGTAGGGGACATCACCTTGTTCGGCAGCCAGTACTCCATGCGGGTCTGGCTCGATCCCAACAAGCTCAACCGAGTGCAGATGACCCCGGGAGATGTGCAGGCGGCCATCAAGGCGCAGAACGCCCAGGTGGCGTTTGGCAAGCTGGGTGGCACACCATCGGTGGAAGATCAGCAGTTCACCGCCACCATCATGGGGCAGACCCGTCTCTCTACCGTCGAGCAGTTCAACGATATCCTGCTGCGGGTGAATCAGGATGGCTCCAAGGTACGGCTGAAAGATGTGGCCCGGGTCGAGCTGGCGGGCGAAAGCTATGACGCCGATGCGCTCTACAACGGCCAGTCTACCGCCGCGGTCGCCATCAAGCTGGCGACCGGCGCCAATGCGCTGGATACCGCCGAGAAGGTGCGTGCCAAGCTCAATGAGCTGTCGGATTACTTCCCGGCCAATATGGAGATCGTCTACCCCTACGACACCACGCCGTTTGTGAAGATCTCCATCGAGGAGGTGGTGCAGACCCTGATCGAGGCGATCTTCCTGGTGTTCTGCGTCATGTATCTGTTCCTGCAGAACTTCCGCGCCACCCTGATCCCGACCATTGCGGTGCCTGTGGTACTGCTCGGTACCTTCGGGGTGATGGCGGCGTTCGGCTTCTCCATCAACACCCTCACCATGTTCGGTATGGTGCTCGCCATCGGCCTGCTGGTGGATGACGCTATCGTGGTGGTGGAGAACGTGGAGCGACTGATGAGCGAGGAGGATCTCTCCCCGCTGGAAGCGACCCGCAAGTCGATGACCCAGATCACCGGCGCGCTGGTGGGGATCGCCTTGGTGCTCTCCGCCGTGTTCGTGCCGATGGCGTTTTTCGGCGGCTCGACCGGTGCCATCTATCGCCAGTTCTCATTGACCATCGTCTCGGCCATGGTGCTGTCGGTGCTGGTGGCGTTGATCCTGACTCCGGCGCTCTGTGCCACCCTGCTCAAGCCGATGAAACATGGCGAGTTTGGTGCCAAGCGTGGCTTCTTTGGCTGGTTCAACCGCGCCTTTGATGCCGGTACCAATCGCTATCAGAGCGGCGTGCGCAAGGTGATCAAGCAGGGTGTGCGCTACAGCCTGATCTACGGTGCCATGCTGGCGGTGTTGGCAGTGCTCTTTATGCGGATGCCCACCTCCTTCCTGCCGGAAGAGGATCAGGGGGTCATCATGTCCATGGTGCAACTGCCGGTGGGGGCGACCAAGCAGCGCACCGAGGTGGTACTGGCGGATATGCGCGACTACTTCCTGAAAAACGAGAAGGATAACGTTGACTCCGTTCTGACCGTATCCGGCTTCAGCTTCGCCGGTAGTGGCCAGAACGCGGGTATGGCCTTTATCAAGCTCAAGGACTGGAGCGAGCGCAAGAGCCCGGATCGCAGCGCCAATGCCATCATCGGCCGTGCCATGGGTTACCTGTTCAGCATCAAGGAGGCGCAAGTGTTCGCCTTTAACCTGCCTCCGATCCCGGAGCTGGGGACGGCGACCGGTTTTGACTTCTTCCTGCAGGATCGCGGCGGTATCGGTCACGACAAGCTGATGGCGGCGCGTAACCAGCTGCTCGGCATGGCGGCGCAGGATCCCACTCTGGTGCGGGTACGCCCGAACGGGATGGAAGATACGCCGCAACTCGATATCAAGATCGACTACGAGAAGGCGCTGGCGCAGGGGCTATCCATCGCGGATATCAACAACACCCTGGCTACTGCCTGGGGTTCCTCCTACGTCAATGATTTCGTTGACCGTGGCCGGATCAAGAAGGTCTACATGCAGGCGGATGCCCCCTTCCGGATGAACCCGGAAGATCTGAAACTCTGGTATGTGCGCAACAGTGCCGGTCAGATGGTGCCCTTCTCTGCCTTTGCCAGCACCGAGTGGAGCTTCGGCTCGCCGCGTCTTGAGCGTTACAACGGTGTGCCAGCGATGGAGATCGTCGGTGAAGCTGCGCCCGGCAAGAGTACCGGTGATGCAATGGCTGCCATCGAACAGATGGTGAAACAGCTGCCGGAAGGGGTGGGCATCGAGTGGACCGGGCTCTCCTTCCAGGAGCGTCAGGCCGGTTCACAGGCACCAGCGCTCTACGCCATCTCCTTGCTGGTGGTGTTCCTCTGTCTGGCAGCCCTCTACGAGAGCTGGAGCATTCCGTTCTCGGTGATGCTGGTAGTACCGCTCGGGGTTCTGGGGGCCATTGTGGCTGCCACCCTGCGCGGATTGGAGAACGACGTCTACTTCCAGGTTGGTCTGCTCACCACCATCGGCTTGTCGGCGAAAAACGCGATTTTGATCGTGGAATTTGCCAAAGAGCTCTACGACAAAGGGATGGGCTTGGGTGAGGCGGTGGTGGAGGCGGCACGCCTGCGTCTGCGCCCGATCCTGATGACCTCGCTCGCCTTTATCCTCGGGGTATTGCCGCTGGTTATCAGCTCCGGCGCGGGCGCCAGCAGCCGTAACGCCATCGGTACCGGCGTAATGGGGGGGATGATCAGCGCCACCGTGCTGGCCATCTTCTTCGTCCCGCTCTTCTTCGTGCTGGTGATGCGTTACTTCACTAGCCACAAAAGTAAAGAGGCGCGCATGGTTGCAGCAGTTGAGTCAAAAGGTGACTGAGCAAAGTAACCCCTGAAGTTCTGGGTGGCAGATCACAATAAGACAAATACATCAGGTATGACTGAGTAATAAATAGAGCGACTTGGAAAGTCGCTCTATTTTTTTTCCGTAAAAACGGTAACTTAAGCGTAATTATTAAGTTAATACTGCTTCTTTTCGAGAAATTATGTCGCCGTGAGGTGGTTTTCTATCGACTCCTTTTCAGAGGTGAGGGGCAAGTCAGTTTCTGCTGTGCAGCTCGGCTGGAAACAAGATAGAATCTGCGTCTTATAGGGTTGGATAGGTAGTGTCCGCTCTTTCTTGGTCTTGGGCCATAAAGCTGTGCTACACACCATCAAGACAGCAAAATGCTGGAGGACATGATGACCAACAGCAGACCTAATTTGGTTAAAAGCAGCAAACTGGGGGCTGTAACCCAAGGGCGGTAGCCTTGAGATTATTCAGCGATTTGCACAAATAATGTTCATTTATTGTTTTGCTGCTGTTGGCGCTGGTTAAATTGCAGTCTATTGGGTGTTTCAATAACGCATCAGTGGATAGCCAGCCTCTCTCTGATGTCATATCAACGCCTCGCAAGAGATACATATTTATGAAAATCCTCGTGACCGGTGGTGCCGGCTTTATCGGCTCTGCCGTGGTGCGCCATATTATCCGTGATACCCAAGATTCCGTTATCAATCTCGATAAACTCACCTATGCCGGCAATCTGGAATCCTTGGCCGATGTATCGTCAAGCGAGCGTTATGTGTTTGAGCAGGTGGATATTTGCAATCGCGCCGAGCTGGATCGGGTGTTTGCCTTGCACCAGCCGGATGCCGTGATGCATCTGGCCGCCGAGAGCCATGTTGACCGCTCCATTACAGGGCCGGCTGACTTTATCGAGACCAATATCGTCGGCACCTATATGTTGCTGGAAGCGGCTCGCGCTTACTGGAACGGTCTGGACGAGGTACGCAAGGCGGCCTTCCGCTTCCACCATATCTCCACCGACGAGGTGTATGGTGATCTGCCTCATCCGGATGAAGTGGCTGCCGGTGAACCATTGCCGCTCTTTACCGAGACCACCCCCTACGCCCCCAGCAGCCCCTATTCTGCCTCCAAGGCTTCCAGCGACCATCTGGTGCGCGCTTGGCGCCGCACCTACGGTCTGCCGACCATCGTCACCAACTGCTCCAACAACTACGGCCCGTACCACTTCCCCGAGAAGCTGATCCCGTTGGTCATTCTTAACGCGCTGGATGGCAAGCCGTTACCTGTCTATGGCAAGGGCGACCAGGTCCGTGACTGGCTCTACGTGGAAGATCACGCGCGTGCGCTCTACAAGGTAGCAACCACAGGCGTGGTCGGTGAGACCTACAACATCGGCGGTCATAACGAGAAGCAGAATCTGGAGGTGGTACACACCATCTGCGATCTGCTGGACGAGATGGTGCCGAAGGTGGGCTCTTATCGTGAGCAAATCACCTATGTGGCGGATCGCCCTGGCCACGATCGCCGCTATGCCATCGATGCGACCAAGATGAGCGCAGAGCTGGATTGGCAACCGCAAGAGACCTTTGAATCCGGTATTCGCAAAACTCTGCAGTGGTATCTGGATAACCAGCAGTGGGTCAGCAACGTCAAGAGCGGTGCCTACCAGTCCTGGATTGAGCAACACTATTCCTCGATTGAACAGAATGATGGGGAGCGTGCCTGATGCATATTCTGCTGTTTGGCAAAAACGGCCAGGTAGGCTGGGAGCTGCAACGCGCACTGGCGCCGCTGGGGCGCATCACTGCCGTTGATTTTGACTCCACCGACTATTGCGGCGATTTCAGCAACCCGGCAGGGGTGGCCGACACTGTACGTCTGGTCAAGCCGGATGTGATTGTCAACGCTGCGGCCCACACCGCAGTCGACAAGGCGGAGAGCGAGCGTGAATTTGCCGAGCTGCTCAACGCGACCAGCGTGGCAGCGATAGCCAAAGAAGCGGAAGCATTGGGTGCCTGGTTGGTGCATTACTCCACCGACTATGTATTTGATGGCAGCGGTGAGCGCCCCTGGGGGGAAACCGATGCAACCGCCCCGCTCAACGTCTATGGCGAAACCAAGCTTGCGGGTGAGCAAGGGGCCGCACTTTGTTCCCGTCACCTGATCTTCCGCACCAGCTGGGTTTACGCCGCCCGCGGAGCCAATTTTGCCAAGACCATGCTGCGCTTTGGCAAAGAGCGTAGCGAGATGTCAGTGATCAATGACCAGTTTGGCGCTCCGACCGGCGCCGAGTTGCTGGCCGATTGCACCGCCCATGCTCTCCGCGTGGCGCAGCGCAAACCCGAGGTCGCCGGGCTGTACCATCTGATTGCCTCCGGTACCACCACCTGGTTTGACTACGCCCAGCTGGTGTTTGCCAAAGCCAGAGAGGCTGGCGTTGAACTGGCGGTGACACAACTCAATGCCGTGCCGACCAGCGCCTTCCCTACCCCGGCCAAACGCCCCCATAACTCCCGCCTGGATACCGGCAAATTCCAGCGCACCTTCGATCTGGTGCTGCCGGAGTGGACAGTCGGTGTGGAGCGGATGTTGACCGAGATCCTTGGCAAGTAAATTACTGGCCAGGGATGTAGTGACTGCCTCCATGGCTGGCAGGGATAAAACGGAAAGGTGGCCTAAAGCCATGCTTCCTCTATATAAGAAACAAGCATCATGACCAAACGTAAAGGCATTATTCTGGCCGGCGGTTCAGGCACCCGTCTCTATCCGGTAACCATGGCAGTGAGCAAGCAGCTGTTGCCTATCTATGACAAGCCGATGATCTACTATCCTCTCAGCACCCTGATGCTGGCGGGAATTCGCGATATTTTGATCATCAGCACGCCGCAAGATACCCCCCGTTTTGAGCAACTGCTAGGTGATGGCAGTCAGTGGGGCCTGAGTTTGCAATACAAGGTTCAACCAAGCCCGGACGGGTTGGCACAAGCCTTTATTCTGGGTGCAGAGTTTATCGGTTCAGACCCCTGTGCACTGGTGTTGGGGGACAACATCTTCTACGGCCACGACTTGCAGAAACAGTTGGAGGCGGCAGTGGCCAAAGAGAGCGGTGCTACCGTCTTTGCCTACCATGTGCATGACCCCGAGCGTTATGGGGTGGTTGAATTTGATAAAGAGGGCACCGCGATCTCTCTGGAGGAGAAGCCACTGGAGCCCAAGAGCAACTATGCGGTAACCGGCCTCTATTTCTACGACAACAGCGTGGTCAAGATCGCCAAGAGTCTGACGCCGTCGCCCCGTGGCGAGCTGGAGATAACCGATGTAAACCGTATCTACCTGGAACAAGGTAATCTGTCGGTGGCCATGATGGGCCGTGGTTATGCTTGGCTTGATACCGGTACCCACGAGAGCATGATTGAAGCGAGCAACTTTATTCAGACCATCGAGACTCGTCAGGGGTTGAAAGTCGCTTGTCCTGAAGAGATCGCCTATCGCAAGAAATTCATTGATGCAGAGCAAGTAAAAACGTTGGCGACACCACTTGCGAAAAATGCTTATGGACAATACCTGTTAAAGATGGTTTCGAAAGTATGAGTTGGAGTTAAGGGTGTGCACCCGTTCCTGCAAAATAAACTAAATAAAATATGGATATGAAGATGAATGTAATCGATACCACGATACCTGATGTACTTATTTTTGAGCCAAAAATATTTGGTGATGAGCGTGGCTTTTTCTTTGAGAGTTTCAACCATAAACTGTTCGAAGAAGCAGTAGGATACCCTGTTACTTTTGTTCAAGATAATCATTCTAAATCCTCGAAAAACGTGTTGCGTGGACTGCATTATCAATCATCACCACACGCCCAGGGAAAGCTGGTGCGATGTGTTGTGGGAGAAGTATTTGATGTAGCAGTGGATATTCGTGAAAATTCGCCGACCTTTGGAAAATGGGTCGGTGTTCATCTATCAGCTGAGAATAAGCGGCAATTGTGGATTCCGAAAGGGTTCGCCCATGGTTTTATAACTAGAACAGAAACAGCAGAAGTTTTATATAAAGCAACCAATTATTATAGACCTGATTTTGAACATACAATATGTTGGAATGACCAGCAACTAGGAATAGAGTGGGAGAGTGATATGCTCCCTATATTATCTCTTAAAGATAAAAATGCAAAGCCATTTATGGCAGCTAAACATTTCTGAAAATCATATCAACACATTAAATACATTATGGTGTATCTATGACTGTCTTAATTCCTGCTATTATGTGTGGTGGAAGCGGTTCAAGATTATGGCCTGTTTCACGTGAACAACATCCCAAGCCATTCATTAAACTATCGGATAATCAAAGTTTTTTACAAAAAGCATTTTTACGTGGAGCAAAATTATCAGATGTCAGTGAAGTATTAACTATTACTAATCGAGACCTTTATTTCAAAACACTAGATTCATTTAAAGAAGTTAATAGTAATGAAATTCAGACTTCATTTATTCTTGAACCTTATGGCCGTAACACTGCAGCAGCAGTAGCATCTGCAGCAATTTATGCTCGCGATACATATGGCGATGATGCGGTCTTGTTGGTCTTGGCTGCTGATCACTTGATCACAGAGCAAGTTGCATTCGATGATGCTGTTTCCTGCGCTATTGAATTAGCAAAAGCAGGACGGTTAGTCACATTTGGTATTAAACCCACAATACCTGAAACAGGTTATGGTTACATTGAAGCTCTTGGTACAGAGGTTTTGCGCTTTGTTGAAAAGCCAACATTGGATAAGGCAATTGAGTACGTTGAAAGCGGTCGCTTCTTCTGGAATTCAGGTATGTTTTGCTTTAAAGCAAGTACAATGATTGCAGAGATGGACTTGCATTGTCCGGAAGTATTGATAGCAACAAAAGCTTGCCTTGACAAGTCCGATTCGGTTCAAAGTAAAAAGGTCAAGCATATTGATCTGGACCCTGACACATTTATCCATGTTCCAGACATCTCGATAGATTATGCCGTGATGGAAAAATCAGGAAATGTTTCAGTAGTTCCATGTGACATAGGCTGGAGTGATATTGGGTCTTGGGCTGCAATAAGTGAACTACATCAAGCTGATGACGATGGAAACACCGTTCAGGGGCATGCAATTTTACATGCTACCTCAAATTGTTATATTTCGAGCGAGGATCGGGTTATTGGTGCTGTAGGTGTAGAAAACCTAGTAATTGTTGATACTGCTGATGCTCTATTGGTCGCTCACAAAGAAAGTAGTCAGGATGTAAAATTAATTTATAATCACCTTAAGACGATAAATAATGATGCATATAAAATACATCGTACAGTCTATTGTCCATGGGGACGTTATACGTTACTTGAGGTGGGAGAGCGTTTTAAAATAAAAAGACTTGAAGTTAAACCTGGGGCTAGCTTAACGATGCAAATGCATCATCATAGAAATGAACACTGGGTGGTATTATCTGGTGTTGCAGAGGTTTTCTATGAAGATCAAATTGCCTTGCTAACTGCTAACCAATCTACATATATTCCTGCTGGGCATCGTCACCAATTAAAAAATCCAGGTCTCATCGATTTAGTTATGCTAGAGGTGCAAACGGGTGAATATTTAGGTGAAGATGACATCATTGATTATTGAAAAGGAATTTAATTTAGGGGGCATCATGAATCTTACCTGTTTTAAAGCTTACGATATTCGCGGCAAACTGGGTGATGAGCTGAACACTGAGATTGCATACCGTATTGGCCGTGCAACTGCACAGTATCTAAATGCAACGACAATTGCTGTTGGAGGCGATGTTAGGCTCACGAGCGAAAGCCTAAAGCAAGCACTTGCAAGAGGGATTCTTGATGCCGGTTGTGATGTCATCGACTTAGGGACTACGGGGACTGAAGAAACCTATTTTGCAGCATTTACGTTAGACATTGATGGTGCTATAGAAGTGACGGCCAGTCATAATCCTATGGATTACAATGGCATGAAACTGGTTGGTCGTGATGCTTGTCCAATTAGTGGTGATAGTGGTTTGAATGATATTCGAGCATTGGCTGAAAAGGGTGACTTCATTGCATCCTCCCGGCAAGGAACATTGATTAAAAAATCGATACTAGATGCTTATGTCGATCATTTGCTGACGTATATAAAGCCGCATCAATTACGTCCACTCAAGCTAGTTGTGAATGCCGGTAACGGGGCGGCAGGGCATGTGCTTGATGTCATCGAGCGACGTTTCAATACCCTCAATGTTCCTGTTGAGTTTATAAAAATTCATCATGAGGAAGATGGTAACTTTCCCAATGGTATTCCTAACCCATTGCTTCCTGAAAATAGAAGTGCTACATCGGAAGCGGTAAAGTTCTATCATGCTGATATGGGTATTGCTTGGGATGGTGATTTTGATCGCTGTTTTCTGTTTGATGAAAATGGTGATTTCATCGAAGGATACTATATTGTTGGATTATTAGCAGAGGCATTTTTAGTAGATAATCCTCATGAGAAAATCATTCATGATCCGCGCTTGACATGGAATACTATTGATATCGTTGAAAAGTCTGGTGGTACACCAGTACAAAGCAAAACTGGTCACGCATTTATTAAAGAACGGATGCGCAGTGAGAATGCAATATATGGTGGTGAAATGAGTGCCCATCACTATTTCCGTGACTTTGGTTACTGTGATAGCGGTATGATTCCTTGGTTACTAGTAATTAACTTGCTATCACTAAAAAAATCCACATTGTCTAGTTTAGTTGCTGAACGTGTTAAAGCCTATCCATGCAGTGGTGAGATAAATTATAGAGTTGATAATGCTCTTGAGATAATAAAGAAGCTGGAAGAGGTCTATGCGCCACTTGCTGTCAAGGTAGAATATGTAGATGGTCTTAGTATTGAAATGAATGATTGGCGATTTAATGTTCGCATTTCAAACACAGAACCATTACTAAGGCTTAATGTTGAAAGCAAAAACGATATAAGCAAGTTAACGTCTGGTTTGAATTCATTACATAAAATGATCAACAACTTATAAGGAGAGTACTAAAAATGTCCAAGAAAGTAGCGTTAATTACTGGGGTGACTGGTCAGGATGGTTCATATCTGGCTGAGTTTCTATTAGAGAAGGGGTATGAAGTCCATGGTATTAAGCGCCGCGCATCTCAGTTTAATACACAACGTGTAGACCACATTTATAAAGACCCTCATGAAGAGAACGTTGATTTTAAACTACATTATGGTGACTTAACGGATTCATCAAATCTAACGAGAATTATAGCCGAAGTTCAACCAGATGAAGTTTATAATCTTGGTGCTCAATCTCATGTCGCTGTTAGTTTTGATTCCCCAGAATATACTGCGGATGTTGATGCGATAGGTACTTTACGCTTATTGGAAGCTATTCGTTTCTTGGGACTGACAAAAAAAACTCGTTTTTATCAGGCATCGACATCCGAACTATACGGCCTCGTGCAAGAAATTCCGCAGCGAGAGACAACACCTTTTTATCCGCGCAGCCCTTATGCTGTTGCAAAAATGTATGCGTACTGGATTACGGTGAATTATCGTGAGGCATATGGTATGTATGCTTGTAATGGTATTTTGTTTAATCATGAGTCACCCCGTCGTGGAGAAACATTTGTCACTAGAAAAATTACTCGAGGTTTGTCAAATATTGCTCAAGGCCTCGAAAAGTGCCTGTATATGGGAAACATGGACTCATTGCGTGATTGGGGACATGCAAGAGACTATGTCAAGATGCAATGGATGATGTTGCAACAAGAGCAGCCAGAGGACTTTGTCATTGCAACTGGAGTGCAATATAGTGTCCGTGAATTTATAAAAATGGCCGCTGCTGAGTTAGGTATTGAATTGAACTTTGTTGGAAGCGGCGTCGAGGAAAAAGCTGTCGTTTCGGCGATTTATGGAGATAAGGCGCCGGCATTGAAGGTCGGTGATATTATCGTATGTGTTGATCCACGTTATTTCAGACCGGCCGAGGTAGAGACTCTTCTTGGTGACCCATCTAATGCAAAAAATAAGCTGGGTTGGGAGCCGGAAACGACACTCGCAGAAATGGTAAGTGAGATGGTTGCATATGATTTGCAGCAAGCTCGCCAGCATGCCTTGCTGAAATCTCATGGCTTTGATGTTAATGTCAGTGTGGAGTGACTATGATTCCAGTATATCAACCAAGATTATCTGGTAATGAAAAAAAATATGTTAATGAATGCCTTGATTCAACATGGATCTCTTCAAAAGGTGAGTTTATTAACAGATTTGAATCTGCATTTTCAAAGTATATTGGTGCAGAAAATTGTACAACAGTGAGTAATGGTACTGTAGCACTTCATTTGGCGTTGGCTGCTTTAGGTATTGGTCCTGGTGATGAGGTTATTGTTCCTTCATTCACATATATTGCCTCAGTGAATACAATCATTCAGACCGGTGCAAAAGCAGTCTATGTTGACTCGCTACCAGATACATGGAACATCGATGTCAATGATGTAATAGCAAAAATCACAACAAAGACCAAGGCTGTCATGGCTGTGCATCTTTATGGTTTACCATGTGATATGGATGCGTTAGTCGATGTTTGTAAGAAACATAACTTGTTTTTGATAGAAGACTGTGCGGAGGCGTTCGGTACTCTTTATAAGAATAAGCATGTTGGTACATTTGGTGATGTGGCAACATTCAGTTTCTTTGGAAATAAGACAATAACTACCGGCGAAGGTGGCATGGTTGTTTCAAAGGATAAAAATGTCCATGACTTGGCATGCCACTTGAAGAGCCAAGGTGTTTCGAAGGTTAAAGAGTATTGGCATGATGCGTTGGCATTTAATTATCGCATGACAAATATATGTGCTGCGATTGGCCTGGCACAATTAGAGCAAGCAGACGAGATAATTGCAAAAAAAAGAGAGATTGCCAGTTGGTATCAGCGTCGATTAAACCATTTGCCGATAACATTCCACAAAGAGATTGAGAATACCAGGCATTCATTTTGGATGTGCTCGATCCTAGTCGAGAATGCACAAGATAGAGACTTGCTCAGAACAGTTCTAAAGAGTCATGATGTTGAGACAAGGCCATTGTTTCCTTTAGCTAATACGATGCCACATGTATTTACGGAACATAAATTTCCTGTTGCTGAAGATATCAGCTCAAGAGGAATGAATTTACCAAGCTACCCTGAATTATTGGAAAAAGATGTTGATTATATCTGCAACGTAATTTCTGATTTTTATTTAAATAAGTAATGTTAAATAAATAACCCTTCATCTTTCGTTGGTGAAGGGTTATTTTAAGTTGGTGGGAGTTTTATGAGTCTTTCTTATGTTAGGGGTATTTGGGATGCTAGATATTTTTGGCAGCATCTCGCTTTATCGGATCTACGCTCTCGTTGGCGGCGGTCTTTTTTCGGTGTATTATGGTCATTTATTCAACCTTTAGGTATGACATTATTAATATCTATAGTTTTTAGTAAAATGTTTAATACGGACATAGTGACGTATGCACCCTATATTTTGTCAGGAATTATAGTCTGGGATTTTGTAGTAGCCAATACCATTGGTGGTTCACTTGCGTTTGTGCAAGCAGATGCCTACATTAAACAATGCAAGCATCCATTAGCAATATATACATTACGAACTGTTTTGAGCAGCATTATAGTACTTGCACTTGCCAGTTTGGCTCTATTTGCTTGGTCAATAGTTGTATTGCCACAAAATATAAATATAACCTGGCTAGCCACCTTAACTGTTTTCCCAATATTGGCACTTATAGCATGGCCATTATCAACATTGCTAGCCTATATCGGGGTTAGATTTAGAGATGTACCACATGCGATGGGATTAGTCATGCAAGCGATATGGTTTATCTCTCCGGTATATTTCGAAGAACGTATGTTCCGTTCTGGCGGATTGGATTGGTTAGTCGATTACAATCCTGTGTATCATGTATTGCAAATTATAAGAGCACCACTACTAAAAGGTGAATGGCCGAGTCTGGAGAACTATACATTTAGTCTAATAACTGCTGCTTTCCTATTTTTGCTTGCGTGGCTGATTGGCCGAAATGCAGAGAAAAAAGTGATCTTCTACCTATGAAAAAGAATAAAATTAAACTTGAGAGTGTTAACCTTCATTATGCATCAGTAGCTTACAAAGAGCGGTCACTAAAGTCTCTTTTCTCTGCTGCTTTTAAAAAAGGAAAAGCAGAGCGTTCTGTCTCTGATATTCATGCATTAAAAAATATTACGCTAGAAATAAATAATGGAGAGAGGGTCGGGCTCTTAGGGCATAATGGTGCAGGAAAAAGTACATTTCTTAAAACGGTGGCAGGTCTCTATCCTATATCTAGTGGTAAATTAATTGTTGAAGGGCAAGTTCGTTCTCTTTTTGATTTGAGTCTAGGTTTTGAACCTGATGCAACAGGCCGAGAGAATATTCTCTATCGTGGTCTTCTGCTTGGCCTCTCTCCGACTTTTATGAAAGAGAAAGAAAATGAGATCGTAGAGTTTGCTGGTTTGGGTGAGTTTATTGATTATCCAATTAAAACTTACTCTGCAGGCATGCAGGTAAGACTAGCATTTGCCATATCAACAACTGTAGGAGGTGATATATTACTCCTTGATGAGGTTATAGGTGCGGGTGATGCAAACTTTATGGCCAAAGCTAAAAGCAGAATATCTCAACTTATTGAAAATGCAGAAATTTTGATTCTAGCATCTCATGATTTTGGTGCGTTGAAAGAAATTTGTCATAGAGGAGTAGTATTTCATCATGGAGAGATTGTGTTCGATGGTGATATGCCCAATGCAATTGAATACTATAGATCTATAAATGGACTGTTTTTATGACTTTTGATAGTCAAGGTTATGGGTGTCATGTAATGGAAAGTGAAGTTAAGCCAGCATACTTGATTAAACCGTTAAGGGTTGCAGTTATTGTACCTATCCCATACAGAGGAGGGAGTTTAAGAGCTGCAAAGTTACTTGTAGAGGCGTTTTATCTTGGAAGCAAAGCTGATAAAGATAATGTTGAGATTATTTTTCTTCATCCTGATCTTGAATATCTTGAAGCGGAAGGTGAGCTTGATGACTTACCAAGGTCAACAGTAAAGCGCTCATTTAAATGGATGACTATATCTCCCGCTGAAGCTAGAAGAGCTATGTGTTATAGTGGAAATGCTACATGGGAGCCTGATAATTGTGATTATTTTGTGCCAAACGATGGGATTCAGAATTTATGTGATTGCGATGTTTGGGTAATCGTGTCTGACCGATTGGAACATCCCATACTTCCTATTAGACCAGTTGTTGCAGTTATCTACGATTATTTACAGCGTTATCGAAAAATCATCAATGAAGATATTAATATGTCATTCTTATCTGTTGCGAGACGAGCTGATAAGGTTATTGTTACCACAAAATTCACTTATGATGATGCTCTTCAGTATGCTGGATTAGATAAGTCAAAGTTGAGCCTACTTCCTATGTTGGCACCAGATTTCTCGTCTTCTGTTGAACTTATTGACATTCATGATAAGTATTTTGTATGGACAACTAATAAAGCCATTCATAAAAATCATCTAAATGCAGTTAGAGCTTTGAAGCATTATTATGAGGTTCTTGGTGGTAATTTAAAATGTATAGTTACAGGTGTGGACTCTCATGCGGTGTTCGAATCGGATCCTTCCAATTTTAACGCAGATATTTTGAGAGTACTGTCATCATCATTATTATTGTCACAAAATTTAGTTTTAAAGGGTGAGCTTTCGACATCTGCATACAAGAAGCTTTTAGCGAATGCTGAGTTTTTATGGCATCCAGCTTCTATTGATAATGGGACATTTTCTGTTATAGAGGCTGCATATTTGAAAACGCCGGGGCTTTCTAGCAATTATCCTGCAATGAGAGAAATTAATGAGCAGTTCAATCTTTCCTTGAAATGGATGGACTCATCGGATCCATATGATATGGCAGATAAGTTGCTTTTTATGCAAGAAAATGCGGCCAAAATTACGTTGCCGTCTGGTGATGAATTAATGCGGAATAATGTGGCTAACTATTCGGAGTGCTATTGGCTTGCAATTAAGGAACTATTAAAGTGATGAAGAAAAACTATGGTATTTTTTTGTCGTATGCACCAAATGTGGATTTGAGAAGTGAAGGTCTAGGGCGCTATTTGGCTTCGTTTATGAAGGGAGCTATCTCTCGAAATGAAGTGCAGTTTACAATAGTGTGTCCTAGTTGGTCAAAAAGTGGTTTATATGCATTATTTGAAAGTGAAAATGTTCCATTAGATAAGTTTGTTATTCAGTCGCCAGATTCGAAGCCATTAATATTGTCTATTTACGAGAAGTATATTTCATATAAAAAGAATCGAAGAAATAAATATAGAATTCTGTCAAACGCAAAGGAATATCTACGTCATCTTACTGATCGGTATTTAAACCGGGTTGAATCTTATCTGATATCCGCCGTTTCTCTTCGGGATATTATTCCAATACTTTTTGAAGTTGCGATTATTGGCATTCTTTTAATAGGTTTGGCTCCTGTATTCATAGCTCTTCTTATGTTTGTCGCGTTGCTTATTAAAATATCAAGTGTAGTTAAGGGAACATTACTTAAATTCTTCATAAAGTATTTGATACGAATGTCCAGTATAATATCATCACCCAAAAACGATGGGCTAGTGATAAGTCTATACAATAAACTTGAAGCCGCTGAGTCTAAAAGGATGCTAAATCTGGTTGACTCATTGAGCGATATATCTGCTTGGTATTGCCCTACTGCCTTTTGGCCTGAATTTAATAAAATACATGCACCTCGTTTGCTATGTGTGCCTGATGTTGTCTTGACGGAGTTTCCAGTCGGATTTTGCAATGTTGGAGGAGAGCGTTTTCTTCAAACGTTCAGAAAAATTGAGTCAACTATTCGTGATGGAGATCATTTTGTTACCTATAGTAATAAAGTTAAATGGGATACTTTAGTTGAACGTTATAAAGTAAACCCTGCTCACATATCAGTGATTCATCATGCTCCAAACACGCTAGACAGGACTATCTCACCTGATGGTAAAAGTCTTCAATGTGAAGAAGTTAATTTGCAGGCTCGTTCAGACTTTATGAATGCGCTTAAAAAATCTAATAAAACTAGGTATATATCTGGTTTTAGTAATGATGAGGTGAAATTTATATTTTATGCGAGTCAGACTAGACCTAATAAAAATATGCTAAGCCTTTTTAAGGCATATAATTATTTATTAAGAGAGCGTTTTTTATCATGTAAGTTGATTGTGACAGGGAGTCAGAGTGAGATATCAGAAATAGCTACATTTATCAAAGAACAGGAATTAGAGTTGGATGTTCTGTTTTTGCATGGCTTGTCTGTTCCAGAATTAGCTGCTTGTTATCATCTTGCTGAACTAGCTGTCAATCCAAGTCTAAGTGAAGGTGGGTGTCCATTTACATTTACTGAGGCGTTATCTGTTAATACTCCAGTTGTTATGGCACGTATTCCTGTAACTGAAGAAATTCTTACTGACCCTGAGTTACAGGAAATGACATTTTTTGATCCATATGATTGGAGAGATATGGCTAAGAGAATAGAATGGGCACTCCACCATAAGGACATCTTACTACGAAAACAGTTGCAGATATACGATCAGTTATCAATGCGTACATGGTCTGATGTTGTAAATGAGCATATCGATATACTTGAGCGTATTAGTTGCTTGGAGAAATAATGTGGTAGATTCAAAGAAGTTGGCCATTTTAGGATGTGGTGGACATGCAAGAAGTGTGGCTGATGTAGCATTATCGTTAGGATTTTCAACGTTATGCTTTATTGATGATAATGCAAAACCTGGCGAGAGTATTTTGGGTTATCCAGTTTTTCCTTCATGGGATGTAATCTCTCCCGATGAGTGGATTTTTTTTTCTGCAGTAGGTGATAATCATAAAAGAAAGTTACAGTTAGAGATATTGGGGAAAATGGGGTGGCAAGTTGCCACCTTGATTTCTGCCACAGCCACGATTGGTATTAACTCTATCATAGGTAAAGGAACATTCGTCGGTCATCATGGGCACATTGGTCCTTCAGTTAAAATTGGTGAGGGATGCATTATCAATTCAGGTGCAATAATTGAACATGACGTCTGTGTTGATGAATTTACGCATGTATCGGTCAACAGTACAGTGGCAGGTTCAGTTAATATTGGGACGTTATGTTTTATAGGTGCTGGCGCGACTATAATCAACAATATTACTGTTCGCGACGAGATTACTGTTGGTGCAGGTGCGTGTGTTGTAAACACTATAGATCAGCCCGGAATTTATGTGGGTGTGCCAGCAAAGAAATATAAATAACATCTTGGGGCGAGATATGCATCTTACGGATGATGATTTTTTAAAAACAATAAAAAACACCCCCTTAATCTCGATTGATCTGGTGATTTCTGATAGTTCAGGGCGATATCTTCTCGGTCTCAGAAGAAATAGACCTGCAGCCGATCATTGGTTTGTTTTGGGGGGCAGGATAAAAAAGGGAGAAGCTATATTAGATGCCTTTAAAAGAGTTGCTGAGAATGAGCTTGGTGTGACGTTACAGAGTTCGAAAGCTAAATTTATTGGAGTCTACGAGCATTTTTATAAAGATTCTTTTTATGACGTTATGACTCCAACTCACTATGTTGTTTTAGCGTATTCAATAGAACTAGACCATGATATAAATTCATTCTCTGTTGCTCAGCATTCAAAGTATAAATGGTTTGATATAGTAGACCTTCTTGCATCACCAGATGTTCATCAATACACAAAGAACTATTTTTTAGATAAGGGCTTGGAAGATAATGAAAATTCTTCATTTTTTTAAAACATATTATCCAGATGCTTACGGTGGTGTGCAACAAGTCATATATCAGCTTGCGGAAGGTGCAGTAAAAAGAGGGCATGAGGTCGATGTATTATGTTTAAGTGCTGAGAATGCTGGTCGAAATTTTAACATCGCTAATCATAGTGTGCATGCTGCAAAAGAAGATTTTTATATAGCTTCGACTGGTTTTTCATGGTCTGCGATTGTCGAATTCAGGCGACTGGCTGAGAAAGCTGATATTATTCATTATCATTTTCCGTGGCCCTATATGGATCTCGTTCATTTTTGGGTTAATCCTAAAAAGCCGACAGTGGTCAGTTACCATTCTGACATTGTCAAACAAAAATACCTGCTACAACTTTATAAGCCATTGATGATGTCTTTTCTAAATAAAGTTGATGCTGTGGTCGCTTCTTCACCCAATTATGTCAAGACCAGCCCTGTTCTCTCTAGCCTAAAAAAGGATGTTGAGGTGATACCATTCGGTCTGGAAAAGGTATCTCCAAGTTATGCAGAACTATCGTTATCGAATAAATGGAATGATAAAATAAAAGGGCGTTTTTTTCTTTTTATCGGATTTTTACGATATTATAAGGGGTTGTCATTTGTCCTTGATGCTATGCGTGGACTTGATTATCCTTTGATAATAATTGGTGAAGGCCCATGTGAAAAGGAGTTGAAGTCTCAGGCGGATAAGTTAGGATTAAAAAATACGTTGTTTGTTGGTCCAGTAAGTGACGCTGAAAAAAATATTTTACTGGAGTTATGTTACGCTGTGGTATTTCCATCTCATCTGCGTTCTGAAGCGTTTGGTATGACTTTGTTAGAGGCATCAATGTATGGTAAGCCAATGATTACTTGCGAAATTGGTACAGGCACTACATATATAAATCTGCATGGTGAAACCGGCTTGGCAGTTGAGCCAGCAAATAGTGAGGCTCTCTCATCTGCAATGAAAAAGTTATGGGATGATCAAGATGAAGCTGAGCGTATGGGGAAAAATGCAAAGGCTAGATTTGAACATAACTTTACTGCCGACGTCATGATTGATAAATATATGACGTTATATGAAAAGGTTATCTCAAATTATTATTCATCTTGAAATGCCTATCTCAAACTGTATGTCCATACCTAGAATTCTTGTCACAGGTGCCAACGGATTTGTAGGCAAGGCGGTCTGTGAACACTTGCTGGCTCTGGGGGCGAATGTTAAAGGAGCGGTGCGAAGTCACCCGCTGGCTTCTTACCATCTTCATGCTCCCTCTCTGACTGCGGATGCCAACTGGACAGCCCAATTGCAACAGGTGGATGTGGTTGTTCACTGTGCTGCCAGGGTGCACGTGATGTCGGATACCGCGACAGATCCCCTGGCAGCATTTCGAGCGGTGAATACAGAGGGCACCCTAACGCTTGCTCGACAAGCGGCTGAGGCTGGGGTGAAGCGCTTCATCTTTATCAGTTCGATAAAAGTGAATGGCGAGCAGACCGAGCCTGGCAAGCCATTTGATGAGAATGTGCAAAGTCCGCCAGAAGATCCCTATGGACGCTCGAAGTATGAGGCGGAACAGGGGCTGATGGCACTCGCGAAAGAGTGTGGTATGGCTGTAACCATCATTCGTCCTCCTCTTATCTATGGAGAAGGAGTGAAGGCTAACTTTGCCAGCATGATGACCTGGGTGCGCAAAGGGATCCCGCTCCCTTTTGCCCGTTTGACCAATGCGCGTAGCCTGTTGGCGTTACCTAATCTGTGTGACTTTATTGCCCATGCGATGGCGCACCCGGCTGCAGTGAATCAGGTCTTTTTAGTCGCAGATCCTGTCGCAGTGTCGACGTCTCAGTTGTTGGCGGCGATTGCAGAAGCAGAAGGCGTTAGCTGTCGGCTCTTTTATCTCCCACCAGGAGTAATAAGAGGGCTTGGACGCTGTTTGGGGATTGATGCCAAGCTACAACGGATTTATGGCTCTCTGGAAATGAATACCCGCAAGGCTCAGAGCCGATTACAATGGTCGGCACCCTATTCGCTCTCTCAGACCTTATCTCTGATGGCGTCAATCCATAGTGAGTCGTCTTGATGCTGGCATTTGTTTTGTTGTCGATATTTTGTCTTTTTCTTTCAATTACCATGACCGGCCTGCTCAGGCGCTACGCCCAGACCCGCTTGCTTGACCAACCCAATCATCGCAGTTCGCATCAGGTGCCTACCCCGAGAGGCGGTGGCATGGCTATCGTGGCGACCTTTCTGCTGGCAGCCCCGTTGTTTGTTACCCTGATCCCACTGCCCGCCGGCATATCCCAGAGCAGCTTTGCATTGATATGGGCTGCGGCGCTGGGCATTGCATTGGTTGGTTTTATCGATGACCACATCTCTCTCAAGCCTCGAACCCGCCTGATTGTGCAGAGCATGGCGGCCGCTTTGGTGGTTTCTGCGGTTAATGGTTTGCCAGCGCTGACCTTCTTTGGTTGGCAGCTCGATCTGGCCTGGTTTGGTTACCTGCTGGTCTGGCTGGGGGTGATCTGGTTTATCAATCTCTACAACTTTATGGATGGCATCGATGGCTTGGCGGCAGGTGAAGCCGTTGTCGTCTGTCTGTTCATGACGTTATTTCACTATCTGGTTGGGGGGGAGTGGTCGTCTGCCAGTTTGATCCTGCTACTGGGGATTTCGGCGGCTGGCTTCTTGTGCTGGAATTTTCCGCCCGCCAGGATCTTTATGGGGGATGGTGGCAGCGGTTTTCTTGGCTTGATGCTGGCTTCCCTGATGCTGCTGGATGCCGCTTCTGCGCCTCAATTCCTGTGGGCATGGCTCGTCATGCTCGGAGTCTTTGTGGTTGATGCGACCTGGACGTTACTGAATCGCTATCGTCTGAAATGTCGTCTGAGCGAGGCGCATCGTACTCATGGCTATCAATATCTGGCGAGACGTTGGCAAAGTCATCGAAACGTGACCTTGGCTGTGCTTGTTTTAAATAGCCTCTGGCTTGCGCCGATCGCTGTCATGATTGTATTGGGCCAGCTCGATGGTGTGATCGGTCTGGTCATTGCCTACTTGCCGTTAGCCTTTCTTGCGTATCACCTGAATGCAGGAGTACCAGAATGAGAAATGAGCTTTTACCCGGAGGGGGCTGGCTACTGAGTTGCCTGGGCTCCCTATCACGAGCCAGTAAGCGTGTCATCTCTGTCGCCGTTGATATGCTCTTGATCACCATGACCTATTGGGGAGCGTACTGGATCCGGCTTGAACATAACTGGCCCATCGATAGCCCTCATCACTGGGCACTCCTTGGCGCAATTATCGTTGTCAGCATCAGTTTGTTTGTACGGCTGGGGCTCTATCGCGCAGTACTCCGATATGTCAGCTTTCGGGTCTTATGGACAATCTCGCTAGGCGCATTTCTTTCAACCTGTTTCTTTGTTCTCTCTGCATTTTACTTTGATATCTTTCTGCCCAGAACGGTATCTGTTATCTATCTCTCCTTTTTGGTGCTGCTGGTCGGTGGTGTGCGGCTGTTTTTCCGGGCGCTGCTCAATACCACCCGTCTGGCTCGTACCCAGGTGTTGATCTATGGCGCGGGTTCTTCGGGTCGACAGCTTCAAATGGCCTTGTTGCAAGGTAATGAGTTTTATCCCGTCGCCTTTATTGATGACGATCCCGCCAAACAGGGATGCGTGATCCAGGGCTGTACCGTTTATCACAGTGCTCAGTTGCCAGCCCTGATTGACCACCATGGGGTACAGAAGATCTTGCTGGCTATGCCGAGCAGCACCAGAGCGCGTCGTCAGGAGGTGATCAATGCACTTGAGCCCCTCTCTTGCGAAGTACTCTCTATCCCGGGAATGGCCGATCTGGTCAATGGCTCGGCTCGCATAGATCAGCTCAATGAGGTTTCCATCGACGATCTGTTGGGCAGAGATCCGGTAGAGCCGGTGACAAAATTAATGGAAGCCAATATCACAGGCAAAGCGGTCATGGTAACCGGTGCCGGTGGCTCCATTGGTTCTGAGTTATGTCGCCAGATCTTGCGGTGCCGACCGTCCACCTTGGTTCTGTTCGAGCTATCTGAATATGCTCTCTATGCCTTAAATAAGAATCTGCGTGAACAGTGTCAGCGCGAGCAGATCGAAACAGAGCTGGTGCCGTTATTGGGTTCAGTACAGCGCCAGCATCGTCTAAAAACGGTGATGCAGAGCTTCAGGATCCAGACCGTCTACCATACCGCGGCTTACAAACATGTCCCGCTGGTCGAGTTCAATATCATTGAAGGAGTACGTAACAACGTATTCGGCACTCTTTATGCGGCACAGGCGGCCATTGAGGCAGGGGTGGAAACATTTGTGCTGATCTCTACCGATAAAGCCGTGCGGCCAACCAATACCATGGGGGCCAGCAAGCGTCTGGCCGAATTGATCTTGCAAGCCTTGACCCGCGAGAAGCACAGCACCCGTTTTTGTATGGTGCGCTTTGGCAATGTTCTTGGATCTTCCGGCTCAGTGGTGCCGTTATTCAGACAGCAGATAGATAAGGGGGGGCCTATCACCCTGACTCACCCCGATATCATCCGTTACTTCATGACGATACCTGAGGCTGCCCAGTTGGTGATCCAGGCCGGCGCCATGGGGGAGGGGGGCGACGTCTTTGTGCTCGATATGGGGCAACCGGTACGGATCATGGAGCTGGCCAAGCGCATGATACGCCTCAGCGGCCTGACACTGCGTGATGAGCAGCGTCCCGATGGTGATATCGCCATAGAGGTGACGGGGTTGCGGCCGGGCGAAAAGCTCTACGAAGAGTTACTGATTGGTGATGATGCCAGAGGAACCGAACACCCCAGGATCATGGTGGCACAAGAGAGCTGGCTGCCCTGGTCCCGACTGCGCCCCTTGCTGGCCTCGCTGGATGATGCTTGTCACCGTTTTGATCAACAGCAAGTGCGCGAGATCCTGATGCATGCTCCTGCTGCATTCGAACCGACGGATGGTATCTGTGATCTGGTGTGGCTAGCGAAGCAGCATACAATAACGGAGAACATCGTGAAGCTACCAGTACACAATGTTAATTTTTTGCTGGCTAGAAATTGAGTTACCTGTTTCTATAATGAGGCAACTTGGATGCGATTAGGCCTGGTTGTGGCATTTTATCGAGAATATGCCGCAATTATTACTAATGTTAGTATTCTATTATTTGAAAAAATGGTGACCATTGGGTTGGTTTTTTTTTGCGAGGGGGTAATTAGTCATCTACTCGGTGTGTCATTATATGGGAAATGGCTATATTCGCTCAATGCCGTCATTTTATTGTCATCAGTTACATTGATTGCCGGCTCGGAAGTTGTTGTTCCGGCATTAGTTCGGCATCCTCATTTGCGTTGGAAGATACTATCTTCAGTATTTGTTTTTCGTCTACTTTTCGCTTTGGTTGCTTTGCTTGTCACATTAGTCTACGCAAATTTTATTGTCGCAGATCAAGATGTAAGATTAATGCTGATGCTATTGGCACTGGCGCTCATTTTTAATGAACCATTTTCAGTAATAGCCAATTACTATCAAGCTACCACAAATATAGGTATTGTTGTAGCGATTCGTCTTGCAATTTTATTATTAAGGGTGCTTTTGGTAAGCCTCGCTCTTTTACTTTCATCTTATTTCATCATCTATTCAAGCAGGGCAATAGAAGCAATGTTTTTAGCTATGTCACTGTGTTGTGTTATTTATTTTAGAGGTGGCATCTGGGACTGGCATAAAAAAGTGGCAGTGGTAATGTTAAGTCGAGGTGGGGCGCTCTGGGTCCCATTAATGCTTATGCTGATTTATATGAGAATTGATCGCTTTTTCATCGAGCATTACTTAGGGTATGAACAACTAGCCATGTATGGTGTAGCTAGTCAAATGCTAGAGCAGGGCGTACTTGTACTTGGTATAGTTGTGCAGTCTATAGCCCCAATGATGTTATATGGGCGCAGAGTAAAAAAAATACATACGGTCTGTTTAGGGCTGTTATTAGTTGCATGTATCTTGCAATTAATGGGTTGGTTATGGCTACATGAAATTGTCTATTTTATCTTTGGAAAAGATTATGAGTTAGCAGCAGAATTAGCCATTATGATGTTGCCTGCGCTTTCTTTTTTCGCTGTGGATAGCGTTTTAATGCAACGGTTATACCGTGACAAAAAATATTTTTTGATAATGTGCAAGTGGTTCTTTCTCTTAATTATAAGCATGTTCAACTATTGGTTGTTGCTAAAAGTATTTCGTTCCGGTGACATTTACATCGTTTACATAACTAATGCTTTTTTGATGATGGCTGCGACGATGTCGATATACTTCATTCATCAATATAAAGGTTGCTTGTGTAAGGTCGTGCAATGATAACAATAATGACGCCAACTTATAACAGAGCATATGTTTTACCAAGGTTGTATGACAGTTTGTGTCAGCAGACAAGGCGGGACTTTGAATGGCTTGTAATCGATGACGGTAGCACTGATGGTACCGCCGAGCTTATTTTTGATTATAGAGTTAAATCTGACTTTCCAATCAATTATTTTTATAAAGAAAATGGAGGGAAGCATCGCGCTATAAATGAAGGTGTGGTTCATGCGACCGGTGATTGGATTATCATTGTGGATAGTGATGACTTATTAACTGGTGATGCTGTTGCCAAGCTATATGATGTTATGAATCATATTGGCTCGGAATTTGTTGGGATGTGTTTTAGAAAAGCAACATTATCTGGTCATATGATTGGTATCTCCGACACCGCATGGAGCAAGTCAATGGTA
Source organism: Aeromonas sp. 603404 (assembly GCF_049171775.1). NCBI lineage: Bacteria > Pseudomonadati > Pseudomonadota > Gammaproteobacteria > Aeromonadales > Aeromonadaceae > Aeromonas > Aeromonas sp. 603404. Next base: position 271,674 of record NZ_JAAKPE010000002.1, read on the forward strand.
ATGCAGCCCATCATGGCAGGGCATATATTACAAGGTGACCTGGCTTATGTTTTTCGCACTAATGTTATGCGTGAGTTTCCTTTTCCTCAGTTCCCGGGCGAAAAGTTTGTACCAGAGTTATATATATGGAATAAAATTGCCGATATAGGTAAGATAGTTTTTTATGTAGACCAAGTAATATACTTGTGTGAATATCTTCCTGATGGCTACACCTCAAATTTTAAAAAAAATCTAAGAAGTAATCCATGTGGTTTTGGTTTGTTTTATCGAGACCAAGTGATCCGAGATACTCGATTGTTCGGCAAGGTCAAAGCATGTGTCAGAAGTCTCCAGTGCATTCTTTACTGTTGGTTGAAGAAATAGCATGAAAATTGCGATGGTAATCACAGGCCTTGGTATGGGGGGCGCTGAACGACAAGTGTGCGATTTGGCAGATCAATTTATTAGGTTGGGCCACCATATATTAATTATCTCGATGACCGGTGAAATTAGCAATCGCCCACATTCGACTGCAGCAAACATCGTTTCACTGCAGATGAGGAAAACTCCATTTAGTGTTTTCAAAGCATACTGGCAGGCGATCAGGTTACTTAATCAATATAAACCGGATGTGGTGCATAGCCATATGGTGCATGCAAATATTTTTGCTCGGTTATTACGATTGTTTGTATCATTTCCGAAGCTTATCTGCTCTGCACATAGTGTTAATGAGGGAAGAGGGTGGCGGATATTGGCATACCGGCTTACCGAAAGGTTATGTGATCTTAACACAAACGTAAGCCAAGAAGCAGTTGAGGCTTTTATTAAACAAGGTGCGGTATCTGCCGGGCGAATGAAAGTCATGTATAATGGTATTGATACGGAGCGTTTTTATTTTAACGCCACAGTCAGAAATAAATTACGCTCTCAGCTTGGGATTGATGACAATAACATATTGTTAATTTCAGTAGGCAGACTGACCGCTGCCAAGGACTATACAAATTTGCTTGTTGCATTTGCGATGTTATCTTCGAGATCCAATAATGTTAAGTTGGTCATCATAGGTGAGGGTGAGGAAAAAGAATACTTAACCACAATCGCTAGCGCACAAGGGATTAGCGAGCGAGTTCATTTCTTGGGGCTGCGCTATGATGTTGAAGATTGGATGAGTGCAGCAGATATATTTGTGTTGTCATCAGCTTGGGAGGGGTTTGGTTTAGTTGTGGCTGAGGCTATGGCTACTGAGCGGGTAGTGGTTGCCACCGATTGTGGTGGAGTGAGGGAAGTGGTTGGCTCTGCTGGATTGCTTGTCCCCTCTAAAAATAGTCAGCAGCTATTTACCGCGATTGAGCAGGCTATGATGCTTTCGCCGCTTGAGAGAGAGGTGATGACTAGGGAGGCTCGGATTCGGGTTATTAGCCATTATTCAATAGAGACTATCTGTCTGCGTTGGTTAAATTTGTACCAGGACTACACATGAGCAAACATCTTTGTATGGTGAGCAATACAGCGTGGTCAATGTGGAATTTTCGCCGCGGATTATTATCTGCACTTATACAACATGGATATCGCATAACCATTGTTGCTCCACCTGATAATACAGTTTTTTCGCTCTGTGATTTGGGGTGTTCATTTATACCGTTGGCACTATCCCCTAAAGGAGTCAATCCAATTGTTGAACTAAAATTAATATTTGATTTCGTAAGAATATATAGAAAAATTAATGCGGATTTAATTATCCATTATACGGTAAAACCAAATATATATGGTTCTTTTGCTGCACATCTTTGTCGCACACCTGCCTTGGCTATAACCACTGGGTTAGGATATGCCTTTATGAATGATGGTTGGGTGCCCAAAGTAGTAAGGTTGCTTTATAAATTCGCTTTTAAATATCCTAAGCTAGTCATTTTCTTAAATGAAGATGATCGCCTTGAATTTGTATCAAGACAGTTGGTAGATAAAAGAAAGACTCTGTTACTGCCTGGCGAGGGCGTTGATTTGAGTTTTTTTTATCCTTCAGAAAAATTTGCTGAAGATGACTCGGTTAGTTTTTTGCTCATTGCGCGGTTGTTATGGGATAAGGGGATTGGAGAATATGTAGCAGCCGCAAAGCAGATTCATATTCGTCATCCAAACATAAAGTTTAAATTGCTAGGCGATGTTCAGGCTGATAACCCACGAGCGATCGGATATGCACAGTTGCATGAATGGATCAATGACGGTGTGCTGGAATATCTCGGTACTACACATGATGTTAGGCCTATCATAATGGAAAGTGATTGTATTGTGTTACCTTCTTATCGCGAAGGATTGCCAAGAACTATGATCGAAGCTGCTGCAATGGCAAAGCCAATTATTGTTACCGATGTTCCTGGATGTAGAGATGTACTGCTACATGAGAAAACCGGGTTACTCTGTCAAGCTAGAAATGTTTCATCATTGGCTGATGCGATGATGACATTCATACGAATGACTACAGCTCAAAGAACCTTGATGGGTAATGCTGGGAGGCAATTAGTTAGTGCCAGATTCGATGAGAAAAAAATCATTGGCATATATTTTGACATATTGGCTCAGCATATCGATGGCGCTCAGCCCTGTGGTTGATAACTGAATGAGTTTTTCATGATAAATAATAGCTATTATCCATATGGTGGTCGTTGGTATGACCTTGTACGGTTTAATTATACAATAATGTTCTTTTTTACATCCTTGGTATCAACATTATTACCTGCATTTTTGTTTTGGGGCGAGGACTTTTGGAATTTCCTTGATGATGTAAAAATAAATTCACTTTTAGGAATCTTTATAACATGTATTACTGCTGGTTTTTTCCTGAGTCGAGTGCTTTGCTATCCTGGAGTTAATGCTTTATCTTATATGATTCCAACAGTAACCGCTGTGTATGGAATATTATTCGGTGTGTTGCTGCTGTTTCGTCTTGAGTATAGTAGGCCAGTAATTATAAGCTCGTATATATTGGTTTTAGTATCTTGCTGGCTTATTTATTACTTAGGGGCACGATCTGGCAAGGTTAAGTATTCTATCATCCCGGTTGGTAATTATCAGAAACTGTGTGCCTTGACTGCTGTTGAATGGAATATTCTTCACAAACCCGATTTTTCTCTGTTTTGTGGTAATGCCGTAGTTGCTGACTTTCACTCATCTGATTTGACGAGTGAATGGCAAAGGTTATTAACTGATTTCGTTTTGTTAGGGATACCAATCTATCACAGCAAAACTATATATGCATCATTAACAGGCCGAGTGAGCGTTGAGCAATTATATGAAAATGACTTGGGTTCCGCTATTCCCTCGTTGTTTTATTTCTTTTTAAAAAGACTAGCTGATCTTTTGGTTGTTATAATTGCACTCCCCTTTTTTATGCCGATGTTACTTATAACAGCAATATTAATAAAGCTGGAAAGCCCTGGCCCTGTTTTCTTTAAGCAAAAGAGAGTTGGGCTGGGTAATAAAGATTTTGTAATATATAAATTTCGTAGTATGCATGACAGTTCATCATCAGACAATGCATATTTTGCTCAGGAGGTTGACAAACGGATTACTCGTGTTGGTCATTTTATTCGTAAATATAGAATTGATGAGCTCCCGCAATTCTTTAATGTTCTTAAAGGGGATATGAGCTTGATTGGTCCACGGCCTGAACAGCGTTTTTTTGTGGAGAGGTTTGAGTCTGAATTACCATTCTATATGTATCGTCATATGGTTCGTCCTGGTATAAGTGGATGGGCTCAGGTGATGCATGGCTACTCAGCTGATACAGATAGTACTCGTATAAAATTAGAATATGATTTTTATTATATTAGAAACTTTTCGCTTTGGCTTGATCTATTAATAGTAATCAAAACTATTAAAACAATGCTGACAGGGTTTGGGGCTCGTTGAGTATACGGAAATAATATATGAGCAGCTTGTATTGGATTTTATCTTCATTATACTGGTTACTTGGAGTGCATTTTTTTATGCACAACCCGGGAGGAGCAGGGCTATACCTGCCCTTTAACGCATGGGGATGGGTGTTTGCCTCGCTGGCTATTGGATTAGGATTGTGGCAAGTGACGTTACGCCAGCGTCTGCTCTTTTCTCCATTACAAGCGGGCTTATGGATAGGGGCACTCTTGCTACTGCTGCCGATGTTCTATCCAAGTTTTGCACTCAGGGATTATGCCATTCCCAGATTATTGGGGCTTTTTGCTGGTCTGCTGTTTTTATTCGGGCTCTATCAATGGCGCTTCAATCGGTTGCAGCGAGATCGCTTGCTCTATATCGTCCTGATAGCGATCGCGATGGAGGCTTTGCTCGGTCTGATACAGTTCTATCTGTTGACACCCGGTAACTGGATTGGCTACGACACTAAAACCAATCGTCCTTACGGGATCTTTCAACAGCCAAACGTGATGGCAACCTTTATGGCAACTGGTCTTGCCCTTGCTATTTGGCTGGAATTACGCCGAGAGGGTGGTCGTTTGCTGATGGCTCTGCGCTATGGCGTCATTCTATCAGCAACACTGTTGCTGGTTGTTTTGCAATCCCGAGTGGGTCAACTTGGCGGTCTGCTAGCTCTGTTTTTATTGATACCGCAACTCCATCGCCATCGATTGCTATGGCGTATGTTGGCGCTGGTTATTTTTGCGGTGGCCCTTGGCCTGCTATCACAGTACTGGATGGCAGGAGCAAAGCGCGGGTTGGAGATTTATCAATCTGGTGGTATGCGATCTATTTATTGGCCTTATGCAGCCAAGCTGATTGCCGAAGCACCATGGAGTGGTTGGGGATACGGCAGTTTTGAATCTGTTTTTCTCCATCACTACATGGCTGATAAGGCGCTGAATCCATCTATGGTGCAGATTGAGTACAATCTTGACCATCCCCACAACGAATTCCTTTATTGGGCTGTTGAGGGAGGGGTGGCTCCCATGGTTGGTATGGTGATCATGGGGGGCGCATTATTGTGGTGCCTGACGAAGGTGCGTTGGGTAAATGCCATGGCACTGCTTGCCCTGGTGACACCGATATTGCTCCACACTCAGACGGAATATCCCCTTTACCATGCAATCGTGTTGTGGTGGTTGTTGCTGACGCTGATCTATGTCGTTGACACCGAGATTGAAGAAACCCGTTTCGTGAGTTGCGGTAGCCCATCGTGGTTGGACATTGAGTATCGCCCCTGGTTGTTGCTCCGATTTATGGCAATAGCTATCCCTCTATTGGTTGTCCCATTTATGCTGACAGCCCTTCATACTGCCTGGGTCGTCACCAAATACGAGCGGGGAGGTTATAAGGAGCCGACGCTCTTGCTGGAGATTATCAATCCTATGGCATGGCTGACACGAGTTGAATTTGATGTGAACTCGGTTCGTCTGATGGTCGGTTTGCAGACAAACAACAAGGCTGAACTGGAAGCTTATCTGGAGTGGGGGCAGGACTTCGTACTTCATACACCACGAGCTAATATATACGCCAATATGGTGACAGCACTTAACGCTCTGGGTCGCAAAGAGGCAGCCGATGCGATGCGTCTGGAAGCGCTCAGACTCTATCCTGCGGAACCTCTGCTGAGTGGCTCTGTAGCTATACCGGTGATCAGTGGTGTTGATCAATCTGCACAAAGTAATGCTCGCGCAAATTAGCGTAATTTAACAACCGGGTAAGATCGGTTATGTTAAAAAACAGATTGTTTATTTGTCTTTAGATATATGGATTGGCGTTGTAAGTTCTTGATTTTTATGGATAAAAATTATGGCCTTTTAAGTCGTCGTTGCTGAGGAATTGCTTTGTGGCTTTTTTATTTCACCTTGCTTGATGGGTAACTGGGCGGGGGGGGAGGGCATATCGGGTGTCACTATAAAGAGAATCTTCTGACTGCATGTAGTGGGATATTAATGAGCCCTGTAATATCTGAGATCATCATCTGTCAGATTGTATAGCAATCACAACTGAGCATTGATTTGTTATCACGCTTCGCGTCAAGAGAGTATGGTGAGTGAAAAATAAAAAAAAAGGAGTGTAAATACAGAAAACGGTATGTTGTTATCAATTGTCCATGCTATTCTGACACGGTAATCCCTGTGACCGACTTTTTGTGAGGAAATAATGAACGAGTTTCTGAAAGTTCTGCTGAACATTCGCAGTCTGCGTGCGGCTGTTCGTGAGCTGCCGTTTGAGCAACTGCTGGAAGCTAAAGAGAAGTTTGACCTGGTTTACCAAGAGCGCGCCGATTCTGTTGAACAGGAGCGTGCTGAACAGGAAGAGCGTCAGCGCAAGCTGAATGAATTCACCGAAATGCTGCAGCAGGCTGGTATTGATCCTCGTGAGCTACTGGCGACTGCCGCTGCTCCGGCTGCTGCAACTGGCGCTGCCAAGAGCAAGCGAGCTCCGCGTCCGGCTAAATACAAGTACGAAGAAGATGGCCAGGAAAAAACCTGGACCGGTCAAGGCCGTATGCCGAAAGCCATTGCTGCTCAAGTAGCATTGGGTAAAGACCTGAACGATTTCCTGATCTAATTCGTCAGGTTCAGAGATTGAATAATGCCGCCCTCGGGCGGCATTATTTTTGCCGTATTACTCGTGGTTATCCAACCAGTATTTCCACCTCATTGTTATCTGCATTCCTCGTTTGTATCCTTTCTCTCTCGCCTTACCCGCAGTTCCTTTACTCAATATCATTCGTTGTTTACGATTAATTTTGTCCTGTGGCTCACCAACGCGATATCGCTATTTGTATGCGTTGTGCTGATACGAGCTTCGGATATGTTTCTCACGATTCACGATTCACGATTCACGATTCACGATTCACGGTGCGTCGCTCGGCAAGAGTAGAGCTCTCTGCTGATGGAATATCCGGTAATCGTTATCTCCGGTCAGGGGGCGTTAGGTATAGAGAGAGCCGCAAGGTATGGCCGGTATATTCAGGGTCGCCGATGCATGTAATTGGCTGCGCTGCCATGACTGCCCCTGATAATGGGCAATGAAGTTCGGCTGCAGTGTGGGAGAGGAAATTCTGTATGGTCTATGGCGATGATATTCCCCACTCTGTAGGCAGAGTGGGGGATAGCCAGGTGAAGCGCTATCGGGGCGTCACGCTATCGCTGCCACCCAGGGCGCGATAGATTTTGGCTGTGGTGGTGAGCTGCTCTTTTTGCTGTGCCAGCAGGCTCTGCTGGGCATCCCACAGTCGGTTCTGCTCATCAAGCCAAGCTTGCACGCCGGTCGCACCCGCCTGGAAGCGAGCCTTGGCCAGTCGTTCGGCCTCCCGGGCATAACTCAGCTGCTCCTGCAGATAATCGAGTCGCTGCTGGCCATAGTGGCGGGCGGCCAGATTGTCTTCCACTTCCACCAGTGCAGTGTAGAGCTGCTTGCGAAACTCGGTTTCGGCGATCTGGTAATCCAGCTCCGAGCTTTCAATGGCGAGCTGGGTGCGGTTGTATTCAAGGAAGGGGAGGGCAAGGCTGGCTCCCAGCGTACCGACCGGATTTTGCAGCACTTGCGCCAATCTATCGGATGCGGTGCTGGCGCTGCCGGTCAGGGTCAGGCTGGGGTAGAAGCTGGTGCGGATCTCATCCCCTTTAGCCAGCGTCTTGCGCAGCCGCAATTCGGCCGCTTTGACATCGGGGCGGCGGGCCAGCACATCGGCCGGAATACCCACCGCAAGTTCAGGAATGGCCTGCTTTGCAAGGGAAGCGGGTGCATACTCCAGCGGCCCGCTGCTGCGGCCCAGCAACAGACGCAGGGCATTGCGAGCCTGTTCCTGCTGCGCCTTGAGGGAGGCCAGCTCAGCCTGCTTGCCTGCCAGTTGCTGGCGTGCCTGCGCCAGATCGAGTCGGGTGATGGCGCCTGCCTGGTATTTGGTTTGGGTCAGCAGCTCGGTTCGCGTCAGGTTGGCCAGCTGCTGTTCTCCGAGTGTGATGGCAGAGCCGAGATAGCCGAGCTGCCAATACTGCTCCAGAGTATTGCCAATCAGCAGGAGTCGGGTGCTGGCGAGATCCTGCTCGCTTGCCGCCGCCTCCCAGCTTGCCTGATCTCGCACCGAGGCAAGCTTGCCCCACAAATCCACTTCGTAACTGAGGCTCAGCGAGGGGCCCAGACTGTTGGTGCCTTTGCCGCTTTTCAGATCCTTGTTGCCACTGGCTGCGATAGTGCCATTGACCGAGGGGGTGAGGTTGGTATCGGCCTGCTCGGCGCCCAGTCTGGCGCTTTTGAGCTTGAGGGCCGCCACATGCATGTCCGGGTTGGCGGCTAGAACCGCCTCGACCAATTTGTCGAGTTGGGGATCATGAAATTCCCGCCACCAGAGGCCAGCCTGCGCAGCCAGTTGGGCGCCCTCGGCCTGTTGCCATGCAGGGGCGATCGCCAGCTCGGGTCTTTGATAGCTGCTGTGCTGACTACAGCCGCTGAGGGCCATGCAGAGAGCCAGCCAGGAGAGTTTGTACATTGTTATTCCCTCGCCAGTGCGACAACAGGGTCGAGCCGCGCCGCATTGCGTGCCGGCAAGTAACCAAACAGGATCCCGATGAGTGACGAGCAGCCAAAGGCCATCAGGATGGAGAAGAGCGAGAACTGCATCTTGATGGAGTCCACCAGCAGTGAAAAGAGCGCGCCAATACCGAGCGAGATGCCGACGCCAAATATCCCCCCCAGCAGGCTCACCATCACAGCTTCAATCAGGAATTGCTGCAGGATATCCGACTGGCGGGCGCCCACGGCCATGCGAATGCCGATCTCGCGGGTGCGCTCGACCACCGACACCAGCATGATGTTCATCACGCCCACCCCGCCGACGATCAGCGAGATCACCGCGATGGCCGAGACCATCAGGGTCATGGTGGCGGTGGTTTTTTCCACCGATTTGATGATGCTGTCGCTGCTGAAGGTGAAGAAATCCTTCACCCCGTGGCGCTTGGTGATCAGCTCGATCACCGCCTGCTCGGCCAGTGCTGGTTGTACCCCGTCTTTGACCCGGATGGTGATCTGGCTGAAGTGGTGCTGCGAGATGAGGCGACTCATCACCGCGCTGTAGGGTAGCCAGATATTGACCGACTGGCTGGTGGGGCCAAAGCCGGTCTCCTGCGAGACCACACCGACAATCCGCACCGGCAAGGTGCCGACCAGTACCACCTTGCCGACCGGATCCTCCTTGCCAAGCAGGCTGGTGATGCTCTTCTTGTCCACTACGGCGACGGCGGCACGCTGCTGGATATCTTGCCACTCCAGTAAGCGACCACTGACCAGCGTCATCCCCTTCACCTTGAAATAGTCGTTACCGACCCCGGTCACGTTGCCGCTGTTGGTCTTGTTGCGGTAGCGCAACTGGCCTGAGCTGCCGATCTCGGGGCTGGCGCCCGCAAGATAGGGTTGCCCCAACAGGGCATCGAGATCCCCCTTGTTGAGGGTCTGGATACTGGCCATCTTCTCATCGCCCCATCCTTTACCCGGGAAGATTTCGATGGTGTTGGTGCCCATCGCATTGATCTGGTCGATCACCTTGGCGCGCGCCCCCTGACCAAGAGCGACCACGCTCACCACGGCGGCGATACCGATGATGATGCCGAGCATGGTGAGGAAGGTGCGCATCCGGTGGGCGAGCATGGCATGGATCGCCATCCGTCCCGCTTCCCGATAACGATCCCAGTCGTGGCCCTTGGCGCCTGTAGTGGGCTCTATTTTTTGAGGGGCTACAGCGGTGGCTGGAGCCAACACGGCCGTTTGGCAGGGGCCGCTATCTTGTTCAATCCGACCATCCTTGAGAGTGATGATCCGGTCGGCATGGCTGGCCACGTTCATATCGTGGGTGACCAGAATGATGGTATGGCCTTGAGCGTGCAGCTCCTTGAGGATCGCCATCACCTCCTTGCCGCTCTGGCTATCCAGTGCGCCGGTCGGTTCATCGGCGAGGATCACTTCGCCGCCATTGGCCAGCGCCCGGGCGATACTGACCCGCTGCTGCTGACCGCCGGAGAGTTGGCCCGGGGTATGGTGGCTGCGATCGGCCAGACCCAGTCTGCCCAGCAGCTGACGCGCACGTGCCTGGCGATCCGGGCGACTGGTGCCAGCATAGACGGCTGGGATCTCCACGTTGGCGGCGGCATCGAGGTGGGGCAGCAGGTGGTAGCGCTGAAAGATAAAGCCGAAGTGGTGGCAGCGCAGTCGGGCCAGCGCCAACGCATCCATGGTGGCTGTGTCCTGACCGCGAAACAGGTACTGGCCGCCGCTCGGGCTATCCAGACAACCCAGCAGGTTCATCAGGGTCGACTTACCGGAGCCGGACGCGCCGACAATGGCGATCATCTCTCCTGCCGTGATGGTGAGGTCAAGAGGGTGGAGCACGGTGACTTCGCTGTCGCCGCTCTGGTAGCGTCGCTCGACCCCTTTCAGCTGGATCAACGGCAGCTGGTTCAGGGGCTCACTCATAGCATCACCGCCATCTCATCATTGTCGGCGGGGGCTCCGTGATTGAGCTGCACCTCCTCCTTCTCACTCAGCCCGCTGATCACTTCAATGCGGATCTCGTCCTTCATACCGGTCTTGATATGACGGGTTTCGGTTGTCTCATCGTCATTGATCACGGTGACTTCATACTCGTTGTCACCCAGCGACTTGCCGAGGGCGGTTTGCGGCACAGTAAGCACCTGCTTGCGCTCGCCGAGCACAATGGTCACCTGGGTGGTCATTGCCACCCGCAGGGTATGATCGGGATTGGGCACATCGAACAGGGCGTAGTAGTAAACGGCCGCATTGCTGGTGGTGGTACCTGTGGTGGCCTGATCGTTAATATTGGTAGGCGCTAACTCCACGGCGCGAAGGGTACCCTGATAGCGGGTATCCGGATCGCCGATCAGGGTGAAATAGACCGGCATGCCGGCTTTGACCTTGGTGACATCAGCTTCGGAGATCTGCGCCTTGACCGTCATGGTCTCGAGGTTGGCCAGCTTGAGCACGGTCGGCACCGTCTGGCTGGCAGCCAGGGTCTGGCCCTGACGGGTCACAATGCTGATGACGGTGCCATCCATCGGCGCCAGGATCTTGGTGTAGCCCAGCTCGGTCTTGGCCCGATCAACCTTGATCAGGGCATTGTCGATATTGGCCTGGCTGTTTTGCAGTTCGGCGCGGGTGACCGCCAGCAGTGCTTCGGCACTCTCCAGATCGGCCCGTGAGCTCGCCTCCTGCTTGAACATCTGCTGCTGGCGCCGCCAGGCGAGCTCGTTCTGTTTGAGTTGTGCCTGCTTGATCTTGAGCTGGGCGCGGTTGCTGGCAAGCTCCGCCTCGGCCGTCTTGAGGTTGTTCTGGGCAATCAGGGGATCGATCTCGGCCAGCAGGTCTCCCTGCTTGACCTGATCACCAGCCTCGACGGCCAGCTTGGTAACCTGACCGGAGACCTGGGCCCCCACATCCACCTGCTCCACGGCCTGCAGCACACCACTGGCCAGCACGGTCTGGGCAATATCCTCGCGGGTCACCTGAGCGGTTAGCATCGCCTTGGGTGGTTGACTGGGCCAGAGCAGCCAGCCGATGAGTACCACGGCGATCAGCATGGTGATGGCCAGGGTTCTCTGCTTGGGGGTTATGTTCATCGATCACCTGAATGGAAACGGAAAAGGTTGTGCGCGGCGATTATCCTGCAGCAAAGCCCTGATAAATAACAGCCGCAAATATGTAAGCAAAGTTATGGCGTTAACTGTCAATAAGCCGAGAAAGGAGTAAGCGATAGACCGCAGTCGTGAGCAAGATGGTCAACAAGAGGGTGGGGAGTGCGGCTGGCGGTGGCGATGAAAAAGCCCTGCGCAGAGGCAGGGCTTTGGAATAGGTGATGGCGAGGGAGGATCAGGCCTTGGCCAGCAGATCCATCACCCAGGGCAGACCCTGCTTCTTGCGGCTGACAAAGCCCGGGTGGTAGCTGGACTCTGCCGGTACTTTCGGGTGTGCAGTAAAGTAGATGCGGCTGGCTGCGGCCGTCAGGTCAGTCACCATCAGCACGAAGAAGTCGAGCCCTTCGCCTTCAACACGGTGTGCCATCTCTTGCAGCAGAGTGTCAATCTGGTCGGCAAGCTGTTGTTCGCTGCCCACTTCAATCTGGCTCATGATGAAGTTCAGACCTTCGGCCTGGAATGCTTTCTCATCCTGCTGCAGCAACTGCGCAGGAGTGAGGCCGCTCAGGTCGGTTTTTGCCATCAGCAGCTGTTGACCGAACTCGGCCAGCGATACTTCGGCCAGCGGTGCCAGACGCTCACAAGCGATCTTGTCCTGCTCGGTGGTGGTCGGCGAGGTGAGACAGAGGGTGTCGCTCATGATGGCACCCAGCATCAGGCGAGCCTGGCTGCGGGTCACGGTGCCTTGCTGGCTCAGCAGATCGAAGGCGATGGTGCAGGTGCAGCCGACGGCCCGGATCCAGGCATCCAGCGGAGACTGGGTGACCAGAGTGCCGAGACGGTGGTGATCCACCAGACCCAATACATTGGCTTGTGCCAGTGTGGCGGGGCCCTGTTCCAGATCACTGAAATCCACCAGCCAGACGTTTTCACCGGTCAGATCTTTGGTCAGCAACTCGGGTTCGCTGACGCCAGCCTGCTCCAGAATAAAACGGGTTTCGGTGCGCAGGTCACCCAAACGCCATGGGGTGGCCTGACGGCCCTGGCCATTGAGCCAGTCGGTGATAACCAGCGCACTGCAGATACTGTCGCTATCAGGATTCTTGTGACCAAAAACGTGGATCATAGACAAAGCCTCACAATTGGATACCCATAAAGGGGGGCAACACTATGCGAAATCCGCCACATGAAGGCAACCGGATCCACGCCCATGTTGCTGCCAGCTTCGCCTAACTCGCCATTTTATTGATCTGAGTCGGTAATCCTGACGCGAGTTCGGTTCTCACAGTTGGCTATTGGCTATTGGCTATTGGCTATTGGCTATTGGCTATTGGCTATTGGCTATTGGCTATTGGCTATTGGCTATTGCTGACTGCGCAGGCCATAGCTCTCGCCTGTGCCTGTGCCTGCGCAGTCAGCATGTTCTGTCAGCGCTATCAGTCGCCATCGCTGCAAATGGGCTTTATTGCCTGATTCAGCGGCGCAGCAGCTCGCGGGCATTGGCCAGGGTGTTGTCGGTGATCTGGTCGCCACCGAGCAGGCGTGCCAGCTCATTGAGACGGGCATTCTGGTCGAGCGCATCCATCCGAGTTTCGGTGGTTTTGCCATCGGTATGTTTGCTCACCACCATATGCTGGTGGCCGTTGCCTGCCACCTGAGGCAAGTGAGTGACCACCATCACCTGAGTGGACTCCCCGAGCTGGCGCAGCAGGCGACCTACCACGGCGGCGGTCGGGCCGCTGATCCCCACATCCACTTCGTCGAAAATCAGGGTCGGGGTGGAGATCTTGCGAGCACTGATCACCACGATGGCGAGGCTGATACGTGACAGTTCACCGCCGGAGGCCACCTTGCCAAGCGGCTGGATCGGTTGGCCCGGGTTGGTGGTGACCATAAACTCCACCCGGTCGATACCCAGCGGAGAGAGGCTGCTCTGGGCGTCGGGGCGCACCTCGATGGCGAAACGGCCATCAGGCATCGCCAGTTCGTGCATGCTGCTGGTCACCTTGGCGCCCAGCTCCTCGGCATAACGCTGACGGCTCTGACTCAGGGCTTCGGCGGCCTGGACAAAAGCCTGACGGGCCTCGGCCAGCTCATCTTCCATCCCCTCTAACCGCTCTTCATCGGAGTTGAGGCGAGCAAGATCAGAGGCCAGCTCCTGATGGTACTGAGCCAGATCTGCCGGTTTGACGTGGTGCTTGCGGGCCAGATTGATTGCTCTGGAGAGGCGGGCCTCCAGCTCGTTAAAACGCTCGGGATCCAGTTCCAGCCGATCGAGGTAGCTGCGAAGTTCGCTGTGGCTCTCCTGCACCCCGATCAGCGCTTCATTCAGCATCTCCAGTACCGGGGTGAGGCGGCTGTCCATGCTGACCAGTCCCTCGGCCCGATCGACGGCCGATTGCAGCAGCCCTGCGATAGTGGTCTCTTCGTTGTCATAGAGCAGGTCCAGGCAAGCCCCACACTCTTGCATCAGTTCTGTGCCGTTGGCGAGACGCTGGTGCTCCTCTTCTATCTCTTCGAACTCCCCTGGTTGCAGGGCAAATTCGTCCAGCTCCTGCACCTGATACTCGATCAGTTGGCGACGGGCCTCCCGCTGCTGCTGCTCGGCCTTGAGCCGGTTGAGCTCGTTTTGCAGTTGGCGCCACTGCTGATAGTGCTGGCGCACCTCGTCGAGCAGCAGATGGTGGCCGGCGTAGCCGTCGAGCAGGGCGAGCTGGTAGTCGGGTTTGAGCAGCATCTGGTGGGCATGCTGACCGTGCACGTTGACCAGCAGCTGACCCAGATTCTTGAGCTGGGTGAGGGGGACGGGCACGCCGTTGATATAGCTGCGCGAGCGGCCCTCGGCGGAGATGACTCGCCGGACGATACACTCACCTTCGTTTTCCAGTTCGTTGGTGGCGAGCCAGGCGCGGGCGGCCGGGTTGTTGTCCAGCAGGAAGCGGGCGCTGACCTCGCTTTTGTCGCTATCGGGTCGCACCATGCTGGCTTCTGCACGCTCTCCGAGGCAGAGACCGAGAGCGTCGATGGCGATGGATTTACCGGCACCGGTCTCACCTGTGATGCAGGTCATCCCCGGTTGCAGATCGAGTTCTAGAAACTTGACGATGGCGAAGTTGTTGACGGTCAGCTGGGTCAGCATGGTCTCATCCTGTATAGGTCAACATTACTGTGTATGCATCCAGTATATACTGGTCTTATATACAGTAAAGAGGGCGCCGCCATTTTTAACACAGGAAGGGGGGAGCCAGTGTGGTATGGCTATGAAAATGCGGTACTGACTATTGGGACGCGGTACGGATATGAGAATGCAGGGGACGTTGCCACGACAAAAAAGAGAAGGGCGCCAATTCAGGCGCCCTTCTCTGGCAATGCCGTTGTCGGTCAAAGCTGATTAGAACAGCTTGCTGCCCCAGCCGAGCTTGTTGCGCAGCACGTGGAAGTAGCTGTAGTCGAGGGGATGCACCAGATGAAGCTGGTGGTGGCTCTTCTTGATGAGGATCTCGTCCCCCGGGTGGACCGCCAGGGTCACCTGGCCATCACAGCTGACCTGCATGGCATCGTCCTGATTGTCCGGTGATACCAGCAGCCGTACTTCGCTGTCGGCATCGAGCACGATGGGGCGACTGCTGAGGGTGTGCGGGAACATGGGCACCAGCGTTATAGCGTTGAGCTTGGGGGTGAGGATGGCGCCACCTGCCGACAGGGAGTAGGCGGTCGAGCCGGTCGGGGTGGCCACTATGATGCCGTCCGAGCGCTGGCTATACATAAAGCTGCCATCGATATAGACCTCGAACTCGATCATGTGGGCGATCTTGCCCGGGTGCAGCACTGCTTCATTCACCGCCAGATTGCTCGACTTGCGCTCGCCGTGGCGATAGACCGAGGCTTCCAGCAGGAAGCGGTGTTCGCTCTTGTAGTGACCGGAGAGCACCTGCTCCAGCGGCAGCAGGTAATCTTGTGGCGAGAGATCGGTCAGAAAGCCGAGGTTGCCCCGGTTGACCCCGATCACTGCTACATCGAAGCGCGACAGCACTCGCGCCGCCCCCAGCATGTTGCCGTCACCGCCGACCACGATGGCGAGATCGGCCTGCTGGCCAAGTTGCACCAGATCCATCACGTTTTCATCGAGGATGCTCAGGGTCTGGGCGACCCGGCTCTCCACCAGAACCCGAAAGCCGCGGGCGGTCAGGTATTGATGCAGGCCGGTCAGCGTCTGGTTGGCCCCCTCATGGTGGGGTTTGCCAATCAGGGCGATGGTTTTGAACGGAGAATCCATAGTCAGTCAGATCTGGGATGGGTATTGCGGGCCAGTATACAGTGCTTTGCTCCGCTTGTGACGCTCTCCCGTGTGACGGGGCTGGCTATCCCCTTGAGGCTAATGGTTAAACGGTGAGCGGTAACCCGGATAAACCGACGGTTGCGGCTATTCAGCAACCCTGATTGCCCTTTACCCCTTGAAAGCCGGGGATGCATCCCCATAATAGCGCCAACATAGTCGGTCTGTTGTCGTCCGGTCGCTCAACCAGACGTCAGGGCCCTCATAAGTAACCCCGGAATTGGAGATGTCATGAACCACGAAGAGCAAAAGGTTGAAGCGATGGAGCAAGTGGAAGCCCAGCCAGTCGAGCCGACCGATGTAGACAGTGAAGTGACAGCCGAGCAGGCCCGTATTGCCGAACTGGAAGCGCAGCTGGAAACCGCCATTCAAAAAGCAGCGGAAGAGCGTGAACGCGCCCTGCGTACCGCCGCCGAGATGGAGAACCTGCGCCGTCGTACCGAGCTGGATGTGGAGAAGGCGCACAAGTTTGCTCTGGAGAAGTTCGCCAACGAACTGCTGCCGGTGCTGGACAACCTTGAGCGAGCCATCGAACTGGCCGACAAGGAGAACGAAGCCCTCAAGCCGATGATCGAAGGTGTCGAGCTGACCCTGAAATCCATGCAGAGCGGCGTGGCCAAGTTTGGTCTGGTGGCGCTCGACCCGATCAACCAGCCGTTTGACCCCAATGCCCATCAGGCGATGAGCATGGTACCGAGTGCCGATGTGGCGCCGAACACCGTGATCGCAGTGATGCAGAAAGGCTATGACCTCAACGGTCGGGTGATCCGTCCGGCCATGGTGATGATCGCCAAAGCGGTCGACTGATTGGCTGTGGGTGCCCGAGCCCGCCCTGTGGCGGGCTTTTTATTTCGCAGTGCAGCACCTGTTCATCTTGCCCGGTTTTACGCCTCAACGTGACCGCGCAACCATGACAAAGGGTGTGGTTTTTTAGGGTTGGGGCTTGAAGCTGCGTCCGGCGACCCCATATAGGTAGCAAGGCCGCGGCGGCACAAAAAATTTGATGCCGGGAGCTTGAAAGCCAGATTGGCAGCCCCCACCTAGCCGTTAACGCATTAAGGCGAGTTCCTCGCCAGTTTATTCAAAGTATTTGGAGATTCGTCAAATGGGTAAAATCATCGGTATTGACCTGGGTACTACCAACTCCTGCGTCGCTATTCTGGATGGCGACACTGCTCGCGTGATCGAGAACGCAGAAGGCGATCGTACTACTCCGTCCATCATTGCCTATGCCGATGATGGCGAGATCCTGGTTGGTCAGCCGGCCAAGCGTCAGGCCATCACCAACCCGAAAAACACCCTGTTCGCCATCAAGCGTCTGATCGGTCGTCGTTTTGAAGATGAAGAAGTGCAGCGTGACCTGAAAATCATGCCGTACGCCATCGCCAAAGCTGACAACGGCGACGCTTGGGTTGAAGTGAAGGGCAAGAAAATGGCACCGCCGCAGATCTCTGCCGAAGTGCTGAAAAAGATGAAAAAGACCGCCGAAGACTATCTGGGTGAGCCGGTAACCGAAGCAGTCATCACTGTTCCGGCCTACTTCAACGACGCCCAGCGTCAGGCTACCAAGGATGCCGGTCGCATCGCCGGTCTGGATGTAAAGCGCATCATCAACGAACCGACTGCTGCTGCATTCGCTTACGGCGTGAACAAGGTCAAGGGCGAGCGCAAGGTTGCCGTATATGATCTGGGTGGCGGTACTTTCGATATCTCCATCATCGAGATCGACGAAGTGGAAGGCGAAACCACCTTCGAAGTACTGGCGACCAACGGTAACACCCACCTGGGTGGTGAAGACTTCGACAACCGCGTCATCAACTATCTGGTAGACGAGTTCAAGCGTGAGCAGGGCATCGACCTGCGCAACGACCAGCTGGCTCTGCAGCGTCTGAAAGATGCCGCGGAGAAGGCCAAGATCGAGCTCTCTTCTGCCCAGCAGACCGACGTCAACCTGCCGTACATCACTGCCGATGCCACCGGTCCGAAGCACATGAACATCAAGGTGACCCGCGCCAAGCTGGAATCCCTGGTGGAAGACATGGTGAAAGACTCTCTGGAGCCTGTTCGTGTCGCCCTGAAAGACTCCGGTCTGGCAGTTGGCGAGATCGACGACGTGATCCTGGTTGGTGGTCAGACCCGTATGCCGCTGGTTCAGAAGATCGTTGCCGAGTTCTTTGGCAAAGAGCCGCGTAAAGACGTCAACCCGGACGAAGCCGTGGCCATGGGTGCTGCCATCCAGGGTGCCGTACTGTCCGGTGACAAGACCGACGTACTGCTGTTGGACGTGACCCCGCTCTCCTTGGGTATCGAAACCATGGGTAGCGTGATGACTGCGCTGATCGAGAAGAACACCACCATCCCGACCAAGAAGTCCCAGGTGTTCTCCACTGCCGAAGACAACCAGTCTGCCGTGACCATTCACGTGCTGCAGGGTGAGCGCAAGCGCGCCAGCGACAACAAGTCTCTGGGCCAGTTCAACCTGGAAGGCATCCGTCCGGCACCGCGCGGTCTGCCGCAGATCGAAGTGACCTTCGATATCGATGCCAACGGTATCCTGCACGTCTCTGCGAAAGACAAAGAGACCAACAAAGAGCAGAAGATCACCATCCAGGCCTCCTCTGGTCTGTCTGATGACGAGATCGAGCGCATGGTACGCGAAGCCGAAGCCAACGCGGCCGAGGACAAGAAGTTTGAAGAGCTGGTACAGGCTCGCAACCAGGCTGATGGTCTGGTCCACTCCGTACGCAAGCAGATCACCGAAGCCGGTGAAGCTCTGCCTGCCGACGACAAGACCAAGATCGAAGCTGCTCTGAGCGAGCTGGAAGCGGCCATCAAGGGTGACGACAAGGCTGCTATCGAAGCCAAACAGCAGGCTCTGCTGGAAGCGTCCCAGAAGCTGATGGAAATTGCCCAGCAGCAGGCTCAGGCCCAGGGTGCAGCCGGTGCTGATGCCGGTCAGTCCTCCTCTTCTGCCAAGGCTGACGACGACGTAGTCGACGCCGAGTTCGAAGAAGTGAAAGACGACAAGAAGTAAGCCCTACCCAGATGGGCGGAGTCCGCTTCGCCCATCGGCTTGGTCAATGAATTCACGGGCGTTGGGTAACCAACGCCCGTCTGCGTAACCACAGGATGAGTATGTCGAAGCGCGATTTCTACGAAGTACTGGGTGTGGCGAAAGATGCCGACGATCGCGAGATCAAGAAGGCGTACAAGCGCCTGGCCATGAAGTATCACCCGGATCGTAATCAGGGTGATGCCGCATCCGAAGAGAAGTTCAAAGAGGTCAAGGAAGCCTACGAGGTCCTGACCGATGCCAACCTGCGTGCCCGTTACGACCAGTATGGCCATGCCGGTGTCGACCCGAGCCAGGGTGGCGGTGGCCACGGTGGCTTTGGCGGCGGTGCCGACTTCGCCGACATGTTTGGTGACGTATTCGGTGACATCTTCGGCGGTGGCCGTGGTGGTGCCCGTCGTGGCCCGGCCCGTGGCTCCGACCTGCGTTACACCATGGAGCTGACGCTGGAAGAGGCGGTACGCGGGGTCTCCAAGGAGATCAAGGTGCCGACTCTGGTTCACTGTGAAGTCTGTAACGGCTCCGGTGCCCACACCGGCAGCAGTGCCCAGACCTGCCCGACCTGCCACGGCTCCGGCCAGGTGCAGATGCGTCAGGGCTTCTTTGCGGTGCAGCAGGCGTGTCCGCACTGTCACGGTCGCGGCAAGATCATCAAGGATCCGTGCCGCAAGTGTCACGGTGAAGGTCGTTACCAGCGCACCAAGACCCTGTCGGTGAAAATTCCGGCGGGCGTTGATACCGGCGACCGCATCCGTCTCTCCGGTGAAGGGGAAGCGGGGGAAGCGGGAGCTCCGGCAGGGGATCTCTACGTACAGGTGCACGTCAAAGAGCACGAGATCTTCGTGCGTGACGGCAACAACCTCTACTGCGAAGTGCCCATCAGCTTCACCGCAGCCGCCCTGGGTGGCGAGATTGAAGTGCCGACCCTGGATGGCCGCGTCAAGCTCAAGGTCACTCCGGAGACCCAGACCGGCAAGATGTTCCGCATGCGTGGCAAGGGCGTGAAGTCAGTACGCTCCGGTCAGGTAGGGGATCTGATGTGCAAGGTGGTGATCGAGACTCCGGTCAACCTCACTGAGCAGCAGAAAGAGCTGCTGCGCCAGCTGGACGAATCCTTCAGCGGTGCCGCTGCCAAGACTCACAAGCCGAAATCGGAAGGCTTCTTCGAAGGGGTGAAACGCTTCTTCGACGATCTGACCAAGTGATGGCATAGACCCGTGTCGATATAAAGAGAGAGGGAGGCGTGATGCCTCCCTCTCTTTTATCTTGAACTATCGGAGATGGCGGTGGTTTGGCTGCCCCCATCTGCTGTGCGCTGTCAGGCAGCAGCCAGTGACCCACCGAGGAAGGCATAGGCGAAACCAAAATAGATCAGCACGCCCAACAGATCCATGATCGAGGTGAGCATGGGGGAGCTGAGGGTTGCCGGATCAGTCCCCATCTTCCGTGCGGCAAACGGCAGGACCAGACCAAGCAGGCTGCCAACCACAGTCACCGTCATGGCAGAGAGGCTGACAATCATGACGATGTCCCAGCCGATGCTCTTGCTCCAGAATGCCATCACCCCTTCCAGCAGGGCGACACCCAGCCCCAGAGCCATTGCGACGGGCAGATCGCGCCGCAGCACGAAAAAGAAGTCACGCATGCTCAGCTTGATCTGACCCATGCCCATTGCCCGGATCACCAAGGTGGCCGACTGGCTGCCCGAGTTGCCCCCCATGTCGATAATAGGGGCAATAAAGGCTGCGAGGATCAGTACTTCGCTGATGAGTTCTTCCTGAGCGGCGACCAGATTGCTGGTCAGTATGCCGAATACGGTCAAGACCGCCAGCCAGAAGAATCGGGCGCTGAACATGTTAAAGGTGCTGGATGCGCGAAGATCAAGTTCGGGACCTCCCAGCGCAGCCGTACCACCGAAGCGGGCAATCCGGTTGGCATCTTCCTCTTCGGCAACATCCATTGCATCATCCACGGTCACCATGCCGAGCAACTGCTGATCCTGATTCAATACGGGGAGGGCCAGCAGGTTGTAACGGGCGATCATCTCCGCGGCTTCGCCTTTGGGGGCATCGGCCTGAATACTCACCAGCTCGCGCTGCATAATGGCCGAGATGGGGGTTTTGCTGTCGGCGAGAAACAGTTCGCGCAGGGAGACAACCCCGATGAGGCGGCGCATTTCATCCACGACATACAGGGTATAGATGCTCTCCCTGTCGGCAGCAGTGCTGCGCAGCCGTTGCAGCCCCTCTCCCACAGTGATGTCAGCCGTCAGGCTGGCACAATCCGAGCTCATGATGGAGCCGACGAGGTTTTCCGGGTAAGAGGCCAACCGTTGCGTATCCTCACGTTCTTCATCTGTCATCGCATCGAGCAGGGTCTGGCGCAAGGCTGCGGGCAGACGATTGTAGAGATCGGCTCTGTCATCGGGGGATAGGCGGGTACACAACTCTTCCAATTGGGGCTTGGCCATGGAACGTACCAGGCTGGCCTGAATATCGCTGGGCAGATGGCGGAAGATGCGTGCGGCACGCAATGCAGGAACCAGATTGAGAAAGGTATGAATATGTTTATCTGTCAGGCGGTTTATCGCTTGTGCCAGATCGACCTCATGAATATTCAGGCTGAGGCTCTGGATCCCCATACGATCCTTGTTTTGCAGCAGTACATACAGTTGTTGGTGAATATCTTGGTATTGCATTTATATATCCTTTAATACATCAGCCTGGAAAATAGAAAATAGAATTCCGACTGACATCACATCAGCAAAAATAGATAAGGAAATAACGCCCGAAAATTAATCCGGACTAGTCGCCGATACCGGCTCCAGGGTCAGGGTCCATGACACACCTCCTGATTGATGTAAAGAATCGTCATATGCTTACCCGTCAATAGCCACGCATGGGGAATGAACAGGTGTTGCACTCGGCACAAGTAAATGAAGGTGGAGCGGATCGCGGGACGGTCGTCGCCCGGCTAGCGGCTGTTGCCATCTCCCATGCCACCTTGTCAAAAGCCTTGTGGCTACTGACCTGCAGCGATAGAGGTTCGCCATCATTGACGCACGCCAGAGGCGGAAAAACATGGCGTGATGAGGTAACAGTGGTAATGACATGGTGACCCTGATATCAGGAGAAGACCCATGCAGGCATTATTTACGCATCCAGTCTGTAGCATTGGATGGCGTCAGTAACAGACATCGAGTGAATACAGGGAAGGAATTGCACTCAGGTGCAAATAAACCGCTCTCCGCATAGTGCGAGATAGCGGCAGAACAATCTGCGGGGATCTCGCGACTCAGGTATTGGCTGACGAGCTCAACAACCTACTGTCATCTGATGAATTGCCCACTGATGGTCTCCGTTATTAATCAATGCTGCGATGCTACTGGAATGGTTCTTATTGGTAAATAATTAATCCACCGCCAGAAACATTTAGAAACATCTTTATTGATATTTTGGTAATTGAACGACAGGAATGTCGCGTATTCAGCCATATCGCATGCGTGATCGGTATTATTTACGCTGCTTTGTAGCCGAACCTGATGGTGTAATGCGTGTAACAATCTCCACCAACAGAATGACGCATAGGGTATGCCGATACCTGGCAGACCCATCGCCAGCACCCTGATCCGGTTGGTGGTGAGGTGCCCCCCTTCCTATTCACATTGTCAGGGTCGCTGCTCGCAGAATCGGGATCCGCCTTATTGAGTGGATCCTGATGAGGGATCCTCCTCACAACTCCCGCCAATTCCTGCTGTACAAATGTTATCCCGCTCACACTGTTGCTGAAACGGTTTAGTTGTCATATTGAGTTGGCTAAAGCGGTTTAGCTATGCTCTGGCTGTCGATAACAACAGCGCCCGTCCGGGCCACAGATGACAGGTGAGGAAGATGATGATGTTCAAGAGCAAGTTGGCGCTGGCGGTAGCGCTGGGATTGGGGATGAGCAGCCCGCTGTGGGCGGCGCAGGCGAGTGTTGCAGGTGAGAGTGTCGAGGCCAGACTGGCGGCGCTGGAGGCGCGGGTACAGGCGGCTGAAGCGAGAGCAGAGGCAGCAGAGAGCCGTGCCAGCCAGGCGGAAGTGAAGGCGAGCGCGGCGAGTGAGCAGGCGCAGGTGGCCAACAACCGCAGCCAGAAGGTGGATGAGAAGACCGCTGGTGCCCAGGGCTTCGAGTTTCACGGTTATGCCCGCTCGGGCCTGTTGGTAAACAGCAATGGCAACGGCGGGCGCGGCGGCCCCTACATCACCCCGGCAGGATCCGTGGGTGGAGCTGTCGGTCGCCTTGGCAACGAGGATGACACCTACATGGAGGCCAACCTGCTGAAAACCCAGACCTTCGAGGATGGCAGCTGGGCCCGCTACAAGCTGATGCTGGCAGACGGGGTGGAGACCAGCAACGACTGGACTGCCAGCGATTCGAGCCTCAATACTCGTCAGGTGTTTGCCGAGATCGGCAATCTGGCGAGCTTCGACGGCCCCTTCAAGAATGCGGTGATGTGGGCGGGCAAGCGCTTTGATCGGGACAACTTTGACATCCACTGGCTCGATTCCGACGTGGTGTTCCTGGCCGGTACCGGCGGCGGCGTCTACGACGTGCAGCTGGCCGATAGCTGGAAGGCCAACTTCTCTCTCTATGGCCGGGATTACGGCGACATCAGCGCCAGCGGTCTCTCCGATATCGAGAGCTACATCCTCACCATGAACAACCGCGTCGGTAACTGGCAGTGGATGGTGAACGGTCTCTCGGCCAAGGACAATGACGCCCGCATCAATGACAAGGGGGCGGGCAGCGAGGCGGCGGACAAGGGGGCGCACACCCTGCTGGCCTACCATGGCGAGAGCTTCTTTGGCATCAACCCCGGTTTTGCCAAGGCGGCGGTGTTGTATGGTCATGGGCTGGGGGCCGAGGTCAAGGGGCTGGGCTCTGACAGCGAGCTGTTGCCGGACGCCGATGCGGTGCGGGTCGCCGTGTTTGGCGCCACCGATCTCACCTCGCGCTGGCGTTTTGCCCCGGCCCTGCTGGCCGAGCAGAGTCAGGATCGCTACGTGAAAGGGGACGAGTACCGCTGGCTTACCTTCAATACCCGGGTGGCGCAGGTGCTGAGCCAGAACGTCGAGCTGGTCTACGAGGCGGCCTGGCAGTACATGGATCTCGATCCCAAGGGTTACAAGGGACGCCAGGCGGTGAACGGCAACTTCACCAAGCTCACCTTCGCCCCCACCTTCAAGGCGCAGACCGCCGGTTTCTTCGAGCGGCCCGAACTGCGGGTGTTCGCCAGCTGGATGGACTGGTCCTCCGAGCTCGACAACTACGCCAGCGACGATGCCATGGGCCAGAGCAACTTCACCGCCGGTGGCGAGTGGAACTTTGGCGTACAGATGGAAACCTGGTTCTAGTTCGTTATCCCGATCACAAAAATGGCAGCCGGTGCCGAGATCTGTTGGTTGGCTAAAACGGTTTAGCTGATAATGCCAGCCAACAGAACAGAGTTCGGGTTTGACCGTGGATCCGATGCAGCAGTGGAGTAGCAAGGTGACGAATCGTGTGTGGGTAATGGGGGATGCGGTGGTGGACTTGATCCCGGAAGGGGCATTGCACTACCTCAAGTGTTCGGGTGGTGCGCCCGCCAATGTGGCGGTTGGTGTGGCACGGCTGGGTGGCGATGCGGCCTTTATCGGCCGGGTTGGTGCTGACCCGTTCGGCCGCTTTATGGCCGACACCCTGAGCGGGGAGGGGGTGGATATCGGTGCGCTGCGGCTCGATCCAGACTATCGCACCTCTACCGTGCTGGTAGAACTGGATGACGAGGGGGAGCGCAGCTTCACCTTTATGGTGCGCCCCAGTGCCGACCAGTTCCTCACCCCGGATGAGTTGCCCCGATTCGATGCCGGTCAGTGGTTGCTGACCTGCTCCATCGCGCTCGCCAACGAGCCGGTACGCACCAGCTGCCTGCAGGCCATGGCGGACATCAAGGCGGCAGGCGGGCGGGTCTGCTTCGACCCCAACCTGCGCCCCGAGGTGTGGGGCAACCCCGCCGAGATGCTGCCGTTGGTGCGTCAGGCAATTGCACAGGCGGATGTGGTCAAGCTCTCCATCGAGGAGCTGCAACTGCTGAGCGGTGAGGATGATCTGGCTGCCGGGCTTGCGACTCTCTCTGGCCCGGCGCTGGTGCTGGTGACCAGAGGGGCGGCCGGTGTGGTGGCCCGTCTGGGTGGCGAGCTGCTGGAGTGGGTGGGGCAGAAGGTGACCCCGCTCGACACCACGGGGGCGGGGGATGCCTTCGTCGCCGGGCTGCTGGCGGCGCTGGCAGGGCGTTCGTCGCTGCCGACGCTGGCCGAGTTGCCCGCCATTCTGGCTCAGGCTCACGGCTGCGGGGCGCTCGCCACCACCGCCAAGGGGGCCATGACGGCGCTGCCGACCCGCTCCGAACTGGATGCCTTTTTGCGATCAGACACAAGCGGCTGTTGATCTGCGGCTAGAAGCCCGGCTCGACAGCCCCTACTCTCATGTGACAAGGGCCCGCCAGCGTGGCGGGTCATAAGAGGAAGAATATGAATATCAGTGCGATAGCCAAGGATCTGGTGCCCCTGCTCGGGGGCAAGGAGAACATCGTCAGCGCTGCCCACTGCGCCACCCGGCTGCGGCTGGTGCTGGCCGATGACAGCAAGGTAAACAAGGCCGCCATCGACAAGCTGGAGGGGGTCAAGGGGTGCTTTAGCAACGCGGGCCAAATTCAGGTGATCTTTGGCACCGGTCTGGTCAACAAGGTCTATGCGGAGTTTGTGACGCTGACCGGTACCGGCACCGCCAGCAAGGCGGAGCTGACCGACATGGCGGCGGCCAAGCTCAACGTGGCCCAGCGGTTGGCGCGAACCCTCTCCAACATCTTCGTGCCGATCATTCCGGCCATCGTCGCCTCGGGCCTGCTGATGGGGCTGCTCGGCATGGTGCGCACCTACGGCTGGGCCAATGCCGACAGCGCCCTGTTTGTGATGCTCGACATGTTCAGCTCGGCGGCCTTTATCATATTGCCGATCCTCATCGGTTTTACGGCAGCGCGTGAGTTTGGCGGCAATCCGTACCTCGGGGCGACCCTTGGCGGCATTCTCACCCACCCAGCGCTAACCAACGCCTGGGGCGTGGCCGGTGGCTTCAAGACCATGGATTTCTTCGGGCTCGATGTCGCCATGATCGGCTATCAGGGCACCGTCTTCCCGGTGCTCTTGGCGGTCTGGTTTATGTCCCATCTGGAGAAACAGCTGCGCAAGCGCATCCCGGATGCACTGGATCTGATCCTCACGCCGTTCCTCACCGTCATCATCACCGGTTTCGTGGCGCTGCTCTTTATCGGCCCGGCGGGTCGGGTATTGGGGGATGGCATCTCGTTTGGTCTGAGCGCCCTCTATGAGCAGGCGGGCTGGCTGGCGGGGCTGGTGTTTGGCGGCACTTACTCGCTTATCGTCATCACCGGCATCCACCACAGCTTCCACGCCATCGAGGCGGGATTGCTGGCCAATCCGCAAATTGGCGTCAACTTCCTGCTGCCCATCTGGGCCATGGCCAACGTGGCGCAGGGCGGGGCTTGCCTCGCGGTCTACTTCAAGACTCGCGACGTGAAGATCAAGGCCATTACCGTGCCGGCTGCCATGTCCTGCCTGCTGGGTATCACGGAAGCGGCGATCTTCGGGGTGAACCTGCGCTACATCAAACCCTTCCTCGCCGGTCTGTTTGGCGGGGCCTGCGGCGGCGCCTACGTGGTGGCGGCCAAGGTGGGGATGACGGCGGTGGGGCTGACCGGTATTCCCGGCATGGCCATCGTCCAGCCCATGAGCCTGATTCATTACATCATCGGGCTGGTGATCGCCTTTGGCGCCGCCTTCGCCGCTTCCTACCTGCTCAAATACAAGGTGGAGTGATGAAGGAAAGCGATCTTCTCAACCAGATTGTCCGGTCGCTGCTGGCCGGACAGCTCAAGGCGGCGGCCGATCCCCATCGGCCCCGCTGGCATCTGGCAGCCCCGGTGGGGCTGCTCAACGATCCCAACGGCTTTATCGAGCACGACGGGCGCTACCACCTCTTCTACCAGTGGAATCCGCTGGGCTGCGAGCACCGCAACAAGGGCTGGGGCCATGTCACCTCCACCGATCTGCTGCATTGGCAGCACGAGCCGGTGGCGCTGTTGCCCACCGAAGCCTATGAGAGCCACGGCTGCTATTCGGGCTCTGCGGTGAGCGACGAGCAGGGGCGTCTGACCCTTATCTACACCGGCAATGTCAAATACCCAGATGGCAGCCGCACCGCCTATCAGTGTCTGGCCCGCGCCGACGGTGAGGGTAGTTTTGCCAAGCTGGGGCCGGTGCTGGATCTACCCGCAGGCTACAGCGGCCATGTACGCGATCCCAAGGTGTGGCACGACGGCAAACAGTGGCTGATGGTGCTGGGGGCCCGAACCCTGGATGACAAGGGGGAAGTGCTGCTCTATCGTGGCGACACCCTGCAAAGCTGGCAGCGGGTGGGGCCCATCGCCGGCAGCGGGCGAGGGGGGCTGGGTGAGTTTGGCTATATGTGGGAGTGCCCGGATCTCTTCCCGCTGGAGGAGCGCCATGTGCTGATCAGCTGCCCGCAGGGGATTGCCCCGGCAGGCGAGGATTATCGCAACCTCTACCAGTGCGGTTGGCTGGTGGGCAACTTCGACGGCGAGCGCTTCGGGCACGGGGCTTTTCACGAGCTGGACCGGGGCTTCGAGTTCTATGCGCCGCAAACCACTCTGGATAGCCAGGGTCGGCGCTTGCTGTTTGGCTGGCTGGGTCTGCCGGAGGAGAACGAGATGAGCCAGCCTACGGTCGCTCACGGCTGGATCCACCAGATGAGCTGCCCGCGGGAGCTGTTCTGGCAGGATGAGTGGCTTTGCCAGCGGCCGGTGGCGGAGCTTGCGGCGCTCAAGGGAGAACTGACCCGCTTCGAGGGGACGCTTGGCGAATTTCCGGGGCTGGCCATCGACTCGGCCTGGCTCGATCTGGATCTCTGCGGTGAGGGGAGCCTCTGTTTCGGCGCCGTGGCCGAGCTGGTGTGGCAGCCGGACCGCATCACCTTGCGGCGCCAGAACTGGCAGAGCGGAGCGTGGGAGACTCGCAGCAGCCCATGGGCTGGCGGGCGGATCACCGTGCTGTGCGATCGCTCCAGTCTGGAGTGTTTCATTGATGAGGGTCGCCACAGCCTGTCGGCGCGCTACTTCCCCGGGGAGAAGCCGCAACTATCATCAGGTAGCGGCGATGATGGCTGCAAAATTTGCCTCAATCACTGGCCGCTGTCGGCATGCCTAGTACAATAGCCCGGTTCTAGTCAGCCGGGAGGCCAGGTGGAGAAGAAGAAACGGATCACGATTGCCCAGATCGCCGAACTGGCGGGGGTGTCCAAGGCGACCGCCAGTCTGGTGCTCAACGGGAAGAGTGCGGAGTACCGCATTGCCGATGATACCCGCAAGCGCATTCAGGCGGTGGCGGAGGAGTGTCACTACCTGCCGAGCTTTCATGCCCGCTCCCTGCGCGAGACCCGCAGCTACACCTGGGGGTTGGTGATCCCCGATCTCACCAACTTCGGTTTTGCCCGCATCGCCCGCGCCCTCGAGGCGCACTGCCGGGAGGCGGGTATCCAGCTGCTGATCGCCTGCTCCGAGGATGATCCCGCCCTCGAGCAGCGGGTGGTGGACAACCTCATCAGCCGCCAGGTGGATGGGCTGATTGTCGCCTCCAGCGGCCACAGCGATGACATCTATGCCCGCATCCACGACCGCCTGCCGGTGGTGCAGCTCGACCGCCATATTGGCGAGTCGCGCCTGCCCATGGTGATCTCCGATGCCTGCAAGGCCACCGCCGAGCTGGTGCGGGATATGGCCAGCGAGTGCGGCGAGCAGATCTACTACTTCGGCGGTTTGCTGGATCTCTCCCCCAGCCGTCACCGGCTGGCGGGCTATGAGCTGGGGCTCCATCGCGCCGGTTTTGAAGCCGATGCAGCAAGGGTGCGTCATCGCGACTACCAGCCGAGCTCCGGTTATCAGCTGATGGCCGAGCTGGTGGCCGAGCTGGGAGCCCCCCCCAGGGGGCTCTTTACCGCCTCCTTTACCCTGCTGGAAGGGGTACTGCGCTACCTCAACGAGGCGGGGTTGATGGAGACAGGGATGCGGCTGTGTACCTTCGATGATCACGACTTGCTCGACTGCATTCCCATGCGCATCGACTCGGTGGCGCAGGATTGTCCGGCGCTGGCCCTCGCCGCTTTCGAGCTGATGCAGCAACTGATAGCGGGCAGTCCTCCCGCACAGACCGCCCAGGTGATCACCCCCAGGGTGCGCTGGCGCAGCCGCCGCTAGCCACTCTTCGCTCATCCATATGAAAAAGCCCCGCCATTGCTGGCGGGGCTTTTTGCTGTGGGCGGGTGGCTCGTTCCTCTGACCGGCAGCTCAGTCTGTGGTACTGGCGCGCCAGAATATCTGCTTGATATGGGGATGAATGCCGAGTTTCACCATCAGGGCATCCAGTTCGTCGCCATCAATGGAGGTGGCCAGCAGCACCGCCGAGATCTCCAGATCCCTCTCGCCAAATGGCTCGATGTCGAGCTCGCTCATGGGATAGTTGGCCTGCTCCAGCATCTCCTCGAGCCAGTGCAGCACCTCCTTTTGATGCTCACGGGGGGTCAGGGCAGTCACCTTGTAGGTGACTTCAGTATCCAGATTGTCTACCGGGCGACGGTTGATCTGGTTGACCAGTGGTCGCAGCAGGGTGTTGGCGGCCAGCACGAATAACGCGCCCAGGATTGCTTCCATGGCGAGCCCTGCGCCACAGGCGGCGCCGACCGCTGCCACGCCCCAGAGGGTGGCGGCGGTGTTGATGCCGCGGATATTGCCCGACTCGCGCATGATGACGCCGGCGCCGAGAAAGCCGATGCCGGAGACAATATAGGCCACCACATGGACCACGTTGTAGTTGCCGCCGTGCAGGTCATAGATTCGCTGGGCCAGGCTGACGAACAGGGCGGCTCCCACGGCGACCAGCACGTTGGTGCGCAGGCCCGCGGTACGTTGGCGGTACTGGCGCTCCAGCCCGACCAGACTGCCGAGCACAAAGGCGAGCAGCAGGCTAGCCAGAGTGTCGAGCAGTGAGAGCATGTCTAGTTGTTGCCACATCTTCATGGCGTACTCCTTCTTATGAAAGCTGGCTTGGCACAATCCATGATGAAACGCCGGGTGGCGGATGGATCAGAGGGGGATTGAGCGGATGGCCAGCAGAAAAACGCAGCGTCCCGGGTTTAGCTTCCGGGGCGCGAGCATCATCAGATGCCCTGACGCTCGGAGAGGACGCAACAAGTGGGGCCAGCGTGGCTGGCCCCTTGAACGGTCGTTAGTGCAGCAGGATGCGCGTCAGTTGAGTTCGGGAGCCGTGTCGATGCGCGGACGCAGCTCCCAGCGCACCGGATGCGCTACTCCGACCTGATGAACAAACTGCACCAGATAGCGGCGCTGGGGTGGAGTGCAGTGCACATTGAGCACCAGCTCTCGCCCGCCGCTGCGACCCGGTTTCATCGATTGCATCGGTTGCAGTCCGGCCGGTTGCAGGGTGTGGCTCACCATATCCAGCACTTGCTCCATATCGGCGCGATCCTCGCAACGGATCTGCAGCCTATAGTGGTGCTGGCGCGGTTTGCCGCCCAGCCAGCGTGGCAGCATGCCACGGCCGAGCCGGCTCAACAGGGGGTGAGCCCGGGTAGCAACAGAACCTGTTGCGACCGCGCGATCCGCAGCCGGTTTGATTGAGATAAAACGCATAGCAGCCTCCTTGTGGGAAGCAGAAACTATGCAGGCAAGGTGTCATGGCAAAGCCAGATCACCTGACGTCAAGTGTGAAAAAAGAGAAGAGGGGAGTGGATTTCCGCTTCTCGCAGGGTTGCGAGCATGCGGCAGAGAAAGACCTGCGGCTAGCTCGCGACCTTGGTACCGACGATGAGGGTCGGTCTACAACTGTCACTTGATGAGTTGCCCACTGATGGTCTCCGCTGTGTTAAGAACGGCAAAATGGTACTCATCCAGAGCGGTGAGGTAAAGCCTTATCGACCTTCCAGCAACATTTAGATACAAGTTTGTCAATAATGGGGCCGACTGGCTACCTCCATAAGCATCAGGGAGCGACGATAGCCATCGCCGCGCGATGACGCCCCGCTAGCAGGACCGCCCCTGTCTTGCGCGACCTGTTACTTCAGCCCCAAGCGCTTCAGGATCAGGGCTGCCGGGCAGAACCCAGTGAACGCACTCTGGATCAGGTTGACCCCGACAAAGACGCTTAGCCAGACAAAGCCCGGATGCACCCAGGTGGTAAGGATCAGCGAGAGCAGCAACATACAACCCGCGACGATTCTGACTCCGTTATCTACTGTCATGGTCTTTCTCCCCATATATTTTAGATATTGCTAATTTAGTGTTGTTTTATACAATAGAACAAATATCAGCAATTGCTAATTTACTTCTATGAGCCAATTCGACGAGATGAACAGACATGCGACAGCCGCCGCCTCCCTGCTCAAGGCGTTGGCTCACCCTGAACGCCTGCTGGTGCTCTGCCAACTGGTGGAGGGGGAGAAGGGAGTCGGGGAATTGCTGGCCCACAGCCAGCTGGGCCAGTCGGCCTTCTCCCAGCAACTGTCGGTATTGAAGCGCTACGGCCTTATCCGTTCGCGCAAGGTCTCCCAGCAGATCTACTACTCGCTGGTGAGCGAGGCAGCTGCCGATGTGCTGGGGGCGCTGCAAACCCATTTTTGTCACTCGGAAAATAAGGAATCTTGATGATGGAAAGCCAATGGCTGCTCTCTTTGGGCGGCGGCATGCTGGCAGGGCTGTCGGCCCTGATCCTGATGTTGTTCAACGGCCGGGTGGCCGGGATCAGCGGCATTCTGGCCGGTGCGTTGCAACACCGGGCGCCGTGGCGGGTACTGTTTCTGCTGGGGCTCGGGGCGGGCGCCTGGCTGGCACTGAGCTTGGGCTGGGCCAGCATGCCCGCATTCACCACCTTGCCCGGTTGGCCTGTTGTGCTGCTGGCCGGTTTGCTGGTTGGCATCGGTACCCGTCTTGGCAATGGCTGCACCAGCGGCCACGGCATCTGCGGCATGGGGCGGCTCTCCCTGCGCTCCATTGTCGCCACCCTGACCTTTATGGCGGCTGGCTTTATCACCGTCTTCATCACTCATCATCTGCTGTAAGGGGCTGATTGCCATGAAATTGCTGACAAGTTTGTTCGCGGGCCTGCTGTTTGGACTGGGGATGGCCATCTCCGGCATGGTGGATCCCGCCCGGGTCACCGGTTTTCTCGATCTGGCTGGCGCCTGGGATCCCAGCCTCGCCTTCGTGATGGGGGGGGCCCTGCTGGTCTTTATGCCGGGTTACTTCCTGCTGGTGAAACCCCGTCGTCAGAGTGTGCTGGGCGAGCCCATCGCGGCAGTACCTGCCCCCACGCTGGATCACCGCCTGATCGGTGGTGCCGCGCTGTTCGGTATCGGCTGGGGATTGGTGGGTATCTGCCCGGGGCCTGCCTTGAGTCTCATTTCCAGCGGCCAGCCCATGATAATGTTGTTTATAGTGGCCATGGTGGCCGGGATTTTGCTTGTTGATCGGGTTTGGGTGAAGGTGCGGGAGAAGCGCTGCCACCCCCGCTCTGTCTGAACGGATTGCCCCTAGTGTCGGGGAAGGAGGATTATCATGGAACAGATCCGCGTGCTGGGGGCCACCATGCTGGCCATGGTCTCCGCTCTTGTCTCTCCGATAACATGGTCTGCCGAGGCGAATGGCGATGCAACCCTGACCCTTGCCCCTCGTCAGGTGACTGACTGGCTGACGCTGGATGGCACCGTCAGTGCCATCAATCAGGGGACGGTGGCGGCCCAGACCAGCGGCCGGGTCTCCCGCATGCTGGTGGATGTGAACGATCAGGTGCAGGCGGGGCAGCCGCTGCTGGAGATCAGCGGCAAAGAGCAGTTTGCCGCCGTCACGGGGGCCGAGGCGCGGCTGGCGCGGGCGCAGGCTCAGCAAGTGGAAGCCGAGCGCCAGCTTGCCCGTTTTCAGGCGCTGATTGCCAAGGGGGTGATCACCCGCGCCCAGCTCGACAATGCCCAGGCGACGGATCGCGCCGCCCGCGCCGAGGTGAATGCTGCCGATGCGGCTCTCACTCAGGCCCGCGAGGCCTACGGTTATACCCGCATTCTGGCTCCCTACGCCGGGGTGGTGACCAAACGGCTGGTAGAGCTGGGGGAGACTGTCGCCCCCGGTACCCCACTGCTCTCCGGCTTCTCTCTCGACACACTGCGGGTGGAGGTGGAGTTGCCCCAATCCGCCCTGACGCTCGTTCGTGAGCCTGCGGATGTGCAGGTGCTGCTGCCGGATGGCAAGCTTGTTACCCCGGTCAAATTGACCCGCTTTAACTATGCCGACAGCCAGAGCCACGCCTTCAGGTTGCGCCTCGACTTGCCGCCGCAAACCGCCGGGGTATTGCCCGGCATGTGGCTCAAGGTGCAGCTCAAGCAGGGTGAACGTCAGGTGTTGCAGGTGCCGGATCGCGCCCTGCTGCGGCAAGGGGAGTTCAATGGCGTCTATCTGCTGCAGCCCGCTGGTTGGGCCCTGACGCCGGTGCGGGTCGGCCATTGCGTCGAGGGACAGTGCGAGATCCTGGCCGGGCTGCAAGCCGGTGACAAGCTGGCTCCCGATGCCTGGGCGCAGCAGCAGGAGGTGGCCCATGAGTAGCGAGCTGAACGGCAACAAGGAGAGGCTGGGGCCTGCCGGTCGGCTGGCTGCGCTGTTTCAGGGCTCGGCCATCACGCCGCTGCTGGCGCTGTTGGGGCTGTTGCTCGGCCTGTTTGCGGTGCTGGTGACCCCCAAGGAGGAGGAGCCGCAGATCGATGTCACCTTCGCCGATGTCTACATTCCCTTCCCGGGAGCCAGCCCGACTGAAGTGGCCTCTCTCGTCACCACCCCTGCCGAGCAGGTGGTCTCCCAGATAAAGGGAATTGATACCCTCTACTCTTTCTCCCAACCCGATGGCGCCCTGCTGGTGGTGGTGTTCAAGGTGGGGGTGAGCCGCGAACAGGCCATCGTCGATCTCAACAACCAACTCGACTCCCACCGTGACTGGCTGCCACAGGGGATCGGAGTCGGTCAGCCGCTGGTGAAACCCCGGGGGATCGATGATGTCCCCATCGTCAGTCTGACCTTATGGAGCAAAGAGGGGAGCAAGCAACTGGGGGCCCCCGAACTGACCCGGGTCGCCCATGAGCTGGAGACCGAACTCAAGCGCATTCCCGGTACCCGCGATATTTACACGCTGGGCAGCCAGAGTGCCGTGTTGCGGGTGATGCCGGATCCGGCGGCCCTCAGCGCCCACGGCATCAGCTGGGGCGAGCTGAGTCAGCGCCTTTCGGCCGCCAATCAGGTGGGCCCGACACAGGCCACCTGGCAGGACAACAGTGAGATCAAGGTACAGGTGGGGCAGTTCCTGCAAAGCGAGCAGGAGGCTAGAGAGCTGGTGGTGGGGCTGCACGACGGCAAGCCGGTCTATCTGGGGGAGGTGGCCAAGGTCTCTCTGGGTCAGGAGACCCCGACCAAGCGCAGCTGGATGGGGCTGGGACAGGCCAGTTATCCGGCGGTGACCCTGGCCATCGGCAAGCAGCCGGGCCAGAATGCGGTCGATGTGGCCAAGCGGGTGGAGGCGCGGGTCGAAAGTTTGCAGAACCGACTGATCCCTGCCGGGGTCGAGGTGACGGTGACCCGGGACTACGGCGTCACCGCCGAGACCAAATCCAACACCTTGATCGGCAAGCTGATTTTTGCCACCACGGCGGTGGTGCTGCTGGTGCTGGTGAGCATGGGTTGGCGAGAGGCGCTGGTGGTGGGCGTTGCCATCGTTATCACCCTGGCACTGACCCTGTTTGCCAGCTGGGCCTGGGGCTTTACCCTCAACCGGGTGTCGCTGTTTGCGCTGATCTTCTCCATCGGCATTCTGGTGGATGACGCTATCGTGGTGGTGGAGAACATCCACCGCCATCGCGGTTTGGGCAAGGGGGCGCTCAAGGATCTGATACCGGGGGCGGTGGATGAGGTGGGAGGGCCGACCATACTGGCGACCCTGACCGTTATCGCGGCCCTGCTGCCGATGGCCTTTGTCAGTGGCCTGATGGGTCCCTACATGAGCCCCATCCCCATCAATGCCAGCATGGGGATGCTTATCTCCCTGCTGGTGGCCTTCATCTTCTCCCCCTGGCTGGCGAGCCATTTGCTCAAGGGTGAGGTGCACGGTGCCCACGGCGAGGCCAAGGCTGGTCTTTTTCACCGGCTGATGACTCCTTTCCTGATTGGTGATGGCGCCAAGCGCGCCAGACGCAAACTCTGGCTGGTGGTGTTGCTGCTGGTCGGGGCCGCCACCGCAATGCCGGTGGTGCAGTGGGTGGTGCTCAAGATGCTTCCCTTTGACAACAAGTCGGAATTTCAGCTGGTGCTCGATATGCCGGAGGGGGCGACCCTGGAGCAGACCGAGCGCACCCTGCTGGCGGTTGGGCGGGAGCTTGCCAAGGTGGAGGAGGTGAAGGATTACCAGATCTACGCCGGCACCGCCGCCCCCATCAATTTCAACGGGCTGGTGCGCCACTACTTTATCCGCAGCGGCGCCAACGTGGGGGATATTCAGGTCAATCTGGTGGACAAGCATGAGCGGGAGCGCAGCAGTCACCAGATTGCCCAGTCGGTTCGGGAG
Source organism: Aeromonas sp. 603404 (assembly GCF_049171775.1). Lineage (NCBI taxonomy): Bacteria > Pseudomonadati > Pseudomonadota > Gammaproteobacteria > Aeromonadales > Aeromonadaceae > Aeromonas > Aeromonas sp. 603404. The sequence continues at coordinate 307,449 of NZ_JAAKPE010000002.1, forward strand.
CCGCTGCAGGCCATCGCCAGTGCGGCAGGGGGCAACCTCAAGGTGGTAGAGGTGCCGCCCGGCCCGCCAGTCTGGTCCCCCATAGTCGCGGAAGTGTATGGCCCGACGCCTGCCGCCCGTGAAGCGGCGGCGCGCGCCGTACAGGCTCGTTTTGTGGCCACAGGGGATCTGGTGGACGTGGATATCTATCTGACCGACCCGCAGCCCAAGTGGCGGCTGGTGGTGGATCGCAGCAAGGCGGCCCTGCTCGGGGTCGATCTCGGGGATCTGGTGAACACCCTCAATGGCGGGGTGGGTTATCAGGATGCCAGCTGGCTGCAGGGGCATGGTGCCAAGTATCCGGTGCCGATCCGCATCGAACTGGCACCCGGTGACAAACGGGATCTGGCGGGCGTGCTGGCCCTCAAGGTGCGCAGCCAGAGCGGCCAGCTGGTGCGGGTCTCCGAGCTGGTGAGTCGCCGTGATGAGGTGGCCCCCAGCTATATCATGCACAAGAACATGCAGCCCATGGTGATGGTGGTGGCCGACATGGGTGGCCATACCGACAGCCCGCTCTACGGCATGTTTGCCGCCGGTGCCGATATCGACCTGCCCCAATATTACGTGCAGCAGCCCGACAAGCTGGGGGAGGTGGCGCTGTTGTGGGACGGGGAGTGGAAGATCACCTACGAGACCTTCCGCGACATGGGGCTAGCCTACGGGGTGGGGATGATCCTCATCTACCTGCTGGTGGTGGCCCAGTTCCGCTCCTATCTGGTGCCACTCATCATCATGGCGCCCATTCCGCTCACCATCATAGGGGTGATGCCGGGCCACGCCCTGCTGGGGGCCCAGTTTACCGCCACCTCGATGATCGGGATGATCGCCCTGGCCGGGATCATCGTACGCAACAGCATCCTGCTGGTGGACTTTATCGAGCAGCAGCGCCGCGCCGGGGTGGCGTTCGAGCAGGCGGTGATCGAAGCGGCGCAGGTGCGGGCCAAACCCATCATGCTGACGGCGCTGGCAGCGATGATCGGAGCCCTGTTTATCCTCGATGATCCCATCTTCAACGGACTGGCCATCAGCCTGATTTTCGGGATCCTGGTCTCCACTTTGCTCACCCTGGTGGTGATACCCTTGCTCTATTATGCCCTGCTCTCCCGACGCTCATGACGGGAGTCACTAGCGAAAGGATGCGCGATGAAGAGAGGTTGGTTGTGGTGGGGAAGTGGCGCTGTGGTAGCGGCTGCTGCTCTGGCATGGTGGTGGCGACCGCAGCCGACGCCGATCAGGCTGGCTGAGGTCGGGCGGGGGGATGTGCTGGTCACTGTAGTCAACACCCGGGCCGGCACCATCAAGTCGTGTCAGCGGGCCGGGCTCAGTCTGCCCGGTGGTGGCGTGGTGGAGCAGATCGCCGTCAAGGCCGGGGAGCGGGTGGCTCGGGGAGATCTGCTGCTGACCCTCTGGAGCGACGATATTCACGCCGATCTCGCCCGGGCCCGCGCCCAGCAGGCTCTTGGCAAGACCCAGCGCGAGGAGCGTTGCAGCGAGGCGGCCTACTACGAGCGGGAGGCCAACCGGCTGGCCACCTTGCTGGCCAAAAACCTCACCTCCCGCACCCTCGCTGAGCAGGCCCAGAATCTGGCCGATACCCGCCGCTATGTCTGTCAGGCATCCCGTCAGCAGGAGCGGGTCGACGAGGCGCAGGTTGCCCAGGTGGAGGCTCGCTTGAGCGAGCGTCGCCTGTTGGCGCCGTTTGCCGGAGTGGTGGCGGAGGTCAACAGCAAGCTGGGCGAATACATGACCCCCTCACCGCCCGGAGTGGCCATGCCCCCGGTTATCGATCTCATCGACGATCGCTGTCTGTATGTCTCTGCCCCCATCGATGAGGTGGATGCCGCCCGCCTCAAGGTGGGCCAGTCTGCCCGGGTACTGCTCGATGCCATGCCCGGGCGCGATTTTGCCGCCACCGTCACCCGTATCGCCCCCTATGTGAAGGAGCTGGAGAAGCAGGCCCGCACCGTGGAGGTGGAGGCGGCGCTCACTGCTCTGCCCACCGATGTGCCCCTGCTTATCGGCTACAGCGCTGACCTCGAAGTCGAAGTGACCCGCGCCACCGATGTGCTGCGGGTAGCGGCCAGCAGCCGGGCCGACGATGGCAGTGTGCTGCGGCTGGAAGGGGATAAGCTGGTGCGTGTGGTACCCCGCTGGGGTGTGGAGAACTGGAACTGGATTGAAGTCGCCGAGGGGCTCGCTGCCGGTGATCGGCTGGCGGCCCAGCCCGGACAGATTGTCGGGGAGGGCCCTTTCAGCGCCGCCACGGAGCAGACGGATGAGTGATCTCATTCGCCTTGATGCAGTCAGCCGTCGCTTCACTCTGGGGGGGAGCGAAGTAGCTGCCCTCGATCGTGTTTCCCTGCGGGTTGCCGAGGGGGAGTATCTGGCGGTGATGGGCCCCTCGGGCTCCGGCAAATCGACCCTGCTCAATGTGTTGGGGCTGCTGGATCGGCCCGATGAGGGGCGTTACTGGCTGGGAGGGGAGGACACCGCCACCCTGTCAGAACCGGCGCTGGCCCAGCTGCGCGGCCATCGCATCGGCTTCGTGTTCCAGTCGTTTCACCTTATCTCCCGCCTCACCGCCCGTGAAAACGTCGAGCTGCCGCTGATGCTGTGCGGGATCGCCCCCGCCGAGCGCCATCGCCGCAGCCAGCAGTTGCTGGGGGATCTGGGGCTGGAGAACCGGGCCGGACACCGCCCTGCCGAGCTCTCCGGCGGTCAGCGTCAGCGGGTAGCCATCGCCCGGGCCATGGCAATGGCGCCGCGGCTGATCCTGGCCGACGAGCCCACCGGCAATCTCGACTCCCGCTCCGGGGAGGAGGTGATTACCCTGCTGGAGGAGCTCAACCGGGAGCAGAGGATCACGCTGGTGGTGGTGACCCACGATCCGCACCTCGGGGAACGGGCGGGCAGGCGGATCCTGATGAACGATGGCCGCATCAACATTGATAGCGGCGGTGGCTGAATGCGGCGCCCCGATGTGATCCGCTTTGCCGCCGTGGCCCTGCTGCGCCAGCGCTCACGGGCGCTGGTCTTGATCCTGGCGGTGAGTTTGAGCGTCACCTCTGTGCTGCTGCTCACCGCGCTGGGGGATGGGGCGAGGCGCTATGTGGCCGACCAGTTCAGCTCCCTTGGCAAGGATCTGCTGGTGATGTTCCCGGGCCGCAAGGAGACCACCGGTGGGCTGCCGCCGGTCACCGGAAACAGTCTGCGGCAGATCACTCTCGATGACATGCACTACCTTGGCCAGCACCAGCCAAACGTGCGGCTGGTGCCGCTGGTGATGGGCTTTGCCGAGGCCAAACAGGGGGCGCGGCTGCGCCAGACCATGCTGCTTGGCAGCAGCAACGGGCTGCGCGATACCCACGGGCTGGAGCTGCTCTCCGGCCGCTGGCTGCCGGGGGATGCCGCAGAGGATCGACCGGCCGTCCTGCTCGGGGCCGTGGTGGCCCGTGAGCTGTTTGGTCAGGCCGATCCGGTCGGCCAGTGGCTGCGTTTTGACAATCGTCGCTTTCGGGTGGTGGGGGTCTTCACCAGCCAGAGCAGCAATCTGGGGATGGACATGGCCGAAGCCGCGCTGATCCCGGTCGGTAGCGCCATGCGGCTGTTCAACACCGAGGGGCTGTTTCGGCTGCTGATCCAGCCGCTGGCGGGGCAAGCGGTGCCGCCGCTGGTCAAGCGACTGGAGCAGCTGATGCAGGCGCGCCACGGGGTGCTCGATGTGACAGTGGTGCGCCGTGACGCCATGCTGGCCACCTTCTCCACCATTCTCTCGACTCTCACCCTGGCAGTTGCCGGCATCGGTGCCATCAGCCTACTGGTCTCCGGCATCATGATGATGAATCTGGCGCTGATCAGCACCCGCCAGCGCACCGGCGAGATCGGCCTGCTCAAGGCGCTGGGGGCCGACAGTCACCAGATCCGCCAGCTGTTTCTGTGGGAGGCGCTGTTGCTGAGCGGCAGTGGCGCGCTGTTTGGCACGGTCTTGGGCTATGCCCTTGTTGCCCTCGCCGGAGTGATTTGGCCCGGATTTCCGGCGGCGGTCCCTCTGATCGCTACTTTCTGCACCATACCGGCGGCCCTGCTGACCGGGCTGTTTTTTAGCTGGCTGCCCGCCTCCCGGGCGGCACGGCAAGATCCGGTCAGCAGCCTGCGCAGCGGGCAATGGAGTGGTGGCTGATGCGCTCCGCCGATCTGCTGTTCTGGCTCTGGCGCGCCTTGCTGGCGGGGCGCAGTCGCAGCCTGCTGTCTGCGCTCGGCATCGCCATCGGGATCGCCTCGGTGACCCTGCTCACTGGCATCGGCGAGGGGCTCAGGCTCTATCTGCTCGACAGCTTCTCCCAATTTGGCACCCGGTTGATCGCCGTGACCCCGGGCAAGACCGAAACCGCAGGCGGCCCGCCCGGCATCCTCTCCAGCAGCCGTCCCCTGCTGCTGGAGGATGCCGATGCCCTCGCCAGATTGGCAGGGGTAGAGGCGGCGCTCCCTGTAGTGCAGGGGCAGGGGGAGGTGCGCAGCCGAGGATTGACCCGCAGCACCGCCATTCTGGGCACAGGTCCGGCGGCACTCTCAGGCTGGCGACTCACCCTGGTGCAAGGGCGTTTTCTGCCCGCGGACGACAGTGCCATGCCCCGCGCCTATGCGGTGCTGGGGGCCAAGGTGGCGGCTGAGCTGTTTCCCGGCGGCGATGGGCCTGGCAGTCTGCTGCGCGCCGGTGATCGCCGTTTTCGGGTGGCCGGGGTATTGGCCCCCAAAGGGCAATTTCTCGGCTTTGATCTGGACGACATGATCTATCTGCCAGCCGCTCACGCCCAGGCGCTGTTCAACAAGGAGGGGCTGCAGGAGATCGACGTCATCTATCGCGCCGGGCAGACGGAGCCCGAGATCACCGCCCAGATCAGGCGGCTGCTGATCGCCCGCCACGGCGCCGAGGATTTCACCCTCACCTCCCAGCAGGACATGCTGACCAGCCTCGACAAGATCCTCTCCATCATCAAGCTGGCGGTTGGCGGGCTCGGCATTATCTCGCTGCTGATCGGGGCGGTCGGCATCTTCAGCATCATGAGTATCGCCCAGCAGGAGCGGATCCCCGAGGTGGGCTTGCTGATGGCGTTGGGTTGTCCACGGCGGCGCATTCTATTGCTGTTCCTGCTCGAAGCCGTGGTGCTGGCGCTGCTGGGCGGAGCCATGGGGTTGGCCCTGCTCGGGGGGATCAAGCTGCTGCTCACCCTGCTGGCGGCTGGCTTGCCGCTCACCCTCCATCCTCTCTATCTGCTGCTGGCGCTCGGTTGCAGCGCTCTGGTGGGTCTGTTGGCCGGGGTCGCTCCTGCACTGCGGGCAGTGCGTCTCGACCCCGTGGTAGCCCTGCGCGGTGACTAGGCCGCCCCTTCCGCAAGAGGCGCGTTACGCTCGGGTCTGAACAGGGGGGAACTAGGCGACCACCTCCGCAACCGACAGGCTGCGCTCGGGTCTGAACAGGGGGGAACTAGGCGACCACCTCCGCAACCGACAGGCTGCGCTCAGATCTGAACAGGGGGAAGTAGCGGCGATCCGCCTGACTCATGTGGCCGACCACCAGCTCCTGAATGATGAAGTTGAGCAACTCGTCGTTGCCCAGTGTTCCCGCTTTGGCGGCGTGCAGCAGCTGGCTCGCCTTGTTGAGCAGGCGTTGGTGATCCTGACGGTGGTTGACGAGTTCCTGATAGTCGATCTCCGCCAGCATCTGCTCTTCAAAGGCGAAGTGATGGCGGGCCATGTCGAACAGGCTCTCCAGACTCTCCAGAAACGGGGCCGGATCCTCATGCTGATCTTTCATCCGCTCCAGCAGCCGGTTGGTCAATACGAAGAGCTGGCGATGCTCGGCATCGATACGGGGGTGACCGCACTCGTGGCCGGGTTGCCACAGCAGGGCGCCCTGCTCGGGATCAAGACCTTCGGTATAGAGGCAGACCCGGCCGCGGCCGCGATTCTTCGCCTGATACATGGCCTGATCGGCGTGGTGCATCAGGGTCTTGGCATCCTCCCCGTGCTCGGGATAGAGCGCCAGCCCGATACTGCTGGAGATAAGCAGCTCCTGCCCCTCCAGCTGGAACGGATGGCGCAGCTGCTGGTGCAGCTTGTCGGCCACCGCCAGCACTTCGTCGCCACTCTCTGGCAGCAAGATAACGAACTCGTCGCCCCCCAGCCGTGCCACCAGATCCTGTTTGCGCACGCAGTGGCTCATCCGCTCGGCCACCATATTGAGCAGAATATCCCCGGTCTCATGGCCGAAGGTGTCGTTGATCGGCTTGAAGTGATCGAGATCGATAAACATCAATGCCAGCGGACGGGGCGTCTCCTGCTCCATCAGCTCCTTGAGCCGTTGCTGCAGCAAGCGGCGATTGGGCAGCCCGGTGAGGGGGTCGTAGAAGGCGAGGCGGAGCATCATCTCCTCCCGTGCTGCCCGCTCGGTGATATCCCGGGTGACCCCGAGGATCGCCTCCGGCTGGGCATTGTGGTTGCCATGGAGGGTGGTGATGGTTTCGGTCGCCACCAGATGGCCATCCTTGTGGCGCAGCTGGGTGCGAATGACCCGGCGAGTCTGGTCATGTTCCCCCCGCTGCCAGGCATCCAGGGTGGCGGAGATCTCCTCGCGCAGCAGTTGCCTTGAGGCATCCGGCAGCAGCTGTTTGAGGGGCAGGGCAAACAGCTCTGGAGCCTCGTAGCCGCTCAGAGGAGTGATGGCCGGGCTGACGTAGCGAAAGCGCAAGCTGGCGGCATCCATGGTCCAGATCACATCGGCGCTGTTCTCCGCCACGAAGCGATAGTGCTGCTCGCTCTGGGCCAGTTCACGGGTCAGCCGCTGGCGATCCCGCGCCTCCTCGCGCAGGCGTAGATAGAGGTGCAAAAAGATGCCGAGCAGGGTCATCAGGGTAAAGGTGATGAGCATGGCAACCGCCACGCTCTTGTCGAGCAGTTGCCGTTGCTGGCGCAGCCGCTCCTGCGCCGGATCGTAGATAAAGCGGTCGAGGTTGGGCAATACCGTGAGCATGCCCGCCTCCAGATAGGTTTTGGCGATCTGCAGCCAGCGCTCCTGCTGCATGTAGCCAGGTTCGATAAGATCCGGCTGCATCAGCTCTCTGGTTTCGCGAGCCTCGAACTCCAGCTGTTCACGGCCAGCCCCGGTCGGGTACTGCTCCATGATGAGGTTGATCATCTCTTCGGGGTGGTCCATCGCATAGCGCCACCCCTTGAGGCTGGCCTGCTGGAAGGCGTAGACCCGATCCTGTCGGGTGATCAGCTCCCGCTCGGAGGTAAACAGGTTGTCGCCGTAGAAGTCGAAGTCGATGGTGCGCGGACTGAAGACCCGATAGGGGATCCCTTTTTGTTGCAGATAGAAGGGCTCGGTAGTGCTGTAGGCGCTGATGGCATCCACCTTGCCCGCCAGCAGTGCCTCTATCCCCTGTTTATAGGGGAGGGTGACCCAGTCGCGGCTGCGGGTCTGGTTGGAAAGGTAGGTCAGCAGCTCGTTGGAGCCCGGCTCCAGCATCAGTCGCTTGTTGGCCAGATCGGCCGGGTTGCGAATATCTGGCCTATCCAGCGTGAGCAGAACCAGCGGCGAGTGCTGCAGCAGGGCGGCGAGCACCACCACCGGACGACCGGCAGCCCGATCCAGCAGCAGATCACTGCCGCTGATGCCAAACTGGGCCTTTCCCGAGATCACCTCGCTGACCACATCGGTGCGGGAGTCCGCTTCGCGCAGGGTGACATGCAGACCGGCCTCCCGATAAAACCCTTTGGCGATGGCCGCGTAGTAACCGGCAAACTGGAACTGGTGTTGCCACGGCAACTGGACGATGACCTGCTCGCCGGCTCGCACGGGGGGCGAGGTCAGGGTCGCGATGACCATACTGACCAGCATTGGCAGAAACCAGCTGAGGGGCTGGCGGGGGGCTGCGTTCTCCGTCATACAACGTTTCTCTCGGGAGCGGTGTCTAGGCTAGATTCAAGCAATTTTGTGTCACCTGCAAGGGGAGAAAAGGCGTTTGCAATGGGGTATAGGGGGGTTGGAAAGTCATTTTTGTGTCGTTCATCACACGGGATGGATACATGCCGTTTTTTTGCAAGTTATGTGACCAATAAGAGAGTCATATGGCCTATCGAAGTGGTCGCATTCTAGCCACTTTTTCCCGTTTTTATCGTTGTCATTGTGGCTTGACTGCATTTTTTCCGTGGTTGCACGTCAAGCTGTGTCGTTATATCAATAGATACTTTTATGGGGCGGTCAGGTGTGACGCAAATGTATCGCGGCTGCTGCGCACCGGTTAATGTGCGATGGCTCAGTGATGGTACCCCGTCAGTGTTATCATGCTGCCCCCAGTTCCGGATAAGGTCTTTTTATGTCCCGCTTGCGTCTGCTTCTCTCCGACTCTCACGATCCCCTGTTCAATCTGGCCGTTGAGGAGTGCATTTTCCGCCAGATGGACCCCGGCCAGCGGGTGCTGTTCCTCTGGCGCAATGCCAATACCGTGGTGATTGGCCGTGCCCAGAATCCGTGGAAGGAGTGCAATACCCGCCGCATGGAAGAGGACGGGGTAACCTTGGCGCGTCGCAGCAGCGGTGGCGGCGCCGTGTTCCACGACCTTGGCAACAGCTGCTTCACCTTCATGGCGGGCAAGCCGGAGTATGACAAGAGCGTCTCCACCGCCATCGTGCTGGACGGGCTCAAGCGATTGGGGATCGAGGCGTTTGCCTCCGGTCGCAACGATCTGCTGGTGGCGACCCCGGACGGGGAGCGCAAGGTATCGGGGTCGGCCTATCGGGAGACTCTGGATCGCGGGTTTCACCACGGCACCCTGCTGCTGGATGCCGATCTCGGCCGTCTTGCCAACTATCTCAACCCCGACCCCAAGAAGCTGGCGGCCAAGGGGATCACCTCGGTGCGCAGCCGGGTGGCCAATCTGTGTGAACTGCTGCCGGGGCTCGACCATCAACAGGTGAGTGAGGCGCTGGTCGAGGCCTTCTTCCACCATTACGGCGCGCGAGTTGAGCCCGAGCATATCTCCCCGGAGAAGATGCCGGATCTGCCCGGTTTTGCCGAGACCTTCGCCCGTCAGCGCAGTTGGGAGTGGAACTATGGTCATGCCCCGGCCTTCAGCCATCTGCTGGAGGAGCGGTTCAGCTGGGGCGGTGTGGAGCTGCACTTTGATGTGGAGAAAGGGGTTATCACCCGGGCGCAGCTCTTTAGCGATACTCTGGAGCCGGCCCCGTTTGATCTGCTGGCGGCCGAACTGGCGGGTTGTGGCTATCGACCGGACGCTGTTGCCGCTCGCCTGCAGCCCTGGCTGGCGGCCTTCCCGCAGCAGCAGGGCGAGCTGGCGGAGTTTGCCGAGTGGCTGTTGACCTCCCTGCGTTGAGAGGAGCGCTGTACTGGTGGCGGTCCGGTAGTGAGGGCGCTGTCAGCCAGGATGGGAGCAAGATCACGAAATATAAAGAGGCGCCTCAAAGGCGCCTTTTTGCCAGCCCTTGTGATGGCTGATACATGACAAAAAGTAGGGTAGGCCATTAGATATTGTCACTGTTGGCCCCGCTGGTACAGGGGTATAACGGCCGCACATTTGCTGTACTAATGGTATAAAAATGAGTGACTTAGTTTATCTGCAAGACGAAAGCGTCAATGCCGTCCACCCCGATTTCTCCGCCCGTTTCGCCACCGTCAAAGCCAACTTTTTCTCGCGCAATCCCGATCTCTGGCCCGTTTTTCGCGAACCCGGATTTGCCACCCTCAACGAATTTCGGGCCCGTGGTCTGGCCCCCGATACCCGTTTGAATGCCTGGCCTGATGGCCGCGCCCGGCTTGCCGACCTTTGTGAGACCATGCCGGTGCCCGCCACCATGCGCACTCCGGGCGAGCCGATGGCCGAGCTGTTGTTTGCCGCCGCGCTGTCGAAGGATTGGGAGAACCCCTCCAGCGTCGAGAACGTCATCACCATGTCGGCGGATCCCGCTATCTATGGCGCCCAGCTGGGTATTCTGGCCAACCCCAATCTGGTCTACTCCGAATACGCTGGAGTGGCCGAGGAGCTGGAGAAGAAGGTGGTACGCCAGATTGCGCTGCTGGCAGGCTATGACCCCGAGCGGGCCACCGGCATCTTCACCCAAGGGGGGACCTTCTGTAACCTCTACGGCTACCTGCTCGGCATTCGCAAAAGCTTGCCGGAAGCCAAGCACAAGGGGCTAGGCCACTATCAGGATTACCGCATCATCAACTCCCAGGGCGGTCACTACTCCAATATCACCAACCTCTCCCTGCTCGGGGTCGACATCGAGAACAAGACCATCCGCATTCAGGTCGGCGAGAACAACGACATCGATCTCGACCATCTCGAGCGCACCCTGACCGCCTGTTTTGCCCTGAAACACGTGGTGCCCACCATCATGCTCACCATGGGCACTACCGACACTTTCGGGGTGGATCAGGTGAAACCCGTGTTCGAGCTGCGCAATCGCCTCTGCGAGCAGTTTGAGGTGGCGGTCAAGCCGCACATCCACGTCGATGCAGCTATCGGCTGGTCGATGATCTTCTTCCTGGGTTACGACTTTGCCGCCAACCCGCTCGCCATCAACAGCGCCACTCTGGCGGGGATCGAGCGCAACGTGGCGCGCTTTGCCGAGCTCAAATATGCCGACTCCTTCACCGTCGACTTCCAGAAGTGGGGCTATGTGCCCTACACCTCCAGTCTGGTGATGATTAAAGAGCAGGATGACCTCAAAGCGATGGAGAATGACCCGGAGAACTTCTCCTACTTCGAGCGGGACATTCAGGGCCAGACCCACCTGCAATCCACCATTGAGTGCTCCCGCGGCGCGAGCGGCCTGTTCGGTGCCTATGCGGCGCTCAACTATATGGGGGTCGAGGGGTATCGCACCGTGCTGGCCCACTGCCTGCAAAATGCCAACTACTTCCGCTTCCGGTTAAGCCAGCTTGGCAACGTCAAGCTGGTGGCGCAGGAGAACCAGGGGCCGAGCGTCGGCTTCAAGATCTACAACCCCGAGTGGGTGAGCGATCCGGAGGCCGAGTTCGCCTTCGAGCTGGCCCGCTCCAGCGATCCTGCCTACAAGGCGCGGTTGCAGCGCAATACCGACTATCACCGCAGCCTGTTCAAGGGGCGCGGCAAGGTGGGTCTCTATACCAACTGGGTGGAGGCGGTGGCCCACTCCGACTATGACGCCCGCGGGAAATACTCCTACATCGCCGGAGAGAAAGCGGTCTTTATGAATCCGGCTTGCACTCGCGAGCAGATCGACGCCTTTATCGACCATATTCGCGGTTGATGGATGTTGCTCTGACAGTCGAGCGCGGCCTGTGATGGCAAGAGGCGGTCAGGGTACCTCGCCAACAGATAAACAAAGGGCAAGCCAATTGGCTTGCCCTGCTGTTTTTACGGCATAGAGCTTAAGTAGTGGGGAAGGCCTAGTTCAGAGAACCAGCAGTTGCTCGTTCTCGACAATCTCGCACCCAGCGGGCAGTTTCGAGAGGGCGATCATGGCGCGGGCCACCTGACGGGCCTCGATGGCGCGCCAGCGGGCGAGCTTGCCTACCAGCAGCGGCCGAAACAGCGGGTAGATGGTCTGAAAGATCTGCTCGGAGAGGCGCGGTGGCTGGCGATCCCCGAGCAGCATGGCGGGCCGCACGATGGCGAGCCGTGGCCAGGATTGGGCCAGCAGGGCCTGCTCCATCTCCCCCTTGGTACGCGGATAGGGAGCCGGGGACGATGCGCTGGCCCCCATGCTCGAGACCACGATGAGCCGTTGACAGCCGTGGCGGCGGGCCAGCTCGGCAAAGGCGATCACATAGTCGAGATCGACCCGGCGAAACGCCTCGGCAGAGCCCGCCTCCTTGCGGGTAGTACCGAGGGCACAGAAGGCGATATCCACCGGGCGGGAGAGGGTGACGCTGGCCAGATCATCAAAATTGACCGGTAGCCAGTGGTGCGCCTCCTTGCCCGGCTTGCGACAGAGCAGGGTCAGTTCATGTTCGGCAGGCAGTTGCTGCACCAGTTCGCGACCGATCAGGCCGCTGGCTCCGGCAATCAGGATCCGGCTCATGGGGATTCTCCCTGTGTCATTCGATGGTGTTGATGCCATGGCGGCTGTTCATCAGCATCAGGCAATTTGCGAGCAGCTGCAATGGGGGAGATGACACTGTATCACCTGACAGGATCACGGGCAGGATGAATTACGCGGGGCTGGATAAAACAAAACCGGCGCGAGGCCGGTTTTGCGGGATATCAGAGCGGGGTATTGAAAGCTGCTGGCAGCGGGAAGTCACCCGTCACTGTGGTCAGCCTGTCGTTGGCGAAGGTGACGGTGAGCTCTTTGCGCTCCTTGTCGCCGTGGCCCGGCTGGAATTCATAGAGGTAGTACCAGGTGTTGGGGTCAAAGCCGTCACGCAGCATGGGGGTCCCCAGTACATAGCTGACCTGCTCGCGGGTCATCCCCTGGCGCAGTTTGTCGACCTGTTTTTGTTCCACATAGTTGCCTTGGGGAATATCGATACGATAGACCAGGCTGCAACCGGAGAGGGTGAGGGCGGTCAAAGCCGCGGCAATCAGGTGTTTCATCCGCATATCGAGTTCAGATCATCCATACAGTCTTTTTGGCTCGGCAAATCATACCGACTCCCTCCACGGAAGTAAAAAGCCATTGATCCATCAGCCAATAAAAAGGGTCGCACTGCGACCCTTTCTGGCAATCCGGCTGCTGTTACATCGCCGCGCGGAAGATGGCGACGATCTCTTCGTGGCTCGCCTGTTTCGGGTTGGTGAAGCCGCAGGCATCTTTCAGGGCGTTGCTGGCCAGGGTATCGAAGTCATCGGCCTTGACGCCGAGCTGCTCCAGACCGGCCGGGATCTTCACATCCAGCGCCAGCTGCTTGATGGCGGCAATGGCCGCGGCAGCGCCCTGTTCGTCGCTCATGGTGCTCACATCTACACCCATATAGCGGGCTATATCCTTCAGACGAGCGGCGCTCACCTGGGCGTTGAACGCCTGAACGTGGGGCAGCAGCACGGCGTTACAGACACCGTGGGGCAGGTCATAGAAGCCGCCCAGCTGGTGGGCCATGGCGTGCACGTAGCCGAGGCTTGCGTTGTTGAAGGCCATGCCGGCCAGGAACTGGGCATAGGCCATCTGCTCGCGGGCATGCAGGTTATCGCCATGGTGAACAGCGGTGCGCAGGTGCTTGGCAATCAGCTCGATGGCCATCACGGCGCTGGCATCGGTCACCGGGGTGGCGATGGTGGAGACATAGGCCTCGATGGCGTGGGTCAGGGCATCCATGCCGGTGGCGGCGGTGAGACCGGCCGGCTTGGCCAGCATCAGCTCGGGATCGTTGACCGACATCAGCGGGGTAACGTGCTTGTCGATGATGGCCATTTTCACGTGGCGCGCTTCGTCGGTGATGATGCAGAAGCGGGTCATCTCGGAGGCGGTACCGGCGGTGGTGTTGATGGCGATAAGCGGCAACTGTGGCTTGGCGGAGCGATCCACCCCTTCGTAATCCTTGATGCTGCCACCGTTGGCGGCGACCAGCGCAATGCCCTTGGCGCAGTCGTGGGGCGAGCCGCCACCCAGCGAGATGACACAGTCGCAGCCGTTGGCCTTGATCATGGCCAGACCCGCTTCAACGTTGCTGGTGGTGGGGTTGGGTTTGGTCTCATCGAAAACTGCGCTTTCAATGCCATGTTCAGCCAACAGGGTGGTGAGCTTGGCGACCACGCCGATCTGGTTGAGGATTTTGTCGGTGACGATCAGCGCCTTGCGATAGCCGTAACCCTTGATATCGGCGGCAGCCTCTTGCAGACAGCCGGCACCCATCAGGTTGATTGCGGGAATATAGAATTTGAATGTAGCCATGATGGACTTCCTGTAGTTAGCCATTAAGTGGTAGTTGAGAGCTAGGCTACCATCTAGAAAGGGATACAAAAGCATCTTGTTTACAACTTTACGGGGTCGATCACGAGTCGTTAATTAAGCGCTGAACCAGGCTTGACTTTCCCGCATCTGACTCGATTGGCAGAAAAACGTTTGTCAATTATTTCATTGAGTTAGCAAACGTTTTGCACAATGTTTGTCACTGTCAATGCGTGGAAGTGTGAGGCGCTTCAAGGAATTGGAAAGCGCTTTCGACCATAGTTGGCGCCTCCCCGAAGAGGGGGGTAAAGGCTTGAAAGTATCATAAAGAATCATCTTAACTTGTGCCCTGACCATGCTGGCAGGGGGCAACCAGGAGTCCAATATGTCTGATGTATTTCACTTGGGTTTGAAGAAAGCGGATCTGCAAGGCGCCACCCTGGCGATCGTCCCCGGTGACCCCGAGCGCGTGAAGCGTATCGCAGAGCTGTTGGATAACCCGGTGCACCTGGCCAGCCATCGTGAATTCACTACCTGGCGCGGCGAGATGGACGGCAAGGCCGTGATCATCTGCTCTACCGGTATTGGTGGCCCGTCTACCTCCATCGCGGTAGAAGAGCTGGCCCAGCTTGGCATCCGCACCTTCCTGCGTATCGGCACCACCGGCGCCATCCAGCCGCACCTGAACGTGGGTGACGTGATCGTGACCACCGGTTCCGTGCGCCTCGACGGTGCCAGCCTGCACTTCGCACCGATGGAGTTCCCGGCTGTTGCCGACTTCGACTGCACCACCGCGCTGGTGAACACCGCCAAAGAGATGGGCTCCAAGCTGCACATCGGTGTGACTGCCTCTTCCGACACCTTCTACCCGGGTCAGGAGCGTTACGACACCGTATCCGGCCGCGTCGTGAGCCGTTTCCAGGGGTCCATGAAAGAGTGGCAAGCCATGGGCGTGCTGAACTATGAGATGGAGTCCGCAACCCTGCTTACCATGTGCTCCAGCCAGGGCCTGCGTGCCGGTATGGTGGCTGGCGTTATCGTCAACCGTACCCAGCAGGAAATTCCGAACGCCGAGACCATGGCGAAGACCGAATCTGATGCCATCAAGATCGTACTGGGCGCTGCCCGCAAGCTGATCTGATAGCACCACAAAGAGTGGGGGGTGGGGGCCGTTGCGAAAGCGCGGCCCCTATCTTTATCCGCCGTTTACCGCTTTTCCTCTCCCGTCACGCCTTTCACTGATCCCGCCGCACTTGCGCTGGTTGTCTCTGCTGGCAGCCTCTACCTATTGCCCCTAAAAAGGCGCTGCACAGCGGATCTGCATCGGCTCGCCGCTCACCGGATGAGCAAAATCCAGCTCGCTGGCATGCAGCATCAGCCGGGGGGCCTGTTCGCAGCCGGGTAGCAGCAGGCCACCATAGAGATCGCAGCCGAGGATGGGGTGGCCCAGCAGCTGGCTGTGGATCCGCAGCTGATGGGTGCGGCCGGTCTCAGGCACCAGCCGCACCCGGGTCAGGGGAACGGTTTGCCCCTGCATCTGCTGCGTCAGCCGTTCAGTCACCCGATAGCGGGAGCGGGTGGGTTTGCCGCTGGCGGCGCAGATCTTCATCAGTGGAAAGAGGGCCGGATCCTTGGCGATAGGGGCGTTGATAACCCCTTCGTCGTCAATCAAATGACCGCACAGCAGGGCGCTGTAGGCCTTGCTCACCGCCCGCTGACTGAACTGGTGGCAGAGCAGGGCATTGATGGCCTTGTTTCTGGCCACCACCATGATGCCTGAGGTACCAAAATCGAGGCGATGCACCAGGGTGCAGCCGGGGAAATCCTGCACCAAGCGATAGTGAACCGAGTCGAGGTTTTGCGGATTCTTGCCCGACAGACTCAGCAGGCCGCTCGGCTTGTTGATGAGCAGCAGGTGTTCATCCTCGAACAGGATCTCGATGGCGGCCTTGCAGGGCGGGGCAATAAAGGTGTCGACGATAACGGACATAGGTGGCACAGGCTGGAAATGGGGTGCGATCATACCCGAACCGGCGCGGCCGGGCGAATGGGCGGTGCGCTACCTCGGGAAATGAACGGGATTGCGCCATGCAACCTCTTGATAATGAGCCGTGTTGAGCGAGGCGGTGTACAGTGCAAACCGCCCAGGTCACCAACAAGGCCCCGTTTTGTGACCCCTTCCCGAGTTCATCCGAGGCTTGCTTGTTAAGGTATGGCTCCCTGTTATGTTGTAAGGACTCATCCCATGGCACTGCCCGTTATTCTCGATTGTGATCCCGGCCACGACGACGCCATCGCCCTGATTCTGGCGCTGGCCAGCCCTGAACTGAAGGTGTTGGCGGTTACCACCAGCGCGGGCAACCAGACGCCGGGCAAGACCCTCAACAATGCCCTGCGCATTCTCACCCTGCTGGGACGTGACGATATTCCGGTGGCGGCTGGGGCGCCGAAACCGCTGGCCCGCGAGCTGATCATTGCCGACAACGTTCACGGCGAATCGGGTCTCGATGGCCCCAAGTTGCCGGATCCCGCCTTTGCGCCGCAGGGGATGACGGGGATCGAGCTAATGGCCAGATGTCTGCGCGAGAGCCCGCAGCCCGTGACTCTGGTGCCGACTGGGCCGCTCACCAATATCGCCCTGCTGCTGGCGGCTCATCCCGAGCTCAAACCCAAGATTGCCCGCATCGTATTGATGGGGGGCGCCGCAGGGGCTGGCAACTGGACGCCTGCGGCGGAATTCAATATTTATGTGGACCCGGAAGCGGCCGATATGGTCTTTAAGTCGGGCATCCCAATTACCATGTGTGGCCTCGATGTGACTCATGAGGCGCAGGTGATGGACGAGGATATCGAGCGGGTGCGCGCCATCACCAATCCGGTGGCCCAGTGCGTGGCCAGGCTGCTCGACTTTTTCATGATTTACCACCGGGATCCCAAGTGGGGATTTGCTGGTGCACCGCTCCACGACCCCTGTACCATTGCCTGGTTGCTGGCTCCCGAGCTGTTCCATGGGGTCGAGTGCCGGGTCGATATCGAGACCAGCGGGGAGCATACCGTGGGGATGACGGTGGTGGATCGTTATGGTCTGACCGGCAAGCCAGCCAATACGCTGGTATTGTTGGGGCTGGATCGTCCGGGCTTTATCGATCTGCTGGTGACGCGGCTGCGGGCGTTTGACTGAGCGCCGGTTCATTTTTGCAAGAAGGGGCGGGGAATGTGGAAGAGAGGCTTGGTGCTGCTGGCCGGGTTGCAACTGACAGGGTGTGCAACGCCATTCGAGCGGATGTGGCAGGGGCTGGCGACCTGTGAATTTACCGATCTCTATGTGGATGAGACGGGCAGGCCCGCCAATCTACAACTGGCCAACTACACCCCCTACAAGGTGAGCGACGGCTTTGCCTGGTACAAGGTGCACGAGGAGCTGCACGGCCTGCCGGTGGTCGGCTTTATCGTGCCCGCTTCCAGCTTCGAAGTGCACGCCCTGTTTGTCGATACCCCCATCGCCAATGCCCGCCGCTTGACCCACAACGCCTACGGCAGCGAGTTTTGCGACGAGCAGAAGCATGACGAGGGCTCAGCCCCTCTGCTTTTGCGCGATCCCAACAACCCCAAGCGCTCCATCATCGATTGCACCCGCGGCGAGTCTGATGGGGAACTTGAGGATTCGGCCATGCCTGAGTAGGACTACCTGTCATGCTATCGGCCTGAAATAGAGGGGCCAGCCTTGCCGGCTGGCCCCTCTTTTTTATTGTTGCTTAGCGCCCTGATCAGGGATAGCTCAGCGTCTCCTTGATAAGAGGCAGCTGGGCCTTGATCCATGCCGGATTGCAATAGGTTCCCCAGTCGCAGGCCTGACTCGACATCATTTCAGGGATAGCTCAAAGTCTCTTTGATAAGCGGCAGTTGAGCCTTGATCCACGCTGGGTTGATGGGGCCCCAGTCGCTGATGCGGTAGTGTCCCTGCAGGTGGCGAGCCCCCTCGGTCTGCTCGAAGGCGCAGCTGATGTCGAGCTCGGCCAGCGCGCTCAGGGTATCCTGCGCTGTGCGGCGCGGCATGCCGGTCGCCTCCATAATGGCAGGCACCGTATCTGTGCCCTGACTGATCAGCCAGGCCACGTAGAGCCGCCGGTAGAAGCTGGTGCGGGTCTTGCTCGGCTCACTCATAGCTCGTCCTCAAGGCGATCGAAGTAGCGCCAGGTCGCGATGGCGGCTTTGCCCATCACCAGCGCCCAGAGGCCGAACCAGAACCAGCGGAAGAAGCTCCAGGTGGAGGCGTCAGGCTCGGTACTCTCAATCTTGGTGACGTTGGGGAACATGGAGAACATGTTCACGCGCCATCCGTAGGAGGTAATGATGGCCAGGCGTTTCTCGAACTCCATGGACTTGGCCTTGGCCTGGACGTCGGCGGCGTTGAACTTGAAGTAGAAGGGCCAGCCCCACTCGGTATCTTCATTGCGAAACACCCGGATCTTCTCGCCGGGGCGCTCGGTGTAGATGTAATAGACGTCGGTGGTGGGGCCGTCAGCCGGGTTCTTCTGGCTGATGGGGCCATCCTTGTCGGTGCGCTTCACCTCGACCCCTGTGATGGTGGCGATGGTGTGCTCCGGCAGGTAGTAGTCGAGCCAGGCGGCGGAAATGAGGGCGATGAGCCCCAGGGCGATAAAAGCGGGTTTCTTGAATCTCAGGCTCATGGTGTGCTCACGTGAGGGGGGAGTAACGTGCCTCTACCATACCGATATTTGACAGGGCAGCCCAGCCCCTTATGGCACCAACGGCCAAAAAATGGCGTTTAAAACAGAGACAAAGCCATTGCTCCATCAACAAGAAAGGCCCTTGCGGGCCTTTTTGTCTGGTTCACGTCGTGCGCTTACAGCTGGAATTGGGCCAGCTGTTTGCGTTGCTGCTCGGCGAGCTGGGAGAGTTCGTTGCTGGCACTGGCGCTCTGGCTGATGCCGGCGGAACTCTGGCTCACGATCTCGTGAATATTGGTGATGTTGCGATTGATGTCGGCAGTGACGCAGGACTGCTCCTCGGCTGCGGTGGCGACCTGGGCGTTGGCGTCGTTGATCTGGCGTACGGCACCGGTAATGCCACTCAGCAGATCCTGCACCTGAGCTGACAGGCGTTGGTTATGACCGAGGATCTCCAGGGTCTCCTGCACGCCGTTGTTGGCGGATTGGGACTGGCTCTGCAGCCGCTCGATGATGGCCTGGATCTCCTTGGTGGAGTCCTGGGTACGGGCTGCCAGCATTCTCACCTCGTCGGCCACCACCGCAAAACCACGACCCGTTTCGCCTGCACGGGCCGCTTCGATGGCGGCATTGAGCGCCAGCAGGTTGGTCTGCTCGGAGATCCCCTGGATCACTTCAATTACCTTGCCGATCTGCTCGGACTGGGATTTGAGCTGAGCCACGATGGCGGCAGCATCTTCCAGACTGCCTGCCATCCGGCTATTGGCGGCGATGCTTTCGGTAAAGAGGGCGAGCCCCTGTTCGACCCGGCCATTGGCATCCCGCGCCAGCTCGTCGGCGATGGCGGCGTTGTGGTTGACGTTGTCTGCTGTGCTGGAGAGTTCGGTCACTGCGGAGGCGACCTGTTTGATCTCGCTGTGCTGCTGCTGGGCGTTGGCTTCAGCCTGGGTCATCACGGCGGCCAGCTCGGTGGCGGCGGAGGCGACGCTGTTGCTGATCCCGGTCAGGTTCTCGATGGTGCTACCAAGTTGCCCCAGAGTGAGGTTGATATCTTTGGCCAGACGGGTCAGCTCGTTGTTGCCATCCGCTTTGGCGCGCACGTTGAAGCGCCCTTGCGCCACGGCGTGCATCACCTCTTGCAACTGACCGATGGGGCTGACGATGCGACCGGAGAGGACCCAGCCACAGATCAGCGCCGCCAGCAGGGTACCGGCTGTGAGCAGCAGGGTACGCAGCAGGGTTGCGTCGTAGTGAGCCTGCTCGTCGGCCAGCTCTTGCTGGATCAGCTGGTTGATGTGGGCCGACATGCTGTCGATCTGTTTGATCAGCTGTTCACCCAGCTCGCGGAAATGGAGGCGGGCCGCCTCGTAGGCGACCGGATCGTCGCCACCCTGATGTTTTTGCGCCAGCAGCGGCAGCATGTTGCTGCGGGTATGGCTGAGGTAGGCCTGCAGGGCGGCAGCGACCTGCCGGTTATCCTGCTCGGCACCGGGGAGCACCAGACGGCCGAGGATTGCGTTGATCTCCTGCTCGGCGCTGTTGAGGTTTGCGGGCAGTGCGGCAAACAGCTTGGCATCGTAGAGGCCATAGATGGCGCTGGTGCGCAGCCGGTAGGTGGCGTGGATCAGTTTGGCAATATCGTCCTTGTTTTGGACCACGCTCTGGGTCGTCTCATCTATGTCATTGATGGCTTCATCCAGCCCCTGTTTACTGATGGCAATCATCACCATCATCAGCAGGCTGGCCAGCAGCAGCGGTATCAGGACCTGGACACGTATTGATAGATTATTCAATGACATAAATGGCTCTAATCCGAAATGGGAGGAGCCGACATATTACACACCTACGTCAGGAGCTGTCACAGGCTTTTATTGCTGAAATTTGCTGAAGAAAAGGTTTTTCCTTGTGAAAAAGGCGCCACATATGCATGATTGAACGCTTGATCCCCTGAATATGTGGTACAACTGGCCGGATTGAGTCAATCCTGTCCCGTTTTCGTGATTCCCCGCTCTTGGCGTATGGAGGTGTGTAGTGTCCAGCTGGATCGATCCGGCCATTCTGGCTCTGTTTATCCCGACCTTTTTCTTTGTCTCGGTGACCCCCGGCATGTGCATGACCCTGTCGATGACGTTGGGGATGAGCCTGGGGGTGCGCCGTACCCTGCACATGATGTGGGGGGAGCTGATCGGAGTCGGGTTGGTCTCGGTGCTGTCGGTGATCGGGGTGGCTGCCATCATGCTCAACTATCCGGGGATCTTTGCCGCCTTCAAATATGTGGGGGGCGCCTATCTGGTTTGGCTCGGTATCCAGATGTGGCAGGCCAAGGGGAAGATGGCCATTCCGGCGGATCTTTCGTCCGGTCAGCAGACCAGCGCCATGGGACTGGCGGTGCAGGGTTTCGTCACCGCCATTGCCAACCCCAAGGGGTGGGCCTTCATGATCTCCCTGCTGCCACCGTTCATTTCGGCCAGCAAGCCGATGGTGCCGCAGATCACTGCGCTGGTGGCGCTTATTCTGGTCATCGAATTCTCCTGCCTGCTGCTCTACGCCAGCGGTGGCCGCACCCTGCGCCACTTCCTCGCCAAGAGCGGCAACGTCACCCTGATGAACCGCATCGCCGGTACTCTGATGCTGGGGGTGGGAGTCTGGCTGGCGCTTGGTTAAGCGCTGTTAGTGACCCGCACCAGACAAGAAAAATGCCACCGGTCGGTGGCATTTTTTATGAGTGCCAAGTGGTTCAGCGGGGTTTGAAACGTGCGACCCAGGGGTTGGCGGTGATGCCATGCAGCAGCACGCTCAATATGATGGTGCAGAGCACAGTGGCGATGATGGGGCGCTGGCCAATCAGGGCAGGCTGGTTTTGCAGCACCATCACTGCAAAGACGATACTGGCAAGGCCCCGCGGGCCGAACCAGCCGATAAAGAGCTTGAGCTCTGGCTTGAGGCCGGTGCCGAGCAGGCTCAGCCAGACCGGCACCATCCGCAGCAGGGTGAGGCTGGCAATGGCATAGAGCCAGTATTGCCAGTGCATCAGCTCCGACAACATGGGGAGCAGAGTTGCGCCAAACACCATCCAGATCACCACGGAGAGCAGGTCGCCGTAGCCTTCGCAACTGTCCATATAGGCGTGCTTGTGTTCACCGAGTCTGCGCCCGATAAAGAGACCGCCGACAAAGGCGGCGATAAAGCCGCTCCCCCCCAGACTCTGGGCCAGCGCAAAGCAGAGCAGGGCCAGTCCCGGCATGGTGAGCTGGCGCCAGAGCGGCAGTTGCCAGCCGTTGAGATAGGAGATTTTCAGCAGCCGTATGGTTAGGCTGGTCAGTACAAAAGCGACCAGGAGGCCAATGCCGATCTCCTCCAGCATCAGGGTGATGGCCAGCGTGGCTGTGCCTGCGTGCTGCTCTGTGGGGGCGATAAGGGCCAGCAGCAGAAGCAGCACAGGCACACAGATGCCGTCGTTGAGGCCGCTCTCCTGATTGAGCCCTTCGCGCAGTGGTGCCGGTACGGCCGGGTTGCTCACCACCGCCTTGCCGAGCGCCGCATCGGTGGGAGCGAGAATGGTGGAGAGGATGGCCATCTCCAGCAGCGGCAGGTCAGGGAAAAGCCAGTGACCAAACAGGGCGCCACAGAGCAGGGTGAGGGGGAGGCCGATCAGCAGCAGCCGGATGGGGAGCTGGCGGTTGGCCAGCAGCACCTGCCAGTTGGTGTTGGCGGCATCGTTGAACAGCACGATCACCAGCGTCAGCTCTGCCAGCAGCTTGATGCCGGCGCTGTCGATGGAGAGGGAGAGCAACTCCAGCCCTCCCGGCCCCAGCAGCCAGCCGGTCAGCAGAAAGAGCAGGGGGCCGTTGACCAGTTTTGACTCGAAGCGCCCCGCGATCAGGCTGTAGAGCAGTAAAAAGGCGGCGATCACCGCCAGATTCTGATAAAGCAGGTGTGCATCCATACAACCTCCTTCCAGCCCCGCGGGGCGGTTTAATCGGTCAGGCAGTCCGGGTCGAACACATACTCGCCGTCCAGCCAGCGCACGATTTCATCGACGCAAGCCTGATCGCGAAACGGTAGGTAGCGTGTCTTGAGGGCGGCAATCTGCTCGGGAGTGAGTCGGGCCAGCCCCAGATCCTGAAACAGCGGCAGGTCGGCCTCAATCATCGCCGAGATCTGCGGGCCGCAGGTGGCGTTGAGGGAGGCGTGCAGCGCCTTGTCGGGATCATACTGCTTGCCGAGCTTGTAGCTCATCGGCAGGGTGGCGAGCGGCAGGGCGGAGAGTGCCGCCTGCTTCATCGGGTTGACCGCGTGGCCAGAGAGCAGATCCGCCAGCTCGGCGGGGCGGTTCTCGAAGGCACGCAGATAGAGATAGCTGCTTGCCTTGCTGCCATCGTTGACCGGGTAGTTGTCCCACAGGAAGGGCTTGCGGCCGAGCAGCTCGGTCACCTGCTTGAGGTGTACCGCCGGATACTCGGTCGAGCAGACCTTGGGGCCGGTCCAGAAGATCTCGAAGCGGCGGTCGAGCTGCTCGCCAATCTCCTCCAGATAGCGCGGTGGCATGGCGCCGAACACCTTCTCCAGCACCGGATCGGTCGAGTAGTAGCTGGGGCAGAAGATGAGGCGGGTCGCCTTGCTGTGGGCCGCAATGTCGTGGGCGATGGTGAGCTGGTGCCGGGCCAGATCCGGGGTATCCCCCTTCATGTCGTCAAACAGCACCGCCAGAATATCGGGCTGCAGCATCTCGTCGATGAGGCGCACTTTTTCAAGCAATGCCGGGCGCTTGCGATCGTAGTCGTGATGCGCCCCCATGGGGCTCAAGCCCACCCCGAAGGCGAGCCCGTTGGCGCGGCACTGGCGCGCCAGTTCG
Organism: Aeromonas sp. 603404; assembly: GCF_049171775.1. NCBI lineage: Bacteria > Pseudomonadati > Pseudomonadota > Gammaproteobacteria > Aeromonadales > Aeromonadaceae > Aeromonas > Aeromonas sp. 603404. The sequence goes on from NZ_JAAKPE010000002.1 coordinate 330,927, forward strand.
GCGAGATCGGCCAACTGCTGCTCGGGCCAGGGGAGGGCCCAGTGCTTGCGCAGATAGCCATCCTCTTTCGGGGCGTAGATATAGAAACCGTAGCCGTGGCGTGGCAGCCACTGGGCGTAGCGGGCGCGGGCCTGCCAGCTCCATCCCTTGCCAAAAAAGCCTTCAATCACCCCCAGATTGGCAGCGGGGGGCAGGGGGCCGGACAGCAAACTTTGATATGGCATAACTCTCTCCCTTCTTGCTGGGGACTTGATACGGGACGGTCGGTCAGACCGGGTCCTCTTCCTGAAAGCGCACCCCGATCTTGCTTGGTACGCTCTCGTCCATTTCGGCCACGGTCCAGATCAGGCCCTGCCATTCGATGTTGTCACCGACCACCAGATTATCGCCCAACTGGCTGGCAATAAAATCACCCAGTGTCTGATCCGCCACCTCGCTCACATCCAGCCCGTAGAGAGGGGCGAGGTCTACCAGCCGCGCGGCTGCTTCCAGCAGGAAGTCACCGAAGAAGCGGGGGCCGAGATCCTGCTCCGGCGCCTGGCTAAAGAGCTGGCCGAGGGCGGGGAGGTCACGTTCGTGACCGATCACGCAGAGGATGTCATCGGCCTGCAGACAGGTACTACCTGAGGGGTGGAGCAGCTCGCGGCCGCGAAACAGGGCGCAGATCCGGGTGCCGGCGGGCATCTGCAGATCCCGCAGTGGCGAGCCGATGCACCACTTCTCCTCCCCAAGCTGGTAGACGAAGGTCTCCCACTGGCTGTCGAGATCGATCTCGAGCCCGGAGCGGTTGATGGGCGACGGCGGTGCCGGTACCTCCACCCGCGCCAGTTTTGAGGCCAGCGGTAGCGAGCTGCCCTGCAAAATCAGCGAAACCAGCACTACGAAGAAGGCGACGTTGAAGTAGAGCTGGGCGTTGGGCAGTCCCGCCATCATGGGGAACACCGCCAGAATGATGGGCACGGCGCCGCGCAGGCCGACCCAGGAGATAAACCAGCGCTCGCGCGGGGCGAAGTTCTTGAACGGCAATAGCCCAATCCAGACCGACACCGGGCGGGCAAACAGGATCATCCAGGCTGCCAGCGCCAGTGCGGGCAGGGCGATGGGTAGCAGCTTGTGGGGCGAGGCGAGCAGCCCCAGCACCAGAAACATGCCGATTTGGCTCAGCCAGGTGAGTCCATCCAGTACCGACAGGGTTGTGCTACGGCTGCGCAGGGAGAGGTTGCCGAGCAACAGACCTGTGAGGTAGATGGCAAGAATGCCGCTGCCGCCTACGGCAGTAGTGAGGGCAAAAATGAGCAGGCCGCCGCTGACGGTGAGCAGCGGATAGAGCCCCGGCGCCAGGCGGGCGGTGTTGATAAGGCGCCACAGCAGCCAGCCGCCACCAAGGCCAATCCCGGCGCCAAGACCAAACTGCTTGACCAGTTGCAGCAGCAGGAAGCCCCCATCCAGCCCTTGCTGGGCGGTGGCGAGCACCTCGATCAGGGTGACGGTGAGAAACACCGCCATGGGGTCGTTGCTGCCTGACTCTATCTCCAGCGTCGCGCTCACCCGCTCGTTGAGGCTGCGCCCGCCAAGCAGGGAGAAAACCGCCGCCGCATCGGTGGAGCCGACGATGGCGCCGATCAGCATCCCCTGCATCAGGTTGAGGTCAAACAGCCAGGCGGCGGCGAGACCCGTCAGGCCGGTGGTGATGGCCACCCCGACCGTCGCCAGCGACAAGGCTGGCCAAAGTGCCACCCGGAATGAGGAGACCCGGGTGCGCATGCCACCGTCGAGCAGGATGATGGCGAGCGCCAGGTTGCCCACCAGATAGGCGACGGAGTAGTCGGCGAAGTGGATGCCACCGGGTCCATCTTCACCCGCCAGCATGCCGACGGCGAGGAAGATAACCAGAATGGGAATACCGAGGCGGGAAGAGAGGGCGCTCAACAGTACGCTGGCTCCCACCAACAGGGCAGCGACAAAAAAGAAACTGTTGATGGTAGCGGCATCCAAGGGCGAACTCCTTCCTGGTAATGTGCAAAGTAGGCACATTATATGCAGTTAGGTCCCCCTTGTGTGGCTTATTTGTGCATCAATTTGCACTTTCTTACATTTTTCATCCCTTTTTTCAGCATGGCCGCGCCATATTCTGACTGTGACGGGGTTAACGAAAGCGGAGTCAAAGGAGCGTCGATTTCAGGATGTACAGGGAGGATAAGGCGGGGAAAAGCGAAACGGCACAGCAGAGGGAGAGGGGAGCACAAGGGCGCTCCCCAAGGGATGGGGCGGGATTCAGTCGTCTTCGTCATCCTTCACTTCGCGGATCTTGTCCTTGTAGTTGGGCAACTGCTTCTCCAGCCGTTTCATGTCTTTGATGGCATTGAGAAACAGCCCGAGCAGGAACAGCAGCGGCAACCCTATCCACAGCCAGAGATTCATGGGATTTTCCTTTCGTCAGGACAGGTGGTGACATAACGGGCCAAAATTTCATCAAGGTTGGCCAGTATGGTCGACTTGCCTTCAATATCCGCCTGTTGCAGACAAAGCGCCAGTGCCGCGGGATCGAGTCGCTGCTCATCGGACTCCAGCGAGAAGCTGATATGCCAGGGCTCGTAGGCGACACCGCTCTGTGCCCCGACCGGCTTGGCATAAGGGAGGAAGAAGCCAAAGTCGCTCATATGATCGCTGAGCCACTCGCTGAGATCTGCAAACCAGCCCCCGGCTTCATACTCCCAGGGCTCCAGTGCCAGTTTGGTATCGGCAGGCAAACAGTCCGGGTCGTAGATATCGAGATCGGTCCCCCAGTGGTGCCGGCTGGTGCCGGGCAGAGCGCTCCAGCGCAAAATGGCGTGCAGCCGCTCCACCTCGCTTAGTTGCAGGGCATCGATGGGCTGACTGTTGGCATCGAGCAGCGGCCGTTCGCCGCGCCACTTGCCATTCCAGATGGCGAGCTGGCGCTCGAAGCTGCGCCAGCTGGAGGCCGCCTGCAGGTTGAACCCCTCATAGGCGGCTGCCACCTGCATGTCGTTGAAGGCCGCCGCGGTGGCGGCGGTCAGCCGATGGGGGCCTCGCCCTACCAGAATAAGGTGGCTCTCGTCGAGCCCCAGCAGTTGTTCCTGCGTCATGCCAGCAATCTCTCGAGCACCCCTTGGTACATGTCGGCCAGCAGATCCAGATCGTCCGCCTTCACGCACTCGTTCACCTTGTGAATGGTGGCGTTGACGGGGCCAAGCTCAATCACCTCGGCGCCGGTGGGGGCGATAAAGCGCCCGTCCGAGGTGCCGCCGGTGGTGAGCAGGGCTGGCTGCTGGCCATTGACCGCCTCGATGGCGGAGACCGCCGCTGCCAACAGTTTGCCGGTGTCGGTGAGGAACGGCTGGCCGGAGAGGGTCCAGCTCAGCTGATAATCGAGGCCATGTTTATCCAGCAGCGCTTCGACCCGCTCACGGATATCTATGTCGGTCAGTTCGGTACTGAAGCGGAAGTTGAACTGCACCTGCAGCTCGCCCGGAATGACGTTGGAGGCGCCGGTGCCGGCCGAGATGTTGGCGATCTGGAAGCTGGTGGGCGGGAAGTAGGCGTTGCCCTCATCCCACACGGTTGCGGCAAGCTCGGCCAGCGCTGGCGCCGCCTTGTGGATCGGGTTGTCAGCCAGATGTGGATAGGCCACATGCCCCTGCACCCCGCGCACAAGCAGATCGCCGGTGATGGAGCCGCGGCGGCCGTTCTTCACCACATCCCCGACCACGGCGGTGGAGGAGGGTTCACCAACGATGCACCAGCGGATCTTCTCGTTGCGGGCCTCCAGGGTGTCGATCACCCGGGTGGTGCCATTGATAAAGGGCCCCTCCTCATCGGAGGTGATGAGAAAGGCGATGGACCCTGTGTGATCCGGATGCTCGGCCACGAAGCGCTCGACCGCCACCACCATAGAAGCCAGCGAGCCCTTCATGTCGGCGGCGCCGCGCCCGTAGAGCACACCATCCTTGATGGTCGGCTCGAACGGTGGGGTGTGCCATTTGTCCAGCGGCCCGGCGGGCACCACGTCGGTGTGACCGGCGAAGCAGAACAGTGGCCCCTCGCTGCCACGGCGGGCCCAGAGATTGGTGGTGTCCTCAAACACCATGGGCTCGATGACGAACCCGATCCTGGCGAGGCGCTCCGCAATCAGGGTCTGGCACCCTTCATCGAGGGGGGTAACGGAGGGGCGGCGGATCAGATCCTTGGCCAGTGCGATGACATCCGACATCAGTTGTCCTTAGTTGTCCTTAACGGGAGAAGAGGGATTGGTAGTGATCAGCCTTGAAGCCCAGAGTCAGTTCGCCGTCACGGTCGAGCAGCGGGCGCTTGATCATGGCCGGGTGCTCCAGCAGCAGGGCGCGCGCCTTGGCGGTGTCGAGCCCCTGTTTGGCCTCATCCGGCAGGGCGCGGAAGGTGGTGCCGCGACTATTGAGCAGGGCTTCCCAGCCGAGTTTTGCCAGCCAGCTGTCCAGATCGTCCGGGTTCAGGCCGTCGGCGCGGTGGTCGTGAAAGCGGTAGTCGATACCGGCCTCATCCAGCCACTTGCGGGCTTTCTTGATGGTGTCGCAGTTCTTGATGCCATAGAGGGTGATGGCCATGGGGAGTCCTTCTCTTGTGGGCGCTGGCTGTGGCCGCGCCCGAAAATCCGAATCAACAGAGTGCAAGTGCCCGATTCTGGCATTGTGGCAATCCCATGGCAACGCCGATGGTCCGGCTCGCGGGTTTTGCCGGAACTGGTCACACCTGAACGGCGATTTTGAGCACAAAGTCAGAAGCTGTGGGGCTGGTGTGCCCGATGGGGTTGGGTATTGCGGGAGAAGATCGACTATTGCAGGAGAAAAAGAGAAGGGGGCAAACACCAGATAGCCAAAACGCGCCAGCGGGCGCGTTTTGGTCGGCATCATCAAGCACCTCAATCAGTGCAGGGTGGTCCACTCATGGTCAAAGACCCGGGCCCGTTCCCAAGGTGCATCAGGCAGGCTGGAAGAGAGGCCAGTGTATTTGCCCACGTCGTCCACCACGATGGCGGAGAGGATCGGCAGGTTGTTTTCGGTGCAGTACATGCGGATGCGTTGCAGCAGGGTGCGCAGTTCATCCTGGCACTGCTCCAGCCCGGCCTGCTTGGCCAGTTTGGAGTAACGAATGGTAGTGCGTTCCTTTGCAGACTCGACGAGGATGTCCCACAGCTTGTAGTCGCAGGTCGAAGCACCTGCGGTGGCTTGGCTTGTCATAACTCTCTCCGGCGCGAAATGGTCGCTATATGTCGAAGCGCATCTTCGCCAGTTCGGCGCCGTCATATGTTGATCCAACGCAAAAAAGAGGGGAGTCGCGTCACACAATTCCCGGATATGGGGTGATAAAGGTTTTCCGGTAGTTGAAATAACGAAAAATTGTTACATGGCCGACATATTATGCTAATGAATCACGGTGACGGCACCTTTATTGATAGGGATCAAAGGCAAACAGTGGTCAGATCACTAGATTTCGCTCTTCGATAAATTTATCAGGAGTGAATATTGGAACTTTTATTCGTCTTGCTCGTTCTGGTCGCCGTGGTCTACGGCATCATCAAGGATTACAACCCGCAGGCGGTGCTGGCGCTGGCGGGCATGGCCATTTTTGCGGTGGCCTACTGGCTGGGGCTGCACCCCATTCTCCCCGCTGACAAGAGCACCGGTTTCGCCCTGTTCGACCTGTTCGAAGTGTTCAAGGGGATCTTCTCCTACCGCGCGGCGGGCCTCGGCCTCACCATCATGGCGGTGGCGGGTTTTGCCACCTACATGTCCCATATCGGTGCCTCCCAGGCGCTGGTGCGGGTGGCGGTCAAACCGGTGGCAGGCATCCAGTCCAGCTACCTGATGCTCTCCATCTGCTATCTGGTGGCGGTATTCGTCTCCCTGTTCGTCACCTCCGCTACCGGCCTTGGCCTGCTGTTGATGGTCACCATGTATCCGGTGATGCGCAACCTCGGCATCAGCCCGGCCTCCGCCTGTGGCGTCATCGCCACCTCACAGGCGTTTGAAATTGGCCCGACCCAGACCAACGCCATCTTCTCCGCCGGTCAATCCGGCATGGATCCGACCAGCTATTTTGTCGACTACCAGATCTGGCTGGTGGCCCCCATGCTGCTGGTGACCATGGTGCTGCACTTCTTCTGGCAGCGTCACTGCGATCGCAAGGATGGCTGGGATCCGGCGCTCCATCGCGGCGATCACGCCGAGCTGGACGAACAGGGCACCGAGAGCGTGCAGGCGCCCACCTGGTATGCCCTGCTGCCGATCATCCCCTTCGTGCTGATGATGACCTTCTCCAAGCTGCTGGTGAGCGACATCAAGATGAGCGTGGAGGTGGCCATGCTGCTGTCGGTCTTTATCGGCATGCTGTGCGAGCTGCTGCGTAGCCGCTCGGTGCGTACCGCATTCGCGGGGCTGTCGAGCTTCCTCGATGGTATGGGCAAGGTGTTTGGCCCCGTGGTGGCGCTGATCGTCTGTGCCGAGCTGTTTGCCGAATCTCTCAAGGCCATCGGCGCCATCGATACCCTGCTGCACTCTGCCAGCAATGCCGGTATCGGCAGCGGTCTGATGACCCTGGTGATGGTGGCGCTGATCATGGTGGCGGCGGTCATCATGGGCTCCGGCAATGCGGCGTTCCTCAGCTTCTCTACCCTGGCACCGGCGGTGGCAGCCAAGTTTGGCGTACCGGCGGTGACCATGCTGCTGCCGATGCAGCTCGCTTCCAGTATCGGCCGTACCGTCTCTCCCATCGCAGCGGTACTGATCGCCTGTGCGGGGATTGCCAAGGTATCGCCCTTTACCGTGGTCAAGCGCACCAGCGTGCCGATGGCGGGGGCGCTGGTGACGGCGCTGACCCTCAACTATCTGCTGTTTATGTAGTGATGTGGGTTATGTAGTGGTGTTTGGAATTTACCGGTCGGGCGGGTGGCATGGCTGCCCGCCTTTTTCTCACTGTGTCGCATTGTTGCAATAGACGATCGGCCATCAACGCTGATTGTTGCATGGAGGAGATAATGACAGTTGTAAAGAGCCCGTTTTCCCTCGATAACTATCTGGCCGATTTGGCCCCGCTCATCAACCTCGATTGCGGTACTCGCACCCCGGCCGGAGTAGCGAAGGTGGCCGACATCATGACCGAGAAATATGAGGCCATCGGCTGGCAGGTGACTCGCCACCAGTTTGCTGCCGAGTGCGGCCCCTGCCTCGAGATCACCAATGCGCCGGGTGCCGATCACTACGACGTGATGCTGTGCGGCCACATGGATACCGTCTTCCCCGAGGGGACGGCGGCCAAGCGCCCGCTCAAGATTGAAGGCAATCAAGCCTTTGGCCCCGGTGTGTCGGACATGAAGAGCGGCCTGCTCTCTATCTGGTATGCCCTCAAAGAGATGGATCCGGCATTGCTTGCCAAGCTCAAGGTGCTGGTCTGCTACAACTGCGACGAAGAGATTGGCTCCCCTTGGTCGAAAGATTGGCTGGTGGAGAAGGCCAAACAGAGCGGCTGCGTGCTGGTGGCCGAGGCAGCCCGTCCCAACGGGGATCTCATCAGCGCCCGCAAGGGCAATGCCAAGTACCGCATCACCTTCCACGGCAAGGCGTCCCACGCCGGTTCGGCCCTCACCGAAGGGATCTCCGCCATCACCGAGCTGGCGCATTGGGTACTGGCCATCAACGAGCAGGTCAACATGACCACGGGCACCACCATGAACGTCGGCGTGGTACAGGGTGGCACTGGCGTTAACGTGGTGCCGGACTTTGCCGAGGCGATCGTGGATTTGCGCTTCTGGAGCAACGAAGAGGCCGCTGCGGTGCACGACCGGCTCACCTTTATGGCCAACAACCCCTTCCTCGCGGGTTGTCGGGTCGAGGTGGATCGCCAGACCTTCAAGCCGGCGATGCGACCGAGCGGTGACACCGAGGCGCTGATGGCGCTGGTGGAGGCGGCAGCCAAGGAGGAGGGGATCCCCTTCAACTGGCTGGAGGCCGGTGGCGGCTCGGATGCCAACTTTACCGCCGCCGCGGGTGTGCCGTCGCTGGATGGCTTCGGCCCCATGGGCGGCGGCTTCCACTCGGAGGCGGAGTTCCTGCTGCTGGAGAGCATCGAACCGCGCATCCGCCTGCTGCAGCGGGTGCTGAGCAAGCTGGCGAAATAAGCCGGTTTATCCCTTGTTCGGGTCGTCATGGCCCGCTCAAAACTGGTCCGCTCAAATCCAAACGGGAGGCTGTTGCCTCCCGTTTTTTTATCTCGATTTTTCGCGCGCTGAGTGAGTTGGCCAGATGGCCTGAGGCTGTTACCCCTGTGGTTCGGCCAGATAGGCCAGATGATCCTGCCGCGCCACCAGCCAGCCATCGAGGCGCAGCGGGGCCGCAAAGCCCGGGCCGTCAGTCACCATGGTGTGGTACTCCCCCTGCTCGCCGCAGGCATCGAAGCCTTCGCGCTCGGCCAGTTGTTGTAACTCGGCGAGGGTGGCGGCATCGAGGGTGCGTCCAGTCCACTCGGGAGCCAGCACCCGGGTATCGACGCAGGAGAGGTGGGCGACGATGCCGCGCGCCCGCATATCCGCCAGCAAGGCTTGACGAGATTGCTGCCAGAGCGGGGTGTGGACGGTGAGACCAAGCGGGCGGCAGCGCTCGCGGATCCAGTTTGGTGCGCCGCCCACGCTGTCGATATCGCCGGTGACTACGCCATCGAGTTGCCACTCCTCCTTGAGCCGTGCCAGTTCCCGCTCATAACCGAGATCGAACGGTGCTTCTATGGTGACCAGCAGATGGGGCAGCCCGAGGGCTTCCGCCTGACGGCGCACCAGCGGCAAGGGGTGAGCGAGAAATCGGGGCTCTGGCGGCGCAAAGGTGGCCAGTGCCACCACCTGATGGCCCGCTTGACGGGCATGACAGAGGGCCAGCATGGCATCTTTGCCACCGCTCCAGAGCAGGATGACGCGAGACATGGATGAGATTCCGGTGGTGAACGAGGGGGCATGCTACCCAGCGGCGGGAGCAGAGGTAAAGGCATAGTGTCCGGAAATGGCGGCGGGGAAATGGTTGAGGTAACGGAGCGGGAAAAAAGCAGGCCCCCGAAGTGGGGGCCTGTATTGCAATAGCGTGGTAAACGCCGCTGCGATTAGAGCAGGATGCTGGTGAGGATAAAGCCCAGCGAGCAGGAGGTCACCACCCCGATCAGCCCCGGAATGATGAAGCTGTGGTTGATGATGAACTTGCCGATGCGGGTGGTGCCGGAGCGGTCGAAACCGATACAGGCCAGATCGCTCGGGTAGGTCGGCAGCACAAAGTAGCCGTAGCTCGCCGGCAGGAAGGCGATCAGCAGCTTCGGCTCCACACCCAGCGCCAGACCCATGGGGGCGATGGCGGTGAGAGCGGCGGCCTGGCTGTTTACCAGCTTGGAGATGAGGAACAGCACCAGGGCGTAGGTCCAGGGCTGGGCCTGTACCACATGGGCCAGGGTCTCTTTGAGCAGCGGCATGTGGGCCTGGAAGAAGGTCTCACTCATCCATGCCACCCCGAATACGGAGAAGATGGCGACCATGCCCGCCTTGAAGACGGCACCGTTGGCGATCTCGCCCGGCTTGACCTTGCAGCGCATCAGGATGATGGCACCGGCGATCAGCATCATCATCTGGATCACCAGGTTCATGGAGAGCGGGCCGGTTTTGTCCTTGATGGTGAATACCGGGCGCAGACCTTCGTTGGCGCCGAGCAATACCACGGCAGCGATGGCGGCGAAGAAGATCCAGGTAGACCAGTAGGCCTCTTTCGGGAACTTGGTGTTAAGCAGGGTCTCGCCACCACCGTAGATGAAGGCGCGCTGCTCCGGGTCTTTGATCTTGGCCTGGAACTCTTCATCCTTGTCCAGATCCTTGCCGCGACGCAGGCTCCACAGGGCCGCCACGATGACACCGGTCAGGGAGGAGGGGATGGCGATCATCAGGATGTCGAGCAGGCCGTAAGCCTGACCGATACCATGACCGGCCGCCAGAATGGAGACCATGGAGACCACGGCAACGGAGACCGGGGAGGCGCAGATGGCCATCTGGGAGGCAACGGAGGCCACGGCCATCGGACGCTCGGGACGGATGTTCTTCTGCAGCGCGATGTCAGCGATGATGGGGAACATGGTGTAGACCACGTGGCCGGTACCGCACAGGAAGGTGAGGGTCCAGGTGGTGAGCGGCGCCAGGATAGTGATGTATTGCGGGTGACGGCGCAGCAGGCGCTCGGCCACTTGCATCATCAGGTTGAGGCCACCGGCAGTCTGCAGGGTGGCGGCACAGCCGATCACCGCCAGAATGGTCAGCATTACCTGAACAGGCGGTTCGCCCGGCACCAGGCCGAAGACGAAGGTCAGCAGGAAGAGACCGATACCACTGATGAGACCGAGTCCCATGCCCCCAAAGCGGGTACCCAGCAGCAAGCAGCCGAGTACCACTAAAAATTCCATCAAGATCATTCCGTTACCTCGTGTGATTCAACCCATATTGCCGCGGGTAGCCTGAACCATGAATTGTCATTGTCTGTTTTATTTAGCCCGAAAGGGTTAGTTGCTATTCTGCTCCCCTGAAAAAGTGAAAAAATTGAGTTACTTCAATAACTCGATGAATTTTTGATTAAACCACTTAAAAACCACGTACTAACAAAAACATCATTTTTGTCACCAAGTGGTATCACTCGGGGCCAGCCCATCAGAGTGCAACCAGAGGCGTTGTGATGGGGAATGCGTTGGTAAGGAAGTTGTGGAAAAAGGCCCGGGTCAGGGGAGAAGAGGCTGTAAAAACACGGGTTAAAGATATCTTTTTTGACAAATGGGGTGTTCTGCGACTCTGCTCATCGGGGGGCGGGTGCTGATAGCAGATAGCGACGCTGATACTGTTCGCTCAGCTGCTTGATATCGAGTCTGGCTAGCGCATTGTTCACTCGCTGTTGCAGTTGCTGTTGATCGGGACGGAACATGATGTGCAGGCTCTTGTACCCGAGGATCTTCGGGTTGAACTGCAGCTGTTCGGGGTGGAGTTTGTCATCGTGATAGGTGAGCCAGTAGAAAACATCCCGGTCGATCACGGCCAGATCGAGCCGGTCGCGCTGCAATTTTCGCAGGTTGAGGTGATCGTCGTCCACGGCAAAGGTGTTGAGGCGCTTGCTGGCCATCAGGGCATCAAATTCACGGGTATTGATATAACCTGCGACGACCCCAATCCGGTAGGAAGCGAGATCTTCGAGTCGCTGCCAGTGGATAGGGGGGCCGGCTTGCTGCGCCATGCCCAGCACACTACTGCCCACGCTGGTGGAAATATGCCACCGTTTATCCAGATCATCGGCGAAGTATTTGGGGAAGTAGCCGCTGTAGTGCTGGGCGGGATCGGATGCCAGCAACATGGCTCGATGCCAGGGGTAGAAGTCAAACTGAACCTCCAGCCCCGCTTCGGCAAATGCACGCTTGACGATATGGCCGGTAAGGCCACCATCAGGGAGATGCTGGCTGGTATAGGGGGGCCACTCCAGGGTGGTCAGGTGCACGGGTTCTGCCCGCAATTGCAGGGGGAGCCAGAGCAGCAAGAGTGTCAGAAGCCGACGATATCCCATGAACGACCCATTCCTTGTGTCGATTGGTTCTGAGTATTACCCATAACGGGGGTAATAAAAAAGCCGACCCTGAGGACGGCTTTTGCAATGTAGTGGCAATATGCCGCTGATCAGAACTCGGCGGTACGCGGAGTTCGCGGGAACGGGATCACGTCGCGGACGTTGCCCATGCCGGTCACGTAGACCACCAGACGCTCGAAGCCCAGACCGAAGCCGGAGTGCGGCACGGTACCGAAGCGACGCAGGTCGCGATACCACCAGTAATCTTCCTTGTTCAGGCCCATCTCGGCCAGGCGGGCATCCAGCACGTCCAGACGCTCTTCACGCTGGGAACCACCGATGATCTCGCCGATGCCCGGTGCCAGTACGTCCATCGCGGCAACGGTCTTGCCGTCGTCGTTGAGGCGCATGTAGAAGGCCTTGATATCTTTCGGATAGTTCTTCACCACCACCGGAGACTTGAAGTGCTCCTCGGCCAGATAGCGTTCGTGCTCGGAGGAGAGATCGATGCCCCAGGAGACCGGGAACTCGAACTTCTTGCCGCAGTTTTTCAGCACTTCGATGGCATCTGTGTAATCAATCTGGGCGAAGTCGGAGGCGACGAAACGCTCCAGACGGCCGATGGCATCCTTGTCTACGTGCTGGGCAAAGAACTCCAGATCGTCGCGACGTTCGGTCAGGACGGCGTTGAAGACATACTTCAGCATGGCTTCGGCCAGGGCGGCGTTATCTTCCAGATTGTTGAAGGCCACTTCCGGCTCAACCATCCAGAACTCGGCCAGGTGACGGCTGGTGTTGGAGTTTTCAGCGCGGAAGGTCGGCCCGAAGGTATAGACCTTGGAGAGGGCGCAGGCATAGGTTTCGGCGTTCAGCTGGCCGGATACGGTCAGGAAGGCCTCTTTGCCGAAGAAATCTTCGTTGTAGTCCACCTTGCCGGCGTCGGTACGCGGCAGGTTTTCCAGATCCAGGGTAGAGACACGGAACATCTCGCCGGCCCCTTCGGTATCAGAGGCGGTGATGAGCGGGGTCGCAACCCAGACAAAGCCCTCTTCGTGGAAGAAGCGGTGGATAGCTTGCGCCAGGCAGTGGCGAACCCGGGTCACGGCACCCACGATGTTGGTGCGCGGGCGCAGGTGAGCCTGTTCACGCAGGTACTCGATGCTGTGGCGCTTGGCGGCCATCGGGTAGGTATCGGGATCTTCGACCCAGCCGACGACCTTCACATCGGTGGCCTGCAGTTCGAAAGCCTGGCCGCTGCCCTGGGATTCGGCGATGATGCCAGTCACTTCCACGGAGCAGGCGGTGGTCAGACGCAGCACTTCATTCTCGTAATTGGCCAGGGTATTGGGGACGACGGCCTGTACCGGATGGAAACAGGAGCCATCGGAAATGGCCAAAAATGAGATCCCCGCCTTGGAATCACGGCGAGTCCGGATCCACCCTCGTACAGTCAGGGTGGTGCCAACCGCATATTTACCGGTCAGCACATCAACTACGGATGCGTGCGTCATCGAAATATTGTCTCCAGCTTGTTCTTGCAGCGCTATTTGCAACACTAGGGAGTCTGGCCCGGGCACAGATGGCCCACCATGGCAGACTAAGCCGTCAATCTTACCCGCGCGGGTTTGATAAACAAGCAAAAATGTCGGACTCTGGTGGGGTTTTCAGCATGGTTCACCCAAGCAGGGTTCCCTCGGGACAGGAGATGCGAGTGAAAGAGCGGCGACAAGGGCCGGATTGGCTGACACGACTGTTGCGAGCAATGGTGCTGATCTGCTGGTGCGGTTTTATCGTGCTGCTTGCGCTCTATCACTATGCTAGGCCGGAGATTGCATATGGTTTTCTGGTTTACGGCGGCATCAAGGTACGCGATTACTGGGATCCCGCACTCACTCCCTGGTTGGTGCATGGCCTGTGGGGTTGCAGCTTGCTGACCCTGGCTGTACTGCTGCTGGAGCGGCGGCGCAGTCGGCGCAGGGATGATGCCTATCACGTCAATCTGGCGATCCTGCTGCTGATCCTTATTGCTTGTCTGCTGTTCTATTACACCGGTTAGCCGATGCCGGGCGGTGTGGTCCGCTATTCGCCAGGGCGAGCTCCCGGCTTGCCGCCGAGCGGTCGCTTGCCGAGCTGGCGCTCCACACTGTCGAGCATCTGGTTGTAGGCCACCGCCACCCGGCCAATCTCGTCGCCGTCATCCCCCTCCAGCCGGTGGCCGAAGTCGTGCAAGTCGGTGGCCTCTTCCATGGAGCGGGTCAACTGGTTGAGGGGGCGCACGATCCAGGTGCGGATGACCCAGAGGGTCAGCAGCAGTCCCATCCCGAAGATGCCGGTGAGGATCAGCGCCGAGGTGAGGATATTCTGCTCGACCCGGGTAAACAGCGAATCGAGGGAGTAGTCAAAGCGCACCGCACCGAGCACAGTGTTCTCCGGCACCAGATGACAGCTGGTGCAGTCGGTGCCGCGAAAATCCTTCTTGGCTAGTAGCGGTCGGGTCACTACCAGACGGCTGTGCATGCCGTTGTGCACCACCTCCAGACTCCCTTTGCCCGCCAGAGCCAGCTCATCAAACTCATCTTTTACCTGCTCTGTCTCCCGTCCAGGCCCGAACTGTTTGCTCACCGCGTCGCCACGGACGATGCGGGCATCCTCCACATGGGCGTGGTCGAGAAACTTGCCGCGCAGGGTATCGCGGGCATCCATCTTGCCGGTCAGCATCAGCATGTTGAGGCCGTCGAAATAGGCTTCGGTCTGCTCGCGGCTCTGCTCCTTGATGAGGGTCAGGATGAGATCGCGCTCGCGCACCGCCTGATAGGCTGCGGAGAAGACCAGTACCATGGAGAAGATGAAGAGCAGGAAAAAGTTGATTTTGGCAGCAATGGAGAGGCGCATGAGCAGTCTTTCTTGATGGTAAAACCGCAGCAGTTTACCCCTCTTGGGGCCTCAGGTCTGGTGTTTTGCTCACATTACGGCAAGTGAAACTGCACTGAAGTGGATAAAGTTGCCCTCTTTATATATCAAATGCTGGTAGTCAAACGGGCGGCTGCGATGGCCGCCCGCTGCATGCCTTAAAACTCGCCTTCGGTGATGGCCTGACGGATGGCGCCGGTCAATACCCGCAGCTCTTCAGGGGTGATGACGAACGGGGGCATCAGGTAGACCAGCTTGCCAAAGGGGCGGATCCAGGCGCCCAGTTCGACAAACTTGCGCTGGATGCGCGCTACATCCACCCGCTCTTTCATCTCCACCACCCCGATGGCGCCGAGCACTCGCACATCCGCGACCGCCGGGTGCAGGGTCAGCTCTACCAGCTCGGTACGCAACTGATGCTCGATGGCGCGCACCCGCTCCTGCCAAGGTGAGGTCAGCAGCAACTCGATGGAGGCGTTGGCCACCGCGCAGGCAAGCGGGTTGCCCATAAAGGTGGGGCCGTGCATAAAGACGCCGGCCTTGCCGTCACAGATGATGCGGGCGACATGCTCGGTGGTCAGGGTCGCCGAGAGGGTGAGGTAGCCGCCGGTAAGCGCCTTGCCCAGACACATGATGTCGGGGCTGATCCCCGCCCAGTCGCAGGCAAACAGCTGGCCGGTGCGGCCAAAGCCGGTGGCAATCTCGTCGGCAATCAGCAGCACACCGAACTCGTCGCACAGGGCGCGCACCCACTGCAGGTAGCGGGGGTGATAGAAGCGCATGCCGCCAGCGCCTTGCACTATGGGCTCAAGCACGATGGCGGCGATCTCCTCGTGATGATCGGCCATGAGTGTCGCCAGCCCCACCACGCACTGCTCGTCCCACTCGGCGTGGAAGCGACAGCTGGGCGCATCGACAAAATAGTGTTCCGGCAGAAACCCCTTGTAGAGCTCATGCATGCCGCCATCGGGATCGCAGACGCTCATGGCGCCAAAGGTGTCGCCGTGATAGCCGCTGCGCAGGGCGACAAATTTGGCTCTGGGCGTCCCCTTGGCGTGCCAGTACTGCTGGGCCATCTTGAGCGCCACTTCCACTGCCACCGAGCCGGAATCGGCCAGAAATACCCGATCAAGCCCCTTCGGAGTGATCTCCACCAGCTTGCGGCAGAGCTCGACCGCCGGGGCGTGGGTGAGGCCGCCAAACATCACGTGAGACATCTTGCCGAGCTGGGCAGTGGCGGCGGCGTCCAACTCCGGCACCTGATAGCCGTGCACGCAAGCCCACCAGGAGCTCATGCCATCCACCAGTTCGCGGCCATCGCTGAGAGTGATCTTCACCCCTTTGGCGCTGGCCACTTCATAGCAGGGCAGGGGGTGAGTGAGGGAGGTATAGGGGTGCCAGATGTGGTGCAGGTCGAATTCTTGGTTGGTCATTTGTTGTTCTATTGTCAATTGGTTTGATCTGGTCGGTGTTGACAGTCTACGCGTGCTCTCTACACTAGCCAACAATTTCAGCCACTTGGCACTGCGCATCACCCTGAGCGCGCAGGCCCGGCGGCGGGTTTTGTGGCCGTCCATCCCAAGATGGCGGGCGCAGGATCCCACTAATAACAACCGGAAGCCATGTATGAATGCTCTCACAGCGGGCGGTCACGCCCTTCGTCATGACTGGACTCTCGTCGAGGTTCAGGCCCTGTTTGCCCTGCCGTTCAACGATCTGCTGTTTCAGGCCCAGACCGTCCACCGCGCCCACTTTGACCCGAATGAAGTGCAGGTGAGTACTTTGCTCTCCATCAAGACCGGCGCTTGCCCGGAAGATTGCAAATACTGCCCCCAGAGCGCCCGTTACCACACCGGGCTCGAAGCCGAGCGGCTGATGGAGGTGGAGAAGGTGCTGGAGCGGGCCCGTGAAGCGAAGGCCAACGGCTCGTCACGCTTTTGCATGGGGGCCGCCTGGCGCAACCCCAAAGAGAAGGACATGCCCTACATCATCCGGATGATCGAGGAGGTGCGGGGGCTGGGGATGGAGACCTGCATGACCCTGGGGATGCTCACCGCCGATCAGGCGGCGCGTCTGGGGGCCGCGGGGCTCGATTACTACAACCACAACCTCGACACCTCGCCGGAGTTCTACGGCGAGATCATCTCCACCCGCACCTATCAGGACCGGCTCGATACCCTGGAGCATGTGCGCGGCGCGGGCATGAAGGTCTGCTCCGGCGGTATCGTCGGCATGGGCGAGCAGGCGAAAGATCGGGCGGGCCTCTTGATGGCGCTGGCCAACCTGCCCCGTCACCCCGAAAGTGTGCCCATCAACATGCTGGTCAAGGTAAAGGGGACGCCGCTGGAGAACGAGGAGAACCTCGATCCGTTCGAATTTATCCGCACCATCGCCGTGGCGCGGATCATGATGCCCGCCTCCCATGTGCGTCTCTCCGCCGGGCGAGAAAAGATGAACGAGCAGATGCAGGCCATGTGCTTTATGGCGGGGGCCAACTCCATTTTCTACGGCTGCAAACTGCTGACCACCCCCAACCCGGACGAAAACAGCGACATGCAGCTGTTCAAGCGGCTCGGCATTCGTCCCGCCCAGCGGGCCCAGAAGCCGGATCAGGTTCAAGAAGAGGAGCTGCTGGCCGAGGTGAGCCGCCAGAGTGAACCTGCCGAAATGTTTTATGACGCCACCCGCCCCCGAGCAGGGGTCGTGCGGTCATGACTGGCCCAGCAGTAACGGGCCCCTTTGTGTTGGGCACGGCGCTGGCCGAGCGCGAGCAGGTGGGTCTGCTGCGCAACCGCATCGCGACCGACGGGGCGAGTGGCGGGCGGCTCAGGGTTGCAGGGCGCGAATACTTCAACTTTTCCGCCAACGACTATCTGGGACTGGCGGATCACGGCGCCATCAAGGCCGCCTTCAACGCGGGGATTGAGCGTTATGGCACGGGCTCCGGCGCCTCGCCGCTGGTGACCGGTTACAGCCGTGCCCACCAACAGCTTGAGGAGACCCTGGCCGAGTGGCTCGGGGTGGAGGCGGTGCTGCTGTTCAACTGCGGTTTTTCGGCCAATCAGGCGGTGCTCAAAGCGCTGCTCGGCAAGGAGCATCTGCTGTGGCAGGACAAACTCAACCACGCCTCCCTGCAGGAGATGGGCAGCCAGCTTCCCTGCAAGATGAAGCGCTTTGCCCACAACGACATGGAGGCCCTTGAGCGGCAGCTTGAGCCCAATCGCGGACTGATTGTCTCGGAAGGGGTGTTCAGCATGGACGGGGATCAGGCCCCCTGGGGTGAGCTCGCAACCCTCGCCGCCCGGAGCGGCAACTGGCTGATGATCGACGATGCCCATGGTCTCGGCGTGATGGGGCCCGAGGGGAGCGGCACTCTGGCGGCGCAGGAGGTAGATCCGGCCAGCGTACACATCCAGATGGGCACTTTTGGCAAGGCGCTTGGTGTGGCTGGCGCTTTTGTCGGCGGCAGCCGCGAGCTGGTGGAGTATCTGGTCAACTTCGCCCGCCACTATGTCTACAGCACCCATATGCCGGCGGCGCAGGCTTGCGCAGTCAGCAAGAGCATCGAGCTGGTGCGTGCCGCCGATGAGGCCCGCTCCCATCTTGGTAAGCTCATCGCCCGCTTCCGGCAAGGGGCAGAGGCGTTGGGTTGGCAACTCGGTGCGAGCGATACCCCGATCCAGCCGCTGCAGGTGGGAGAGAGCAGTGTTGCCCTGCAACTGGCAGAACGGCTGCGCGAATGCGGCGTCTGGGTGAGCGCCATCCGCCCGCCCACGGTGCCAGTCGGTACGGCCCGGCTGCGCATTACCCTGAGCGCGGCTCACCGCGAGCAGGATGTGGATCGCCTGCTCGATGCCTTGGGGGTCTGCCCTGCAGTTACAACGCTTGGGGAGACTCACTATGGCTGAGCGTTTTCAAACGGTCGACAAGGCGCAACTTGCTCGCCGTTTTGGCGCCGCCGCTCGTCATTACGATGCCCATGCCCGCTTTCAGCAGGAGGTGGGGCAGGCGTTGCTGGAATGGATGCCGAGCAGGCCGGTTGGCACTGATCTGACGGTGAGCGGGCTGGATCTGGGCTGCGGCACCGGCTTTTTCTTGCCCCAACTGGCGAACCGTTGTCATCAGCTGGTGGGACTGGATCTTGCCCCCGGCATGCTGGCGCAGGCCGCCTTGCGTGACAGCGGTGCTCGCCTGCTCTGCGGCGATGCGGAGCAGCTTCCTTTCGCCGATAACGCGTTCGACTGGGTTTTCTCCAGTCTGGCGTTGCAGTGGTGCGAGCGTCCGGCCCAGGCTTTTGGCGAGTTGCTGCGAGTGGTCAAACCGGGCGGCCAGATCTTTTTCTCGACCCTGCTCGATGAGTCGCTCTGGCAGTTGCGAGCCGCCTGGCAGCAGCTTGATGGTCGCGCCCATGTCAATCGCTTCCTCAGCCTGCCACAATTGGAGCAGGCGCTGGCGAGCGCCGGGGTATCTGCTCCCGAGCTGCGTTGTATCACCTGGGATCTCGCCTATCTTGAATTGCCGCAGTTGTTGCGCGATCTCAAGGGGATTGGGGCCAATCAGATCAATGACAATCAGGGGAGTGCCGCCCCGGCCGGTCTGAGCGGTCGCGCCAGATTGCAGCAGCTGGCGCAGGCGTATGAGGCGTTTCGCCAGCCCGATGGCAGGCTGGTCGCCAGTTATCGGGTGTGCCTCGGCCGTCTTAGCAAGCCTCGTTGAGCGCCGGGAATCGTATTGTGTGCAGGGTAGTCAATGGGCCCTGCCAAGGAGAGAACCGTATGAAATCATTCTTTATCACCGGCACCGATACCGATGTGGGCAAGACACTGGTGGCGCGTACCCTGCTGCGCGAATTCAGCGCACAGGGAATCAAGTGCGCGGGCTACAAGCCGGTCTCTGCCGGATGTGCCCGCACCCCGGACGGGCTGCGCAACCTGGATGCCGTTCTGTTGCAGGAGGCGGCGAGCCTGCCGCTGCCCTATGAGGTGGTCAATCCGTTCGCTTATGAGCCACCGATTGCGCCCCACATTGCCGCCAGCGAGGCGCGCCAGCCCATCACCATGCAGGGGTTGAGCGAGGGGCTGCGCAAGATTGAACAGGCCGGGGCCGAACTGGCGGTAGTGGAAGGGGCAGGGGGCTGGTATTTGCCGCTCGATCGCAAGCATCTGCTGTCGGATTGGGTCAAGCAGGAGAACATGCCGGTGATTTTGGTGGTGGGGGCCAAACTGGGCTGTCTCAACCATGCACTGCTCACCTTTGCTGCCATTCGCAACGATCGGTTGCCAGTGGCGGGATGGGTTATTAATCGCCTTCACAGTGCCATGAGCCACTATCAGGAAAATCTGGACACCCTGAGGGGGATGTTACCGGCCCCGTTTCTGGGGGAAATTCCCTTTATAAACAATCCATTTGAAGCTGATTTGCAGGGGCGGCTTGATATCTCTCCGCTCTTGTGACGTCACATTCAGCGAACATTCATCGAGTCTCCCTAAAATTCATCCATAACATGGAGATAGGGAGGTCGAGTGATCTCTCTCCGTGTCTTTAATTCTCACAAGGAGTCTATATGAAGCGAATTATGCTATTCCTGGTGACCAACCTGGCCGTCATGCTGGTGCTGGGGGTGGTACTCAATATCCTGTTCTCGGTTCTGGGGATCAACAAGTCCAGCATTTCCGGGCTGTTGATGTTCTGTGCCGTGTTCGGTTTTGGGGGTTCCTTTATCTCCTTGCTGATGTCCAAGTGGATGGCCAAGCGCAGCTATGGCGTCCAGGTCATCGAGCAACCCCGTAACGAGACCGAGCACTGGCTGGTGAGCACTGTTGCCCGTCAGGCCCGCGAAGCGGGTATCAAGATGCCGGAAGTGGGGATCTACGACTCTCCCGAGATGAACGCCTTTGCGACCGGCGCCCGCCGCGATGATTCGCTGGTGGCGGTCTCCTCCGGCCTGCTCTACAGCATGAGCCGTGACGAGGCGGAAGCGGTACTGGCCCACGAGGTGAGCCACGTTGCCAACGGCGACATGGTGACCCTGACCCTGATCCAGGGGGTGGTGAACACCTTCGTGATGTTCTTCGCCCGCATCGTGGCTGGCGTCATCAGCAACTTCTTCAGTTCCAACAACGAGGAAGAGAGCAGCAGCACCGGTGGTTTTGCCTACATGATCACCGTGTTTGTGCTGGAGATGTTGTTCGGCATTCTGGCCTCCATCATCGTCATGTGGTTCAGCCGTCAGCGCGAGTTCCGTGCCGATGCCGGTGCCGCCAAGCTGGCCGGTCGCGACAAGATGATTGCCGCCCTTGAGCGCCTTTCCCGCGGTGCCGAGCCGCAGCTGGAAGGCTCAATGATGGCCTTTGGCATCAACGGCAAGCGCTCCATGAGCGAACTGTTCATGAGCCACCCGCCCATCGAGCAGCGTATCGCCGCCCTGCGTGGTTGATAGATACTGAATGACAGGGGATAACCCCGAATAAAAAATGGCTGCCTTGGGGCAGCCGTTTTGTTTTGCAGCCTTCTTTAAAGCTTGAAGTGCCCCATCTCCTGGCGCAGCACCCGTGACAGCTGCTTGAGCTTGGCTGCCTCTTGGGACACGTGGCGGGCTGCGTCCCCCGATTGTTCCGAGAGGGAGGTGATGTTGCCGACGGTAGAGACCACCTCGTTGGCGGCGGTGGACTGCTCGCGCAGGGTGTGGCTGATCTCTCCCATCAGACCGGTGAGATTGGAGGCGTGGCTCTGGATGCTGGCGATTGCCTGCCCGGTCTGGTTGGCCAGTGTGACCCCGCGGGAGACGTTGTTGACCGTGTTCTCCATGCTGCGGATAGAGGCATCCGCCCCGCTCTGGATCTTGCTGATCATCCCGGTGATCTGCTGGGTCGAGGCCGCCGAGCGGCTGGCCAGATTGCGTACTTCGTCGGCCACCACCGCAAAGCCACGTCCCTGCTCACCGGCCCGCGCCGCCTCGATAGCCGCGTTGAGGGCCAGCAGGTTGGTCTGATCGGCGATGCCGCGGATAACGCCGATGATCTCCGAGATCTGCTGGGTATGGCTGTTGAGTTCTGCGATGGTGCTGGCTGCTTCACCGACCGTGGTGGAGATATTCTCGATGCTGCCAAGCGTCTCCTTGATGACCCCGGAGCCCTCCTCCAGCGTGTCGGCTGAGACCTTGCTGAGCTCGTCTGCATGGCTGGCATTGTCGGAGAGGTGGCTGATGCTCACCACCAGCTCTTCGATGGCGGCGGCCATGGTCTGGGTACTGGTTTGCTGATCGGTGGCGAACTGGGCGGTCTGCTCCGCTATCTGGGCGATGCTGTCGGCCGAATTGGACAACTCCTCGGTGGAGTGGGATACCTTGCCGATGATCCCCTTGAGGGTGCTCTGTGTGGTGCCAAGCAGGCCGATAAGACTCTCTTTCGAGCCTTGGGGCACCTTGATGGGGCGGGAGAAATCCCCTTCTGCCAGCAGATGGAGGTCGGTCTTGAGCTGTTCGACCGAGGTGCCCACCAGATCGAGCAGGGAGCGATATGTGCGCCAGAGGAAGAACATCAATACCAGGCCCAGAGCGATAAAAAGGTAGCGCAGCATGTCGGTATTGGCGGTGGCACTCTCGACCGCCTCCTGGTTGCGCCCCTCCATCATCACGTAGAAATCGTCGATGGGTGACATGATGCGACCCTTGTTCTGGTGATAGGCCTTGTCATGCATCATGGCGATGGCCTTCTGCTGGTTGGCGGCCAGATCACCGTCCGTCTGCTGCACCAGTTTGAAGGCAGCCACCTCGGTGTTGACCAGTGCATCCGAGTTGTTCTTGGCCTCGTTGAGCTTGGCGAGTTCAGCATCGGTGAAACCGGCATCCTTCATCAGATCGATCAGGCCGCGGCGAACATTGCTGTCGGGGCGAGGATTCTGGCCGTTGGCCGCGACAAAATCCCAATAGATACGGTTGTAGCCATCCGGTCTCGGCTGTTCGCCGTTGCGAATGGCCAGTATCCGCATGTACTGCTGCTCGTAGGCTGGATCCTTGGTGATGACGTAGGTGCGACCGAGTCGGGTCAGGTCATCGGAGGATTGGCGCAGCTCGTCGGCCAGCAGGTAGGAGAGATATTGTTGTCGATAACTCTCTTCCAGTTGTTTACCCGCCCAGCTGTAGGCGAAAAACACCAGTGACAGCAGGATCAGGGTGATGACGGAGAGCAAGAGGTTGAGTTGAAAGGCGGGTTTGTTCTGTTCCATGGTTTGAGCGTCCTTATTCTCACCGGGTAACCCCCTTGGTCAGACGGCAAAGGCCGCTACGTCGGAGGGGTTTTGTTGTTATTGCTGTGAGTATAGAAGTCATCGTCGGCATGGTTGCGCAGGCGGGGCGAGAAAGAGACGAGAATGGAGGAACCGCGGGTCGACAGGGGGGAAAAGGTCGGCCAGGATCGGGGCCCAGCCAGCCTTTTCGTGGCTCGATCACCTTATTTGATGACGATGTTTGTGAGCGGCACGGCGCAGCAGGCAAGGATCTTGCCCTCGGCCCGCTCGGCGGCGGTGATGGCGGGGGCGTCGGGGTGATCCACCTCGCCCGAGATCAGCGTCTGTTTGCAACTGCCGCAGATGCCGGCGCGGCAGCTCCAGGGCAGCTCAACTCCCTGCTTGTTGGCCTGATCCAGCACTGTGCCCTGATTGTTGCCGGTAAAGGCTTGGGCGCCGATACGCAGTTGCACCGCCTGATGGGGGCGGGCCACCGAGAGAATGGCGCCGCCAAAACTCTCCTGTTTGATCCGTGTGGCCGGAACGCCGAGGGCCGCAACTTTGGCGGCAGCATCGGCCATAAAGCCGTGGGGGCCGCAGATAAAGACCTCTTTTTCGGCCAACCCTTTGACCAGTTGCAGATGCTCATCATTGAGTCGCCCTTGCAGCCCCAGCCAGTGTTTGTCAGGCTGACTCAGGATCAGGGTGAGGGTCATCCCCTGCTGCGCCATGGCGTGCAGTTCGCTGGCGGCGGGAATGTCCGCTTCGCTGCGGCACAGGTGCATAAAGTGAACCTCTTCCAGCTCCCCGCGTAGCGCCAGGGTGCGGGCTATCGCCAGCATGGGGGTGACGCCGGAGCCTGCGGAGAGCAACAGGAGGTTGCGCTCGGACCCTAAGTGAAACTCGCCAGCGGGGTTGGCGGCCAGCAGCCGGTCGCCCACCTGCAGTTGCTTGTGCAGCCAGTGGGAGATGCGGCCACCCTCCACCTTCTTGACGCTGATGCTGTAACGCTCCGGGTGATCCGGCGTGGAGCTCAGGGTATAGCGCCGCTGGATCCGCTCGTTTTTGATATCGAGGCTGATGGGCAGATGCTGGCCCGGCAGGTAGTCGGGCAGGGGCTCGCCATCGGCGGCGTCGAACCAGAAGGTCTCCAGATCCCGCGCCAGCGGTTCGCGGGCCACGCAGACCAGCTCCCGCTTCTTCGGTGCGGCGGCGGGATAGACCACCGGACGGGTACGCTCCAGCACCTCGATCTCGCTGCCTGCCTCAATCCAGCCTTCGTTCAGCGCCACCAGATTCTGGCCGAAGTAGACCTCGCCATCCTCGCCACGGCGGTAGCGGGTGAGGGTAGCCAGCGGCTCTTTCAGGGCGTTGAAGCGATCGGTGCCCGCTTCCACCGTGGTCATGATGCAGCGGCTGCAGGGTTTGACCACTTTAAATTCCACTTCGCCGATGCGGATGCGCACCCAGCTGTCCTCCTCGAAGGGCTGGGTATTGCTTGCCACCAGATTGGTACGGAACTGGCTCATCTGGTGCAGCGCATCGGAGCGCAGATTGAGATCCTCAAGGGAGGCCTGGCTTATCAGCAGCAGCGGATAACCGTCGGCAAAGCTGACCCGGGTGCCGGTCTTCTCGCGAAAGCGATCAGAGGTTTCACCCAGCCAGAGCAGTTGCACTGTCTCCCCTGCCACCCGGCTTAGCCACCCATCGGCTTTGGGGTCGGTGTGCAGGGCGGTGAAACGGTCGCTCCAGACTCCGGTAGCTTGCGGGGCGCGGCTGAAGTCGGCCTCTTGCAGGGTGAGCGGTTCAAAGCCCGGATAGCGCAGTTGCAAGCCACCTTCGATGGGGGTAGCCACGACCTGTTGCAGTTGGGGATGGGTTCGGGCGGTGATAAAGGTGCCGTCCGGTTTGACCACCATGTAGCGGCGATCCCCCGCGAGCCCCTCCTGGGTCACCCGGGCGCGAGCCAGCGGCATACCTGCAGTCGATTTGATGGGGTAGAGGTGAATGCTGTCTAGCCTGGGCATCTTCATATCCTTGTGACGCGGCGCGATCGCCTGGAAAAAGGGGAACATAACGGTTCCCCGGCGATCCGGCAATCCTTTCAAGGGGGCGGTCTATAGTTGGGAAAAGAGAACAAGAGGGCATCGGGATGAAAATAAGCTGGTTGCTGGCGGGGAGCCTTTTTTGTCACGGGCTCTGGGCGCAGGAGCTGACCCTGACCACGGGAGAGTATCCCCCTTACTGCTCCGAGACGCTGAAATATCAGGGGCTTATCCCCCATGTGGTGAGTGAGGCATTCAAGAGTGAAGGGGTGAGCGTCAAGTTTCAGTTTCTGCCCTGGAAGCGGGCCTTTCGCTTGTCGGAGGAGGGAGTGGTGGATGGCACAGTCCACTGGTATGAGTCGAGCGAGCGGCGCAAAACCCATCTCTACAGCGATCCCATCCTGAGCGAAACCTACGTCTGGTTCTATCTCAAGTCCGATCCGCTGGAATGGCGCAGCTATCAGGATCTGGCGGATCGCAAGCTGGCTGCGGTCAGTGGCTATACCTACAATGCAGATTTTTTTGCAGCCATCGCACAGGTTCCGCTGCAGGTGCAGTTCGTCACCCGGCTGCGCCAGAGCTTTGATCTGCTGCTCTCCGGCCGCGCCGACCTGACCCTGGAGAACATAGATGTCGGCTACTACTCCCTGCGTCAGTTCTACCCGGCCAGCACGGTCGATCTCTTTGCAACCCATTCAAAACCCGTGATGAAAGTTGAAGGTCACCTGTTGATCAGCCGCAAGCGTGCCAACGCTGACGAGCTGGTCAAAACCTTCAATCGGGGGCTCGCCAAACTGAAAGCCAGCGGTCAGCTGGAGAAGATGTTACTTGAGTCACGTTCTGGTCTCTATGAACCATAAAGTGCAACATTTTTTGATCCTGATTCGCTAATCAGTACAAAAAAGCGGCCATTATCGACTCAGTTCCCAGTTTCTAACGCTTTCGCTTCTTCCCCATCCGGCCACCGTCCGCTTCGGCTACACGGTATCAAGCGCCATCGGGTGGGGCCTGTCACACAAAAAGAAGAAAGCAATGTATGAGCAAACAACTGGACATGACCCCATTGCCGGATCTCTCCCTGAAAACGGGAACAGGCCCGGTGCGTACCCGGCTACCCGTCTGGCGGCCGGCCTTGCCACCCTGCAATCACGCCTGCCCGGCCGGAGAAAATATCCAGGCCTGGCTCTCTTTGGCGCAGGCCGGTCGTTTTGAGGCGGCCTGGCAGACCCTGATCGAAGAGAACCCCTTGCCCGCCATTCATGGCCGGGTCTGCTATCACCCCTGCGAGAGCGCCTGCAACCGCGGTCAGGTGGATGAATCTGTCTCTATCCACGCCATCGAGCGTTTTCTCGGCGACGAGGCGCTGGCCCGTGGTTGGCAGCCTGCGCCACCTGCCCCTGCCAGCGGCAAGAGGGTGCTGGTGATCGGCGCCGGCCCCTCCGGTCTCTCCTGTGCCTGGCACCTCAACCGGCTTGGCCATCAGGTGGAGATCCGCGAAGCGGGGCCACTGGCGGGCGGCATGCTGCGCTTCGGTATTCCCGCTTACCGTCTGCCTCGCGACGTGCTGGATCGGGAGGTGGCCCGCATCGTGGCGGCCGGGGTGACCCTGACCCTCAACCACAAGGTGGAGGATGTGCTGCGCGAGCGCGATGAGGGGGGCTTTGATGCCGTCTTTATGGCCATCGGCGCCCATCTGGCCAAGCGGGTCGATATTCCGGCTCGGGAAGCGGGCAAGATCCTCGATGCGGTGAGTTTCCTCGAACAGGCCAGTCTGGCCGAAGAGCAGGGCTTGCCGCCACCCAAACTGGGACGGCGGGTAGCGATTTATGGGGGGGGCAACACCGCCATGGATGCGGCCCGTACCGCCCGTCGCCTCGGTGTGGAAGAGGCGATGATCATCTACCGCCGCGATCGGGACCATATGCCTGCCCACGCCTTTGAAGCCGACGAGGCCGAGGAGGAGGGGATCAAGATCAACTGGCTGCGTAGCATCCGCCAGCTCGACAACACCAATATCGAGGTGGAGGTGATGGCGCTGGATGCCGAGGGCAAACCGGTACCCACCGGCAAGTTTGAAACCCTTGAAGCGGACTCCCTTATTCTGGCGCTCGGTCAGGAGGTCGATCTCTCGGTGCTGGAGAGCATTCCTGGCGTGCGGGTCAACAAGGAGGGGGTAGTTCAGGTGGCTGGCAACCTGATGACGGATGTGCCGGGTCTGTTTGCGGGCGGCGACATGGTGCCCTCCGAGCGCACCGTCACCATCGCCACCGGCCATGGCAAGAAGGCAGCGCGCCATATGGATGCCTGGCTGCGCGGTCGCCACTACCACAAGCCGCTCTCCTACCCGCTGGTGGGGCCGGAGCAGTTGCAGCTCTGGTTCCAGACCCACGCCCCGGCCAGCAGCCAGCCGGTCAAACCGGCGTGGGCGCGGGATGACTTCGGCGAGATCATCGGCGGGCTGGATGAGGTGGCCGCCCGTTACGAGGCGGCGCGTTGCTACTCCTGCGGCAACTGCTTCGAGTGCGACGGCTGCTACGGCAGTTGCCCCGAGCAGGCCATCGCCAAGCTGGGGCCGGGCAAGGGCTATCAGGTGGATGCCGAGCGCTGCACCGGCTGCGGTGCCTGTCACGACCAGTGCCCTTGTCACGCCATCGAGCTGCGCCAACCGGAGGAGTCCCAATGAAACATGAACTGATCATGGTCGACGGCAACGAAGCCGCGGCCCGGGTGGCGTACCAGCTGAGTGAAGTGTGTGCCATCTACCCCATTACCCCGAGCTCGACCATGGCCGAACTGGCCGATGCCTGGGCGGCGGAGGGGCAGACCAACCTGTGGGGCAACATCCCCACCGTAGTGGAGATGCAGAGCGAAGGGGGGGCGGCCGGCACGGTACACGGCGCCCTGCAGGCGGGGGCGCTCGCCACCACCTTCACCGCCAGTCAGGGGCTGATGCTGATGCTGCCCAACATGTACAAGATTGCCGGTGAGCTGACCTCGGCGGTGTTCCATGTGGCGGCCCGCTCGCTGGCGGCGCAGGGACTGTCGATTTTTGGCGACCATCAGGACGTGATGGCGGCGCGCAGCACCGGCTTTGCCATGCTTGCCTCCGGCTCGGTGCAGGAGGCGCAGGACTTGGCCTTGGTTGCCCACAGCGTCACCCTGCAGTGCCGGGTGCCCTTCATCCACTTCTTCGACGGCTTTCGAACCTCCCACGAGGTGAACAAGATCACCGCCCTGCATCGGGATGAAATTCGCGCCCTTATCGACAACGACTGGGTACGCGCCCACCGTGCCCGGGCGCTCAACCCGGATCATCCGGTGATGCGCGGTACCGCCCAGAACCCGGATACCTACTTCCAGTCCCGCGAGAGCGTCAACCCCTTCTACGAAGCGGTACCGGCGCGGGTGCAACAGTGCATGGACAACCTCGGCGAGCTGACCGGCCGCCACTACCGGCTGGTGGAGTATCACGGTGCGCCCGATGCCACCGATGTGATCGTACTGATGGGCTCGGGGGCGGCTACCGTCCGCACTACCGTGGATTGGCTCAACCAACAGGATCGCAAGACAGGGGTCTTGGTCATTCGCCTCTATCGCCCCTTCCCGGTACAGGCGCTGCTCGATGCGTTGCCCGAGAGCGTGCGGCGCATGGCTGTGCTGGATCGTACCAAGGAGCCGGGGGCGGGCGGTGAGCCGCTGCTGCTGGATGTACAGAGCGCGCTGATCGACGGCTTGCAGCGCGGCCTTATCAAGCGGTTGCCGTGGCTCAGTGGCGGTCGCTACGGCCTCTCTTCCAAAGAGTTCACCCCCGCCATGTGCGCGGCTGTGTTCGAGGAGCTGGCATCCGATGTGCCGCGCCCGCGCTTTACCGTGGGGATCGTCGATGATGTGTCGGGCCTCAGTCTGGCCTGGCACCCCATCGGTGATCTTGAGCCCGCCAGTCGGGTGCGGGCGCTCTTTTTCGGCCTCGGTGCCGACGGCACCGTGGGCGCCAACAAGAACAGCATCAAGATCATCGGCGAGCTGGAGGGGTTCCACGCCCAGGGTTACTTCGTCTACGACTCCAAGAAGTCGGGCTCGCGTACCGTCTCCCACCTGCGCTTTGGCCCCGAGCCCATCGATGCCCCCTGGCTTATCGAGCAGGCGAGCTTTATCGGCTGCCACCAGTGGTGCTTTGTCGAATCGGTCGATCTGCTGGAGCACGCCGCCGAGGGGGCGACCCTGCTGCTTAACGCCCCCTATGAGGCTGACAAGGTGTGGGGCCAGCTGCCCGAGCGGCTGCGTGCCCGTATTCGCGCCCTCAATATCCAGCTCTACTGCATCGATGGGGATCGGGTGGCCGAGCAAAACGGTATGGGCAATCGCATCAACACCATTATGCAGACCTGTTTCTTCGCGCTAGCCGGAGTGTTGCCACGGGACGAAGCCATTGCGCTGATCAAGGAGAGCATCGAGAAGAGCTATGCCCGCAAGGGGCCCGAGGTGGTCGAGCGCAACTTCGCGGCGGTGGATGACACCCTGGCTCATCTGCACCGGGTGGCCATCCCGGCCGGTGAGGAGCAGATCAGCGACTATCCGTTGCCATTGGCTCCCGGCGGCAGCGAGTTTGTCCAGCGGGTCACTGGCGAGATGCTGGCGGGGCGCGGCGATCTGATCCCCGTCTCCATGCTGCCGGTGGATGGCACTTACCCCACCGCCACCAGCCGCTTCGAGAAGCGGGATATCGCCCGCGAGATCCCGATTTGGCATTCGGATATCTGTATCCAGTGCGGCAACTGCGTCTTTGTCTGCCCCCACGCGGCGCTGCGGGCCAAGTTCTACCATCAGGACTGGCTGGCAACCGCCCCCGAGGCAGCGCAGTCGGTGCCCGTCACCGCCAAGGGTTTCCCCGATAGCCGCTACACCTTGCAGCTCTATCCGGAAGATTGCACCGGCTGCGGCCAGTGCGTGCAGGCCTGTCCGGTACGGGCCGGAGCCGATGAGGAGCACGAGGGCGAACGTGCCATCACCATGATGGATAAGGCGCCCCATCTGGCTGGCCAGAAACAGGCGCTGCGCTGGTTCGAGAGCCTGCCCTGGCCTGCCCGCGAGCGGGTGGACTTCTCCACGGTGCGCGGTGCCCAGTTCCTCGAACCCCTGTTCGAGTTCTCCGGTGCCTGCGCTGGTTGTGGCGAGACCCCCTATCTCAAGCTGCTGACCCAGTTGTTTGGCGACCGCATGCTGGTGGCCAACGCCACCGGCTGCTCCTCCATCTACGGCGGCAACCTGCCGACTACCCCGTGGGCCAAGAATGGCGAAGGGAAGGGGCCCGCTTGGTCCAACTCCCTGTTTGAGGACAACGCCGAGTTTGGCTTTGGCTTCCGCCTCACCGCCGATCAGCATCACGGTCAGGCGGTGGCGGCCCTTGAAGCGATGAAGGGGGAGCTGGGCCCAGAGCTGGTCGATACCCTGATTAGCGCACCGCAACGGCTGGAGTCGGAGATCCGCGCCCAGCGCACCCGGGTGGCGCAAGTGCGCGAGCGGCTGGAAGAGGTGAAATCCGGCAAGGCCCGCGAGCTGCTGTCACTCATCGATCAGCTGGTGCGCCGTTCGGTCTGGATTATCGGCGGCGATGGCTGGGCCTATGACATCGGTTCATCAGGGCTCGACCATGTGCTCGCCTCCGGCCGCGATGTGAACGTGCTTGTGATGGATACCGAGGTCTACTCCAACACCGGCGGCCAGATGTCGAAATCGACCCCGCTCGGTGCCGTCGCCAAGTTCGCGGCGGGGGGCAAGACGCTGGCGAAGAAGGATGTGGCGCTGCAAGCCATCTCCTACGGCAACGTTTATGTTGCCCGCATCGCTTTTGGTGCCAACCCGCAGCAGGCGCTGCAAGCGTTGCGCGAGGCAGAGGCCTATCCGGGCCCGTCCCTTATCATCGCCTACAGCCACTGTATCGCTCACGGTATCGATATGGAGTTTGGCCTGACCCAGCAAAAACGGGCCGTCGCCTCCGGCCACTGGCCGCTGATGCGCTACAACCCGGTACTGCGCAGTGCGGGGCAGAACCCCTTCAGCCTCGACAGCCTGCGCCCTTCCATTCCCCTTGCGGAATACCGGCAGGAGGAGACCCGTTATCGGGTACTGGCCCAGAGCCATCCGGAGGAGGCCGAACGGCTGATGCAGGTGGCGCAACAAGTGGCGTGGCAGAAGTGGGCCACCTACGAGGAGATGGCCACCCGCGAAACCAGCCATTTCCATCCGCCGGTGTGAGGATTGTGTGAGTGAAATATAACCAAGCGGGCCAATGGCCCGCTTTTTTAGTCATTTGGGTAGGGACGGGCTCGTTATAGAGTAAAAGCATCCATATTTCCGACTCTAATCGAGGTCGTATTTTAAGGTGAATGGCACTAAGGCATTGAAAGTTTTCATAAATACGTCTGTGTTAGAGTGGTTCACTTCACAGAATAAATTTGTTAGGTGCTTATGACTAATCGCCTTTTAAGTCTCTTGGGGTCATATCCAGAGTGTGACGAATTTCAAATCGGGAGATTGCTTGTTTGGGTCGAATACCCTTCAGGCAGAGACCGTTTAGCTTGTTTGCGTAATGCAGAGGCGATTCTTCCTGAGCTAGAATCTGATATTTCCAGAGTGGAAGAACTTGCTGCGATGAGCATTGGAAGTGCAGTCCCAGCAACTGTAACGGGCATAAGAATTGAAGCAGAACGATCCGCCTCGTATGAATGCACCTTTTTTGACGGGGAACATGAAGATGAATTCATAACCATCAGCAGAGATTCTGGTGGCTACCTTTTTGCTGATGCTCAGAGCAAGCGTGCAAGGTGAAAGAGCTATAGAAAAGGCTTTATAAGAAGCTGACGAAGCTGACACAGAACCAGATAGACAAATGCCGCCATCTTGGCGGCATTTGTCTATCTGTAGGCTGTAGGAGAGTTGGCCAAGGCTTCCTTTTCCTACCAAGGCAGGTAAGCTGCGGGGCAAATAGCGTCAAGCAGGAGAAGGAACGATGACAGAGCAACATATCGCCGGGACGATCGGTATTCTGGGGGCGGGGTGGCTCGGGCTGCCGCTGGCGCGGGCCCTGCTGGCGGCAGGCAAGCCAGTGGCGGTGACGGTCAGCAGCGCCGAGAAGGCGGCCCGTTTGCAGGGGGAGGGGATCGCTGCCTATCCGCTGACCATCTCTGCCAACATGGGTTCTGCCGAGATGCCCGTCGCTGATAAAAAAGAACTGTGGCCCATCCCCTGCGAATCGCTGGTTATTTGCGTACCGCCCAGCAAGACCGATGACTATCCGCAGGCAGTGGCAAGGGCCTGCCAGCTTGCCAAAGCAAGTGGCACTCGGCGAGTGCTGTTTGTCAGTGCCACCTCAGTGTGGGGTGCAGGGCAGCAGGAGGGGGAAGAACCGCAACCCCGCCATGCCCGTGGCGAGCGGATGCTTGCGGCGGAGCAAGCGGTGCTGGCGGCCGGTTTCGAGGCGGTGATGATAGTGCGCCCCTCCGGCCTTTATGGTCCGGATCGCCATCCCGGCCGTTTTCTGGCGGGCAAGACCCTGGATGGCGGCGCCCAGTCGGTCAATCTGGTCCATCTGGACGATGTGGTGGCGGCTTGTATGTTGCTGCTGGAGCGGGGCAAGGATGGGGATGTCTTCAACCTGAGCGCGCCGGTGCACCCGCGCCGCGAGCAGTTCTACCCCTTTGCGGCGCGCCAGCAGGGGCTGCCCGTGCCGGTCTTTATCGAGCCTGCCGGTGAATTTCAGCCCATCGACGGTCAGCTGATTTGCCAGCAGATGGGATTCAACTATCGCTGGCCCGATCCGGCCCACTGGTTTGCCGAGCTCGCCGCCTCGGGCAATTGAGGTTTGCCAAGGGGGTGATCGCCCCCTATCATGCCGCCATCCATGAGAGAGAGGCGGTAATGATGGTAGATACAAAACGTCACCCCGATGGGGAGTTGTTGCTGAGAACCCTGGCAATGCCAGCCGATACCAACCCCAATGGCGACATCTTTGGTGGCTGGATCATGTCCCAGATGGATATAGGTGGGGGCATTATGGCCAAGGAGCTGGCAAAAGGACGTATTTGTACCGTATCCGTCGAAGGCATGACCTTTCACAGTCCGGTCAAGGTGGGCGATGTGGTCTGCTGCTACGGCCGCTGCATGAAGATCGGCCGCAGCTCCATGAAGCTCAAGCTGGAGGTGTGGGTCAAGCCGGTACTGCGGGAAAACGATGCCCAGCGCTACTGCGTGACCGAGGGGATCTTCACCTATGTCGCCATCGACGAACAGGGCAAATCCCGCCCGGTTCCGGTGAGTGCCTGATTAAATCAGCCGGGCATTGATGATGGATATTTCCTGCTCAAGCCCGGTTTTTTGCCGTATCATGCGTTCCAGCATCTCTTCCGAGCCCACATATTGCAGGGTGTCGAACAGGCAGAGATCGCATTGAGGGTCCCGTCTTATCTGATAGACGGTGGACAGCTCCACTTGATGACAATTTCCTTGTTGATCATAAAACGTCACGTTGTACCGAAGTTCTTTCGCCATGAGACAAGGTCCTTCTGGTTGGGTGGAACAGGGACTATCAGCTTAGTCGGCGTGGATGACGTTTGTGATGGTCGCAACAAAAAGCAAAGGCGGGCGGTTGTTAGCCAATGAAAAATAGTTATCGCATTCTTGGCACCTCCCTGCTGACCCTGGGGTTGGTAGGCTGTTTTGAGGTGCCGGATCAGAACCATCTGGTCACAGCTCAAGGGATTGTGCCGGGACTCGACTGCCAGCGTCCGCCGCTGGTAGCGTTGGCGACCACGGCGCTGCCCCGTGAATTCGGGGTGACGGTGTGGAATCTCTACAAGGGCCAGCGCAAGAACTGGCGTGAAGGGATGGACAGTTACGCCAAGGGGCAGGATCTGGTGCTGCTGCAAGAGTCGGCCACCCGTCCCGATATGCTCGACTGGCTGCGCGCCGGTGATTTCCAGTGGCAACAGCTGCAAGCCTTCACCCAGGGCGGCGTGTCGTTCGGGGTGATGACGGTGGCCAAGACCCCGCAGGCGTTCGTCTGTGGCGTGCGCTCCCCCGAGCCCTTGCTGCGCATCCCCAAATCCGGGCTGGTGAGCCTCTATCCGCTGCAGGGCGATCCCGACGGCGTCATGGTCATCAATATCCATGCGGTCAATTTCGAGCTGGGGATGGCCACCTTCCGCGAGCAGCTCAACGATTTGACTGCCTTGGTGCGCCGCCATCAGGGGCCGGTTATTCTGGCCGGTGATTTCAATACCTGGAGCGACAAACGCCAGTTCTGGTTAAGCAAATTGGTTGACGAGCTGGGCTTGCAAGAGGCCGTGCCGGTGCCTGATCAGCGCCGCACCGCCTTCGGCCGCCCGCTGGATCACCTCTACTACCGCAATCTGGATTTGGTCGAGGTGAGTTCACCGGCGACCGACAGTTCGGATCACAACCCCATCATCGCGCGCTTTGCCGCCCAGTCTGTGACTCCCTGACCCCAGTCTGTGACTTCCTGACAAGAGATGGTGCGAGCTCCGCTCATAAAAAAATCCGGCGCCTGATGGCGCCGGATTTTTTATACGCTCTAGCGGTCAACCCGCTCGGGATGACCCGCAGGCATTACTGGTAGAGACCCAGATTCGCTTTGGCGTAGGCTTCGAAATCGGTGCAGCCACCGATGTGCTGCTCGTCCAGGAAGATCTGCGGCACGGTATTGACCGGCTTGCCGGCGCTCTTGGCCAGATCTTCTTTGGTGATCCCTTCGGCATGGATATCCACGTAGCGGAATTTGAAGTCATCGCGCTGTTCGGTCAGCTGCTCGGCGATCTGTACGGCACGGACACAGTAGGGGCAACCCGGGCGACCAAAAATCACTGCAAACATATTTTCTCTCCGTTTTTTAAGCCGTTTTTGTATGGCCGTTGATATGAGGCAGGCAACAGCATAGCCCTGCCTCGTGGCGACTTGAAGCCGAAATTATCGATACCGTGATTCGAGTGGGCCTATTGGCTCAGCTCTCATCGGCGATCTGGATCGGCTGCTGCTGATAGATGCTCTCCAGCACCCCCTTCTCGAACACAGTCCAGGGCCACGGCGCCTTGCTGGCGCGGTAGCGCTCATGGGTGGCCGGATCTTGGGACAGGCCGCGCTGGAACATCACGAACGCCTTGCGCTGGCCGCCTGCCGTGTCGATAAAGCCCACCAGATTGGAGGTGCCGGTGATGGTGCCGGTCTTGGCGTGGACCTTGTTCTTCATCATGGGAGCGGTGACGCTGCGGCGCCACGCCAGGGTGCCATCCACCTGGGAGCTTGGCAGCAGCTTGATCAGGCCAAGTTCGGCATCATTTTTCTGGATGAAGTTCAGCACCGACATCATCTGACGGGCGCTAATGAGATTGTGAGCGGAGAGACCGGAGCCATCGGCCAGGGTGGCATTGCCCAGATCGATGCCGTTCTTGGTCAGGATGGCGCGCACCGCCATGGTGCCGCTGCGATAGCTGCCCGGCTTGTTGTAGTAGTGACGGCCCACGGTTTTGAGGAAGGTATCGGCATAGAGGTTGTCCGATTTCTTCAGCATCTTGGCGAGCATCACTGGCAGGGAGACCGAGTAGTGGGTGCCGAGGGTCTCAGCCCCTTCAGGGGCCTTGTGGGTGACCCGCAGCAGGCCATCATGCTTGATACCGGCACGGTTCATCGCCCAGCGGATGTTGTCCCAGCCCCAGGCTTCCACGTCGTGAATGGCGAAACGCAGCCCCTGCGGCTCCTTGTTCGGGGTGATGCAGCCCTTGAGCTCGTAGAAGTTGCCCTTGGCCATGTCCACTTCCAGTGCGCAGAACTGGCGCGCCATGTCGCCATAGCTCATCACCTCCACGTTGTCGGCACCGATGCCGATGGGCACGCCGGTGGCCACGTTGCCCACCGCCGGTTTGCCAATCTGGGTGGCAGTGATGGTGCCGTAGGCGCAGTTCTTGTCGATGATGACAGAGGAGACGGGAGCGGCGAAGCAGAGGGTCTGATCCCCCCACGACCAGCCGTTGCCGCGCTCGTAGCCGTTGTAGGCGCCGGTGTTGACGTAGACATTGCCCTTGATGCTGGTGACGCCGAGCTGTTTGAACAGGGCCAGCAGATCCATCCGGGAGAGGGTGGGGTCGCCGACGAAGTTGATCCAGATATCGCCGTTGATGGTGTCACCCTGTTTGGCACCGGGCTGTGCCTGAATGTCGGTGGCAAAGCGGAAGTCGGCACCTAGCTCGAGGCGGGCCGCCAGCGCGGTGAGCACCTTCATGGTGGAGGCGGGGGCGATCATCTGATCCGCATGGCGGGCGAACTCGACGCCGTTATTGCCCTGCACCATGATGGCGTACTGGCCACCCTGAGGGGGCGTCAGCGGGGCGGCATGAGCCGCCAGAGAAGAAAAGAGAGCACAAAAACCAATCAACAGCCGCTGCATAACATCCTCTAACGTGACGAAGGGCCCGGCAGTGGTGCCGACCCTGATAATTCAACCCGCCGATGCGGGATCGACGGGATAACGCAATTCATGCCATGTATGCCGGTCGCCATCATGTCATCGAGTTGGCGGTACGATAGCGACCCTCATAATCAAAAATTTTCTCTTTTATCTGCCAGAAGCGACCCGATTTGCGGGCGATGACAAAATCCGGATGACGGAACTGGCTTTGCGCGGCCAGCACGCTCGCCAGGGTGGCAAATTCGGGCTCCAGCCCCGGTGCGGGCCAATGATGACGCACAAAGTGCTGTTGAAACAAGCGCCGTGCGCCCGGGGAGTGAAATCCGAAGTATTCACTGAGGGTCAATCCATCCTCATCGTGGTAGGTCACCTCCAGCCGCTCCCCCTGTTTGCCGCGCCCGGCTGTGAGGGTTAGCCCGGCGCAGCGGATCACCATGCAATCCTTGAGATTGAGCGCCTCTTTGAGCTTGTCGTCAGGGTCGACCAGCAGCTGATCGCAGCTCTGGCAGCGGCGGGCGGCGATGTCGTTCTCCGCGCCACAGCTGGGGCAGATCTTGGCGCGAAAGCGGTAGTCACACTCTTCGCGGTTGCCCTCGTCATCTTCAAACAGTCCCTGACAGCGGCGGCCGTAGTGCTCGATCACCTTGCCATCCTCGTCGGTCTTGCCCCAGAAGGTGTTGGCAAAACCGCAGGCGGGGCAGGGCACCTGCACCGGCTCGGTACCGGCGTGGGGGCGGGGCTCCCCCACTTCGGGGGCAAACAGGTTGAAGTTGTTGCCCGCATAGTCGAGCACCAGACAATCGCTCTTGCCCGGCGAGAGACGCAGGCCACGCCCGACGATCTGCTGGTAGAGGGAGACCGACTCAGTGGGCCTGAGCATCACGATAAGATCGACATGGGGGGCATCAAAGCCGGTGGTGAGCACCGCCACGTTGACCAGAAACTTGAGCTCGCGCGCCTTGAAGGCGCTGATAAGGGCATCGCGCTCCGGTCCCGGCGTTTCGCCGGTGATAAGGGCTGCCTGCTGGCCTCTGGCGCCAAGCAGGCCGTGAATTTCACGGGCGTGTTCGACGGTGGCGGCGAAGATCATCACCCCCTGCCGGTCGGCGGCATACTCCAGCACCTGGCTCAGGATATGGGGGGTGACCCGCTGCTGGCGCTTGAGCTCTCCGTTGAGATCTGCCTCGCTAAAGAGGCCGTTCTCCCGTGCCACCAGCTTGCTGAAGTCGTAGTGAACGATGGGGGCATCCACCATGCGCGGTGGGGTCAGGTAGCCGTTTTTGACCATAAAACGCAAGGGCAGCTCGAACACGCAGTCGCCAAACAGCCGTTCGCCGTGGCTCTTGACCATGCCGTGATAGTGGCGCCGGTAGATCCAGCCCAGCCCGAGCCGATAGGGAGTGGCGGTGAGACCGAGGATCTTGAGGGCCGGATTGGCGGCCTTGAGGTGGCCTAACACCTGATGGTACTGGCTGTCATCATCGAGCGAGACCCGATGGCACTCATCGATGATGAGCAGCGAAAACGCCCCGTCGAAGGCAGCCAGATTGCGCGCTACCGACTGCACCGAGCCGAACACCACCTGGGCGCTCGCCTCCTTGCGATCCAGACCGGCAGCGAAGATATCGGCCTTGAGCCCCCACGCCTCGTACTTGGCATGGTTCTGCTCCACCAGCTCCTTGACGTGGGCCAGCACCAGCACCCGGCCGCGCGCTTTGCGGGCCAGTTCGGCGATCACCAGACTCTTGCCGGCCCCGGTGGGCAGCACCACCACGGCGGGATCCGGATGTTTGCGAAAGTGGTTGATCACGGCGTTGACGGCGTCGGTCTGATAGGGTCTTAGAACGAACATGCAGGTTTGGCGCGGGGCTTGGCAGGATGGCGCCATTATAGGGATCTTGCCGCCAAAAAACAGCGGGCCGACATGATGCCGGCCCGTTGAATACATTGCGTGCTTAGTGGAAGGGGAAGAGGTAATTCATCCAGCTTGCCATGCGCAGCAGTACCTTGCGCATCACAGAGACGTGGTGGAAGTACTCGGTATAGACAGCGGCCTGTCCGCTGGCACCGGCAATCACCTGATACTTGGCCCACTCGGGGTCGGTGATGGAGATGAGCACCGGCATGCGGCCCGGGCGGATAGCGCTGGTCTGATCCAGCAAACCGGCGTTGGCCTGCACGTTACCGGCGGCAATGGCCGGGATCACGGCGGTCACCTTGCCCTTGAAGATCTTGCCGGGGATACCGTCAATCACCACTTCGGCCTCATCACCCACCGCCAGACGCTGCATGCTGTTCTGCCAGAACCAGCCAACATAGGCAGTCTCATCTTTGTGGATGAAGGTCATCACCGGACGGTACATAAAGGGGGTGGCGATCATGCCTGGACGCAGGGCAAGCTGCACCACATGGCCATCGCTCGGGGCATAGACCACGGTCTGGGCCAGCTGGTATTTGGCTTCATCGAGCTGGGCCTGCAAATCTTCCAGCGTGGCGCGTTGCTGATCCATCTGGGCGGCGATCTCGTCTACGCTCGCCTGAGTCACGTCGAGGTCACGCTGCTTGCCGACGCCGCGGCGCATCAGGTCACTGGCGCGATCTCTGTCCAGTTTGGCGGAGCGTAGTCTGGCGTCAATGGACTTGAGTTGATCCTTGTTGGCATCAAGTCGGGCGCTCAGGCTCTCCACTTTCAGTCTGAAAGGCTCGTCATCGAGGCGAAACAGCACATCGCCCTTCTTGACCGGCTGGTTGGCTTGCACCGGCACCTCGACCACCCGGCCCTTGACCAGCGGCACAATGGGGGTGGAAAGGTAGTAGTTGCGCGCCATCTCGGAGTAGGGGTGGTTGTAGTTCATCAGCATGATGAGGGTGCCGATAAGCAGCACGCCGCCCAGTGCTGCGGTGGGGACGGTCCACTTGTTGAGCGGGATGCGGAAGATTTTGAAAATGGCTACACAGAGTGCCGTATAGGTCAGGATCAGTAGCAGGTCCATGATTTATCCCTGTTGCTCTTGCTGTTCGATATGGTTGAGACGGCCCTTCAGCTCAGCCAGCTCTTCTCTGAGGGCCGCGATATCATCTTCATCTTTTTGCAGGCGCTGGTTAAAGCCCCAGCCGCGATCGGGGCGATAGAGGGTTGCCCAGATCCAGAGGAAAGGCCATAACACATGCAGGGTGAAGAGACTGACCCAGCCGGCAACATGGATGGCATCCTGATGGGGATGATTCCGATGTTTGGCGATTTCGTAAGGAATATCGTGGATCACGATGATTCCGTAGAAGATGACCAGCGCGACAAAGACGAGCAGGCCAAGGGCAAAGTAATCAAGGAACATGTATAACCTCCACTGGCTTTAAGCACAGCTTTATCATTGATTCATATATTCGGGAAAGCAATTTAAAATCACATATTTATCGTCAGGTCGCACGGAATCTTAAGGGCTTGTGCTGTATAGGAGCTTAAGGGAATAACGAGTTGTTTTATTGGTTTTTTTGTCAATTAAAAAGGGGCCTTTTGGCCCCTTTTTTACCACCTCAAGTCAGGCATCACCCTTCACTGGGATTGCTAACCAATGGTTGGCGGAACTTCATCAGGAAGGCCACGGTAATGGCCGCAGTTGCAGTCAGGCCGATGATGGTGGAGGTCCCCATCTCCAGCCCGAACCCGATGGGGGCGTTGGCCAGATAGGTGATCACCACAGCAGTCATGAACATGGCGGGAATGGTGCAGATCCAGTGCAGCTTGCCCTCTTTGATGAGGTAGGCAGCCGCAGCCCACAGCATGATGACGGCGGTGGTCTGGTTGGCCCAGCCGAAGTAGCGCCAGATCACCCCGAATTCAGCCTTGGAGATGATGAAGCCAATGATAAACATGGGGATGGCGATCAGCAGACGCTTGGCCAGCGGCTTCTGGGTCATCTTCAGGAAGTCCGCCACGATCAGGCGAGCACTGCGAAACGCGGTGTCACCGGAGGTGATGGGCAGGATCACCACGCCGAGGATGGCCAGAATACCGCCCACGGTGCCGAGCAGGCTGGTGGATACTTCGTGTACCACGGCTGCCGGGCCGCCGTTGGCCATGGTGGCGTTGAGTGCTTCGGTGCTGTCGTAGAAGGAGAGACCCAGAGTGCACCAGATAAGGGCGATGATCCCTTCACCGATCATTGCACCGTAGAAGATGAAGCGGCCGGATTTTTCGTTCTGCATGCAGCGCGCCATCAGCGGTGACTGGGTGGCGTGGAAGCCGGATACCGCGCCACAGGCGATGGTGATGAACAGCAGCGGCCAGAGCGGCAGTTCGGTCGGGTGCAGGTTGGAGAAGTCCATCCCGGTGTTGTAGAAGCCTTTGCCGGAGGCGATCAGGCCAACGATGAGGCCGACCGACATGAAGACC
Organism: Aeromonas sp. 603404; assembly: GCF_049171775.1. Lineage (NCBI taxonomy): Bacteria > Pseudomonadati > Pseudomonadota > Gammaproteobacteria > Aeromonadales > Aeromonadaceae > Aeromonas > Aeromonas sp. 603404. The sequence goes on from NZ_JAAKPE010000002.1 coordinate 371,589, forward strand.
AGCAGGGCGCCGAAGATGGGGTAGAAGCGGCCGATGATCTTGTCGATGGGGACTATGGTCGCGAGGATGTAGTAGGCAAAGATTGCCACAATCCAGTAGACCAGATCGGTGGAGGTGAGGTTGGCGAGCAGCCCTGCCGGGCTCAGCACGAATACCACGCCCACCAGCATCAGCAGCACCACGGCAAACAGGTTCATGAAGTGCTTGGCGGCGGTGCCCAGATGCTCACCGACCACGGTTGGCACCGAGGCCCCCTTGGCGCGCACCGACAGCATGCCGGAGAAGTAGTCATGTACCGCACCGGCGAAGATGCAGCCAAAGACGATCCACAGCATGGCGACCGGGCCGTAGAGGGCACCCAGGATGGGGCCGAAGATGGGGCCGACACCTGCGATGTTGAGCAGTTGAACCAGATAGACTTTCTTGTCCGACATGGGGACATAGTCCACCCCGTCAGCCATGGTGATGGCGGGGGTCTTCAGCTCGGGTTTCGGGCTGAATATCCGTTCGATGAATTTGCCGTATATGAAGTAGCCGGCCACAAGTAAGCCGACACAGAGGAAGAACCAGATCATTGCTACGCTCCTGCATTGTTATTTTTTAGTGTGCAGAGCGAGTCTAAAACGGTTGCGCCTGTCTGGCAGGTGAAACTCCCCGAGCGGCGCTTTGGCGCGCCGAGCGGTCGGCGGCTGTGATCAGGCGCACACTCCGCGGTTCAGTCCAGCCCCAGCTGATCTTTGAGCTCCTTGAGATAGCGACGACTGACCGGCACCCGGGCGCCGCTCGGAGTGACAATCTCTGCCAGCTGGTTATCCAGCAGCCGGATCTCGAAGATGGCGTAGGGAGAGACCAGATATTGGCGGTGGCAGCGCAGCAGCGGGCTCTTCTCCTCAAGTGATTTGAGGGTGAGCTGGGTGTGGAACAGCTCGCCCTGACAGGCCACATGGACCCCGCCCAGATCGGAGAAGGCATACTCCACCTGCTCGACGGGCAGCAGCCTGACCCGGTTGTGCAGATAGCCCGGAATATGTGCGATGGTGGGGGCCAGCCGCTCGATGGGCTGCGGGGAGATATCCTGCTTGAGGCGAGTCAGCGTCTTGGCGAGCCGGGCGGGCTCCACCGGCTTGAGCAGGTAGTCGAAGGCGTTCTCTTCAAAGGCCTGAATGGCATATTCGTCAAAGGCGGTGACAAAGACGATGCGGGGCAGGGGGTCGAGCATGGCGACCAGCTCCATGCCGCTCAGCTTGGGCATCTGGATATCGAGGAACACCACATCAGGCTTGAGGCGCTGAATAAGCGGCAGCGCCTCGATGGCGTTGGCCGCTTCCCCCACGATCTCGATGGCAGGATCGCAGGCCAGCTGCTGCCTCAGCTCTTCGCGGGCGTAGTGTTCGTCATCGACTATCAGAGTGCGGATCATGGTTGCTCCTTGGGGATGGTGAACGACACCCGGGTCCACTGTTCCGGCTCGCACGCAATAGTCACGCCATAGCGCTCGCCAAAGGCGCTTTTCAGTCGCCGGTCTACGATGGTCATGCCCAGACCGTCGCCAGCGGGATGTGCTTGCCAGGTGCCTGCATTATCTTCCACATGGATGGTGACGCTGGTGGGATGCTCATCGGTCCAGAGGCGAATGCGCCCCTGCTCCAGCAGAGTCGAGATGCCGTGCTTGATGGCATTCTCGATCAACGGTTGCAGGGTGAAGCTGGGCAGTCGCAGTGTGGCCAGATGGGGCGGGATCTCGTTTATCACCGTCAGCCGATCGCCAAAACGGGCCAGCTCGATCTCCAGATAGGATTGGCAGTGCTCCTGCTCCTCCTGCAGAGTCGCAAGGCCGCTTTGGCGTTTGAGGTTCTTGCGAAAGAACAGCGACAGATGCAGCAGCAGATCCCGCGCCTTGTCCGGATCGCGCCGGGTGATGGCACTGATGGTGTTGAGGGTGTTGAACAGAAAGTGGGGGTTGATCTGGGCTTGGATCAGCTTGAGTTCGGACTGCACCAGCAGCCGCTGATGCTGCTCCAGCCGACCGGCCAGCAACTGCTGTGACAGCAGGTTGGCAATCCCTTCCCCCAGGGTGTGGTTGATCTTGAGAAACAGCCGCTTCTTCGGCTCGTAGAGCTTGATGGTGCCGATCACCCCCTTGTCCCCCTGCAGCGGGATCACCAGCACCGAGCCCAGCTGGCAGGCGGAGGAGAGGCTGCAGCGATAGGGCTGGCTGTTGCCATCGGCAAACAGCACCTTGTTCTGGGCGATGGCCTGCATGGTGATGGCTGACGCGATGGGGGTGCCCGGCAGATGGTGATCTTCGCCGGTGCCGATAAAGGCGAGGATCTGCTCGGTGTCCGTGATGGCGACCGCCCCAACGCCGGTCTCCTCCTGAATGATGCGGGCAATCTTGTTGCTCGCCTGTGGGGTAAAGCCCTGACTCATGATCCCCACTGTACGGTTGGCGATATTGAGCGCCTTGGCGGAGAAGACCCGGGAGAACTTCTCATACATCCGCTGCTGGTCGCGGATCATGCTGATAAAGAGCGCCGCGCCGCAGGAGTTGGCGAGAATCATCGGGGTGGCGATGGTGCGCACCAGCAGCAGGGATTTGTCGAACGGGGTCGCCACCAGCAGGATGATGACCATCTGCATGATCTCGGCGTAGAGGGTGGTAAAGAAGGCGATACGCGGTTCAAACAGGGCATCCGTTCGCCCCGAGCGCATCAGTCGCCAGTGCACTATGCCCCCAAGCAACCCCTCGCAGGTGGTGGAGATAGCGCAGGCGAGATCGGTAAATCCCCCCAGCGTATAGCGGTGCAGACCACCGGTCAGCCCCACCAGAAAGCCCACCAGCGGCCCCCCCAATAATCCCCCCAAGACGGCGCCGACCGCCCGGGTGTTGGCGATGGCATCGTCGATATCGAGGCCTACATAGGTTCCGAGGATGCAAAAACATGAAAATATTATGTATATCAGTATCTTGTGAGGAAGCCTCACTGAATAGTTGGCAAGCGGGCGAAGCAGCGGGCTTTTCGAGAAGAGATAGGCGATCACCAGGCTGACGCTCATCTGCTGTAACAAAGAGAGAACCAACTGCATAAAAAACGCGCCTCATCAGCCAGCCTAAAAAACAACCAGCCCGTGAATAAGTGTGATCAGGATCTTGTTCTGTTGGCCCAACTGGGCGCAACGGGCCGTCAGTTTGCCAGAAAAACTGGATAAAACTACATTAAATCAGCATGTTAAATTGATATTTGTGTAAGAGGTGATGGATTGCTATTGATGAATGGAGCATGAATGTATCCGCCGGATACGCCACACGGAGGTGGCATGCTCCGCCCGGCCCCTTGGCTGGGCGTTTTTTATACATGGTCAGTTGGCAACCTTCTGATGGGGGTTTGAGCAATTATTCCGGTTTGTCCAATGAGTTATCCCCAGCTTCTGGGGATAACTCAGAATGCAAAGTAGTAACAGAAGCGGCGGGTCAGATTGAAGAACTGCCGCTGTCCCTCATCCAGCTCCTCCTGTTTGATAAAGGCACTGATGGTGCGTTCATCTTCCCGCAGATCGATCATGGCGACCGCTTCCGGCCGCTGGGCCTTGATATAGGGCAGGATCTTCGGCTTGAGGGGCATGGTGGGTTCGGTAGAGAGTACCAGCGCAATGCTCTCGTCGGAGAGTTTCACCAGGGAGCCCGGTGGGTAGACCCCCAGCACCTTGACCAGCAACTTGACCAGATTCTGGTCGAACTTCTTCTGGGATAACTTGTAGAGCTGGCTGATGGCCTGACTCGGTGCCGCCGGCGTGCCACTGTTGCGGGGATGAAGCAGCTCGTCGTAGAAGTCGACCAGTCCGATCAGCCGCGCCAGCGGCGGGATCTCCCCCCCCTTGATCCCCAGCGGATAACCGCTGCCGTCGAGCCGTTCGTGGTGCAGATGGGCTACCTGACGAATTTTGGGCTCAAAGGCATTGAGTTGGTTCAGCATGTCAAATCCGTACTGGGGATGCATCTTGAGGAAGTTCTGCTCGGCCTTGTTTAGCTCACCACGCTTTTGGGTGATCTGGCTGGGAATTTTCAGTTCACCTATGTCGTGGATAAGTCCCGCAAGGCCGGTCTCTTCCAGCTCGATGGGATTCATCCCCAGTTCGCGCGCCATCAACATGGCAATGAAAGCCACGTTGAGACTGTGCTGCAGCAGGACATCGGTGTGGGGACTGCGGATCAGGTGGAGCCCGAGGGGGCCCTCGTGCTGACTGAGGGTGAAGGCGGCATTGCGGACGATCTGGGCGGTGTTGGCCAGCCCTTCATCCGGTTTGAGGTTGAGTGCCCCGAGCGCATCGCGCAGCTCGCTCATGGACTGGCCAAAGGCCTTGTCGGCGGCGCGCATGGAGCGGCGAAAGGCTTTTTCGTCAAAAGGGGGCGGGCCGGCATCAATCAGGGACTCCAGCTCTTCGAGATCGGGCCCGGCATCGGGGATATCGCCACGCAACAGTGGCTCGATAGGCAGATCGCTCTTGTCCGGATCCACCATCATCAGGCTCAGATCAAGGTGGCGGATGATATCCAGCTGCTGCTGATCTTTGATTTTGAAGGCATTGAACATAAACGGGTGGTTGGTCCATCCGGTGGGGAGATGGATATAGTGGCCTACCCGCAACTGTTCTATGGAGGCTTGGATCAGTGCCATCGGTTAACCTGCATTTCTGGAATGCCTACTCAACAAGCTAGCAAAATCCGATGGATAGACAACTAAAAATCCATTTCGGGGCTACGGAGCACCCCGTGCTGTTATGGGGCGCACGAGCGCCGTGCTTCTCCTCTTAATTCGCGCTTAAGTTTTACTTCCTACGCTGGCCCCGTCGTTTTTGTTGGCTTGGCCGGCCCGCTGCGCTGCAGGCCGGTATGTAGGAGTTGTTTATGCGTGTAACTCTCGGTGTACTGCAGACCAATCTGTTGCTGGTGCTCTTTTTCGCCCTGGTACTGAACTGGCCAATCTTTTTGCATTTCTATACGGTGCTCAGCGCCCTGACCCATGTCAAAGCCGGATTTGCCATCTCGATCCCGCTGGTGCTGATCGCTGCGCTCAATGCCGTGTTTATTCCCTTCACGTTCCGGTTTGTGCTCAAGCCCTTTTTTACCGTGCTCATTCTGACTGGCTCCATCGTCAGCTACGCCATGCTCAAATACGGTGTCATCTTTGATGCCGGCATGATCCAGAACATAGTGGAGACCAACAGTGGTGAGGCGGGTGCCTATTTGAATGGCTCGGTTGCGCTCTGGTTTCTGCTGACCGGGCTGCTGCCTGTTCTGGTGCTCTGGTCACTGCGGATCCGCTATCCGGCTCGCTGGTATCAGGGGTTGGCGTGGCGGGCTGGTGCACTGGCTATCTCTCTGCTGTTTATCGGGGGCGTCGCGTCACTTTACTATCAGGATTACGCCTCGGTCGGGCGCAACAACAAGTCGCTGGCCAAAGAGATTGTGCCCGCCAACTATGTGCACGGCCTCTACAAATATGGGCGGGATGTGCTGTTTGCCACGCCGATCCCCTACCAGCATCTGGGGACAGATGCCAGGGTGGTGGCGCGGGGAAGCAAGCCGACTTTGATGTTCCTGGTGGTGGGGGAGACGGCGCGCAGCCAGAACTACTCCCTTAACGGGTATGGCAAGGCGACCAACAGCTTTACAGCAAAAGAGCAGGGGGTGGTGTCGTTCAGGAATGTGCGCTCCTGCGGTACAGCCACCGCCGTCTCGGTGCCCTGCATGTTCTCCAACCTCACTCGCCGCGGTTACGATGACCAGCTTGCCAGCTCCCGTGACGGCCTGCTCGATGTGCTGCAACATGCCGGGGTCTCGGTGTTGTGGAAAGAGAACGATGGCGGCTGTAAAGGGGTGTGCCGCAATGTGCCGACCATCGAGATCCTCCCCAAATCCTATCCTGCGCTCTGTCAGGGGGAGTCTTGCTATGACGAGGTGCTGCTGGAGGGGCTGGATCAGCAGATTGCCGGCATGAAGGGCAACAAGCTGGTGGCTTTTCACCTGATGGGCAGCCATGGCCCGACCTATTTTCGTCGTTACCCTGCCAGCGAGCGCGTCTTTATGCCGGACTGCCCGCGTAGCGACATTGAAAACTGCAGCAACGAAGAGCTGGTCAACACCTATGACAACACCATCCGCTACACCGACAAGGTGGTGGGACTGCTGATAGACAAGCTCAAGTCGCTGGAGAGCCAGTATGATGTGGGACTGGTCTATCTCTCCGATCACGGCGAATCCCTTGGGGCTATGGGGCTCTATCTGCACGGCACGCCCTACAAGTTTGCGCCGGATGATCAGACCCGGGTGCCGCTGCTGACCTGGTTCTCGCCCCAGTTACAGGCCGATCGCCAGCTTGATATGGGTTGCCTGGCGGCGGAGGCGAGCAGCCAGCGCTTCTCCCATGACAACCTCTTTCACTCCATGCTGGGGATCATGGATGTGCAGACGAGTGTTTACGACAACAAGCTGGACCTGTTCAAGCCATGTCGGGCGGGTTAAACCGCCAGCAAGCACACAATAGAAAACGGCAGCCAGTGGCTGCCGTTTTGTTATCTCGCAAGGTCAGTGCCTTACTTCTGCTCCATGATGATCTGCAGCAGATCTCCCTCCAGCAGGGCGCGCTTGACCAGCGCAAAGCCGCCATAGGTCGGCTGGTTCTGGAAGCGGGCTTTCACGATGGGCAGGCCACGGTGGAAGCTCGGCAGGGATTGATGCTCGACGCAGCGACGGATGGCCGGGAAGAGGATCTCTTCGGCGGCGGTGATTTCACCGGCGATCAGCACCTTCTGCGGGTTGAACAGGTTGACCGTGATGGCCACTGCCCGTCCCAGATGCTCACCCACGTTCTCGATGACGCTGCGGGCCAGTTCATCACCTGCCAGCGCCGCCTTGCACACCTCCTGAATGGTGATGTGCTTCTCTTGCAGCACGCTCTGGTGGCCGCGGCTGATGAGCTCCTTCACCTTGTCGATGATCGCTTCGTTGGAGGCGATGGTTTCGAGGCAGCCGAAGTTGCCACAGTGGCAGCGCTTGCCGAGCGGCTCGACCTGAATATGGCCGATCTCGCCGACGTTGCGGTTCTGACCGAGGAACACCTGACCCTTGGTGATGATCCCGGAGCCCGTCCCCTGATGGACACTCACCAGAATGGAGTCCATGCAGTCGCGGGACTCGCCGAAGAAGTGTTCGGCCAGTGCCAGAGAGCGGGTGTCGTTGCCCACGTAGCAGGGGAGGTTGAAGTGGTTCTCAAGCAGCTTCGCCAGCCCCAGATTGCGGATCTGGTACTTGGGGGTGTAGATGACCATGCCGGATTCCGGGTTGACCAGACCCGGCATGGTCAGCGCGATGCTGATGAGGTTGCGACAACGTTCGCGGTTGGCATCGATAAAGGCGCCAATCTCCCGCAGTAGCATGTCGACCACGGGTTGCTGGTCGATCTCGGTCACCTGAATGACGTGCTGGTCGAGCTCCTTGCCATCGAGGTCATAGAGACTCAGTTGCAGATAGCCGCGGCCCAGCTTGGCAGAGACAAACTGAAAGCGATGTTTGATGGTGGTCAGGGAGATGGCACGCCGCCCGCCGGTTGAGGCTTGCGGAGAGGTCTCCTTGATCAGGCCATGCTCGATCAGTTGCCGGGTTATTTTGGTCACGCTGGCCGGGGCCAGCTGACTCAACTCGGCAATCTTGACCCGGGAGATGGGGCCTTGCAGGTCGATGAGCCGATACACGGCTGCACTGTTGACCTGCTTGATAAGATCTACGTTTGCTATTTGTCCGCCAGTCATGATGTCACTGTTGTGTGTAGTGTCCGTTAACCACGGTCCCACGGACCGTGAAGTCCTGATCGAAGACAGTGAGGTTGGCTACTTTACCGACCTGGATACTACCGAGACGTGAGTCCCATCCAATGGCGCGAGCGGGGTAGAGGCTGGCCATTCTCAGTGCTTCATCGAGCGGTAATCCGACCTGCTTGACCAGATTTTCCACCCCCTCAATCATGGTGAGGGAGGAACCGCCGAGTGTACCATTCTCGTCGACACACTGACCATCGCGTAAAAAGACGGTGGTGCCACAAAAATCAAATTTCTCAAAGCCTTCCGGCGCTCCGGCTGCTGCGGTGGCATCGGTGACCAGCACCAGTCGCTCCCCCAGCGCCTTGTGAGCCAGACGCACGTTGGCCCAGTGTACATGGTGGCCATCGACGATGATGCCCGCGTAGACATCTTTGCGATCGTAGATGGCGCCCACGACGCCCGGCTCGCGACCATTGAGGGTCGGAGTCATGGCGTTGTAGAGGTGGGTCGCAAAGCTAATACCGTTATCGAACCCGGCCATGGCCTGATCGTAACTGGCGGCAGTGTGACCGGCCGAGACCAGAATGCCCGCTTCCACCAGACGGCGGATATGGGCCGGCTCGTTGCGCTCCGGTGCCAGGGTGATCTTGGTGATGGCATCCGCGTTGGCGCAGAAGAAGTCGATCATCTCGTCCGCTGGCTGGCGAATTTGCGCGGCAGGGTGGATCCCCTTGCGCTTGAGGTTGGTATAAGGCCCTTCCAGATGGACGCCCAGCACCTCGTTGGGGTGTGCCGCCATGTAGTCGCGGGTAACCGCAACGGCCTGCTTCATATCCGCATCCGGACTGGTGATCAGGGTCGGCAGGAAGCTGGTGGTACCGGATTTGAGGTTGGCCGCCTGCATGGTTGCCAGGGTCTCGACCGTGATGTCGGTGTTGAACATCACCCCGCCACAGCCGTTGAGCTGCACGTCGATAAAACCGGCGGTCAGGTTGGCGCCCTTGAGGTCAATCTGCTCGATGCCCGCAGGCAGTTCAGCCAGGTGAGAGATGGCGACAATTTTGTCGCCCTCGATAAGCACCCCGTAGCCGGTCAGCACGCAGCTGCCGGTGTAGAGGGTGCAGTTGGTCAATGCGTACATGACGACTCCTTACAGACGGCCGATGTTGGCGGCTTCCAGCTGCTGGAAGTAGCGAACGGTCTTGACCTTGAGCTCCATGGTAGAGGGCTCGTCGCACACCATCATTCCCTTCGGATGCAGTTGCAGGGTGGAGATGGTCCACATGTGGTTGACGCTGCCTTCCACTGCGGCCTGCAGAGCCAGTGCCTTGCCGTGACCGGTGACCAGGATCATGATCTCTTCCGCATCCATCAGGGTGCCGACACCCACGGTCAGGGCCAGCTTGGGCACCTGCTCCATGTCGCCACCGAAGAAGCGGGAGTTGGCGATGCGGGTGTCTTCGGTCAGGGTCTTGACCCGGGTGCGGGAGGAGAGGGAAGAAGCCGGCTCGTTGAATGCGATGTGGCCGTCATTACCCACGCCACCCATGAACAGGTGGATCTTGCCGTAGGACTTGATCTTGTCTTCATAGCGCTTGCACTCGGCCACCAGATCCTCGGCATTGCCATTGAGGATGTTGATGTTCTCGGGACGAATGTCGATGTGGTTGAAGAAGTTGTTGTGCATGAAGCTGTGGTAGCTCTCCGGGTGATCTTCCGGCAGGCCGACGTACTCGTCCATGTTGAAGGTGACCACGTTCTGGAAGCTCACTTCACCGGCTTTGTGCAACTCGATCAGGCGCTTGTAGGTGTTGAGCGGGGTGCCACCGGTGGGCAGGCCCAGTACGAAAGGGCGATCGCTGGTCGGCTTGAACGCGTTGATGCGGTCAACGATGTAACGAGCAGACCACAGGCCTACTTGGCTGGCAGATTTCAACGGGATCAGGCGCATATGGGATACCTCTGTGTCGGGTTGCGACCGGTTTGGCGGTGGCAATGGGCTAAGACGGATTCAAGTTGTTTTATAGCGTAAATAAAGATTGCGAACTAAGCCACATCTATCCACCACCTTTATCTTGTTTGGGTGATAACGATCACGATTATCGGTTTATTAATTTGCGCAGCGAAATAAAAGCCCTAGACTGCCAATCAAGCCTTGATGGCTTATGCGTCAAACGTGATAAGCACTTAATTTCTAGAAAAACATTAACTAAGGAGAGGAACCGTGAACATTCTCGGTTATTTGCAAAAGATCGGCCGTGCCCTGATGGTGCCGGTAGCGGTATTGCCTGCCGCAGCGATCCTGATGGGGGTTGGCTACTGGATTGACCCGAATGGTTGGGGTGGTGACAGTGCGCTGGCGGCCTTCCTGATTAAAGCGGGCGCAGCCATTATCGATAACATGTCCGTACTGTTCGCAGTCGGTGTCGCTTACGGTATGTCCAAGGATAAAGACGGTTCTGCTGCCCTGGCAGGTCTGGTCGGCTTCCTGGTCGTTACCACCCTGCTGAGCCCGGGCGCTGTGGCCCAGATCAAGAGCATCCCGGTGGAGCAGGTTCCTGCCGCGTTTGCCAAGATCAGCAACCAGTTCGTGGGTATCCTGTGTGGTGTTATCGCCGCTGAGCTGTACAACCGCTTCAGCAGCGTCGAGCTGCACAAGGCACTCTCCTTCTTCTCCGGTCGTCGTCTGGTACCGATCGTAACCTCCGTGGTGATGATCGTCGTATCTTTCATCCTGATGGCCGTATGGCCGGCAATCTACGGTGGTCTGGTCTCCTTCGGTGAGTCCATCGTGAGCCTGGGCTCTACCGGTGCCGGTATCTACGCCTTCTTCAACCGTCTGCTGATCCCGATCGGTCTGCACCACGCCCTGAACTCCGTGTTCTGGTTCAACGTGGCCGGTATCAACGACATCCCGAACTTCCTGGGTGGTCAGGCTACCATCGATGCTGCTCTGGCCGCTGGCAAGAGCCTGGATCAGGTGAAAGGCGTGGTCGGTATGTACCAGGCTGGCTTCTTCCCCATCATGATGTTCGGTCTGCCGGGTGCCGCTCTGGCCATCTACCACTCCGCCAAGAAAGAGAACAAAGAGAAAGTTGCTTCCATCATGATCGCAGCTGCCTTTGCCTCCTTCTTCACCGGTGTAACCGAGCCGCTCGAGTTCTCCTTCATGTTCGTGGCGCCGGTACTGTATGTCATCCACGCCGTACTGACCGGTATCTCCGTGTTCATCGCTGCCTCCATGCACTGGATGGCCGGTTTCGGTTTCAGTGCCGGTCTGGTGGATATGGTGCTCTCCAGCCGTAACCCGCTGGCGACCAACTGGTACATGCTGATCCCTCAGGGTCTGGTCTTCTTCGGCCTCTACTACACAGTGTTCCGCGTAGTGATTGCCAAGCTGAACCTGAAAACCCCGGGTCGTGAAGATGACGAAGAGAGTGCTCCGGCTGCCGCTCAATCTACCAACCGTACCGAGCTGGCCAAGCAATACCTGGAAGTGCTGGGTGGTCAAGAGAACCTGGTCTCCATCGATGCCTGCATCACCCGTCTGCGTCTGACTCTGAAAGACCGCAGCATCGTCGATGAGCGCAAGCTGAAAGCCCTGGGTGCGGCCGGTGTGGTCAAACTCGGTGAGCAGAACCTGCAGGTGATTCTGGGCCCATTGGCCGAAATCATCGCCGGTGAGATGAAAGCCCTGCGTTAATCGAGCGACTCGCTCACCTCAAGTCTAAGTCCATTGTTGACATAACTAAGGGCCCCGCTCTGGGGCCCCATATAAAAAGCCAAGAAAATCCAACCTTTACTTCAAATGAGAGCAGCAGTTATGAACTTGAAACATTCTCTGTTAGCCATTGCCATGTCTACCGTTTTTGTCAGCCAGGTCCAGGCAGCCGATGCCGCCAAGCAGGCAGTGGTCGACTCCCTCGCCAACAACCTGGTGGTCAAGTATGAAGTGGTCACCAACGACGGTGCCGGTGCTGGCCTCGATTGCCAGGCGCTGGGTTCCGAGTGGGCGAGCTGTGGCGTTGCCAAGCTGCACCTGACCAATACCGGTGCGGACGTGACCTCCAAAGACTGGAGCATCTACGTCTCCTCCATCCGTCGTATCCAGCGTGTGGATAACGACCAGTTCACCATCACTCACCTGACCGGCGATCTCTATCGTTTGACGCCAACCGAGAAGTTCCAGGGCTTTGCCAAGGATGCCACGGTCGAAGTGCCGCTGGTGGTGGAATACTGGGTGCTGTTCGAATCTGACATCATGCCGAACTGGTATGTCGCCAGCGAAGGTGCCGAGCCGAAAGTGCTGGCCAGCATGAGCAACATCAATGATGCCAGCACCTACGAGAAGCCGATGCCGGCCGATGGCTGGAAGCGTACCAAGGATGACAAGAACATCCTGATGAACAGCGAAACCCGTTTCGCGGCCAACCAGACCAGCACCCTGCTGCCGGCTGGCAAGATTGACAACCAGATCCTGCCGACCCCGATGAAGCAGGTGGTCAAGGCTGGTCCGCAAATCGACTTCTCTACCATCAAGCTCAATGCCCTGGATTTGCCGAGCGATCGCGCCGAGGCCCTGAAGGCTCAACTGACCAAGCTGGGTGTTACCCTCTCCGACACCGGCTACCCGGTGACCATCAAGCTCGGCAGCAAGCTCAAGCAGGCTGAAGGCTATGACATGACCATCGGTCAGAAGGGCACCGTGATCCAGGGTCGCGATATCGACGGGGCATTCTGGGGTGCACAATCCCTGATCTCCCTGCTGGGTGTTGATGACAAGCTGGTGAGCCCGATGACCGTCGAGGATGCGCCGCGCTTTGAATACCGTGGCATGCAGACCGACGTGGCCCGCCACTTCCGCAGTCTGGATACCATGAAGAAGCTGGTTGACCAGATGTCTGCCATGAAGCTCAACGTGCTGCACCTTGGCCTGACCAACGATGAAGGCTGGCGTCTGGAAATCCCGGGTCTGCCGGAGCTGACCCAGGTCGGTAGCCAGCGTTGCCACGACGAGTCCGAAACCAAGTGCCTGATGCCGCAACTGGGTTCCGGCCCGACCAGCGACAACCAGGGTTCCGGTTTCTACAGCAAGTCTGACTACGTGGATCTGGTGCGTTATGCCAAGGCCCGCGGAGTGACCGTGATCCCCGAGATCAACATGCCGGCCCACGCTCGTGCTGCCGTGGTCTCCATGGAGGCGCGCTACAAGCGTCTGATGGCGGAAGGCAAAGAAGCGGAAGCCAACCAGTTCCGTCTGACTGATCCGGCTGACACCTCCAACGTCACCTCAGTCCAGTTCTACGACAAGATGTCCTTCATCAACCCTTGCCAGCCAGGTGCTGCCACCTTCGTGGCCAAGGTAATGGATGAAGTTGCCCAGATGCACCAGGCCGCCGGTCAGCCGCTGACCGCATGGCACTACGGTGGTGATGAGGCGAAGAACATCATGCAGGGCGGTGGCTATCAGGATCCGGCCGTCACCAAGAAAGAAGAGCTGGTCGCCTGGAAAGGTAACGTCGACTCCAGCAAGCAGGACAAGCCGTTTGGCAAGTCCCCGATGTGCCAGAAGATGATCGACGAAGGCAAGATCAAGGAAGTGGGCGAGCTGCCGGTTTACTTCGCCAAGGAAGTGGGCCAGATGGTCAAAGACCGCGGCTTCTCTACCCTGCAGGCGTGGGAAGATGGTCTGAAGTACGCCAGCGGTGCCAAGGACTTCGCCACCGACAACACCCGTGTCAACTTCTGGGAAACCCTCTACTGGGGTGGCTTCAACGAAGCGATGAAGTGGGCCCACAAGGGTTACCAAGTGGTGCTGTCCAACCCGGATTACCTCTACTTCGACTTCCCGAACGAAGTACACCCGGCCGAGCGTGGCTACTACTGGGCAACCCGTTTCAACGACACCCGCAAGGTATTCGCCTTCGCCCCGGAAAACCTGCCACAGAACGCCGAGACCTCGGTTGACCGTGACGGCAACGCCTTCGTGGCCAAGGGTGACCAGGATCCGGTCAAGTTCAAGGGGATCTCCGGTCAGCAGTGGAGTGAAACCGTGCGTACCGATGCTCAGTACGAGTACATGGTCTACCCGCGTATCTTCTCCGTGGCCGAGCGTGCCTGGCACAAAGGTGGCTTCGAGCTGAACTATGTGAAGGGTCGCGAGTTCTCCGGCGAGACCAAGTTCGTCAACAAGGCCACCCTCAACAAAGAGTGGAACCAGTTTGCCAACGTACTGGGTCAGCGCGTGCTGCCGAAACTGGATCAGGCCGGTGTTGAATACCGCCTCTCCGTACCGGGTGCCAAGGTAGTGAACGGTGTGCTGGAAGCGAACGTGGATCTGCCGGGTCTGCCCATCCAGTACAGCCTGGACGGTACCAACTGGAGTGCCTATGACGCCGCGGCCAAGCCGAGCGTGAATGGCAAGGTCTACCTGCGTACCACCAGCTTCGATGGCAAGCGCACCAGCCGCGTCACCGAACTGAACTGATAGCAGTCAACCGTTAACATGAGGTGGGTCGCAAGACCCGCCTTTCCCAAGGGCGATGGCGCATCGGGTTTGGGAAAGGTTGACTGTGCGTGTGAGCCTTTGTTGTGTGTAATTGTCTGTTTTGTGTTTTTCATCACTTTCAGCCCCGCCTAGTGCGGGGCTTTTTTATGCATTTGGTGTGCAATGTGCCAAGCCACGCCGTTTTTAGCGGTGCAATGGCCGGGAAATGGCCCGGAAGTGCCAAATTCAGGTTGAGACAGCGCCCGTAATAAGGGATCATACCCGGCTTGACGGCGGGGGGATGAGGGTGCCAGCCGGCACAACTTCCGCCAGTGACGCTTTTTTGAGGTGAGCCATGAGTCAGGCGAACAGCCCAACTAACTTTATTCGTCAGATCATTGATGAAGATCTGGCCAGCGGTAAGCACAGCAGCGTGCATACCCGTTTTCCGCCCGAGCCGAACGGTTATCTCCATATCGGCCACGCCAAATCCATCTGCCTGAACTTCGGCATCGCCCGCGACTATCAGGGCCAGTGCAACCTGCGTTTCGATGACACCAACCCGGTGAAGGAAGATATCGAGTACGTAGAGTCCATCAAGCAGGATGTACAGTGGCTCGGCTTCCAGTGGAACGGCGAGATCTGCTACTCCTCCGACTATTTCGACAAGCTGCACGGCTACGCCATCGAGCTGATTGAAAAGGGTCTGGCCTATGTGGACGAGCTGACGCCCGAGCAGATGCGCGAGTACCGTGGCACCCTGACTGAAGCTGGCAAGAACAGCCCGTTCCGCGATCGCAGCGTGGAAGAGAACCTGGCGCTATTTGCCAAGATGAAGAACGGCGAGTTCGCCGAAGGCACCGCCTGCCTGCGCGCCAAGATCGATATGGCATCCCCCTTCATGGTGATGCGTGATCCGGTTATCTACCGCATCAAGTTTGCCCACCACCACCAGACCGGTGACAAGTGGTGCATCTACCCGATGTACGACTTCACCCACTGCATCTCGGACGCGCTGGAAGGGATCACCCACTCCATCTGTACTCTGGAGTTCCAGGACAACCGTCGTCTGTACGACTGGGTGCTGGACAACATCACCATCGACTGCCATCCGCGTCAGTACGAGTTCTCTCGTCTGAACCTCGAATACACCGTCATGTCCAAGCGTAAGCTGAACCTGCTGGTGACCGAGAAGCACGTCGATGGTTGGGATGACCCACGCATGCTGACCGTCTCCGGTCTGCGTCGTCGTGGTTACACCCCGGCCTCCATCCGCGAGTTCTGCAAGCGCATCGGCGTCACCAAGCAGGACAACATCGTCGAGATGAGCATGCTGGAAGCCTGTATCCGTGAAGACCTCAACGAGCATGCACCGCGCGCCATGGCCGTGCTGCATCCGGTGAAAGTGGTCATCGAGAACCTGGCTGCCGACGAAGTGCTGACTGCCCCGGCCCACCCGAGCAATGCCGAGATGGGTACCCGCGAGTTGAACTTCACCCGCGAGATCTTCATCGATGAAGCGGACTTCAAAGAAGAGGCGAACAAGCAGTTCAAGCGTCTGGTGCTGGGCAAGGAAGTGCGTCTGCGCAATGCCTATGTGATCAAGGCCGAGCGCATCGAGAAAGATGCCGATGGCAAGGTCACCTGCATCTACTGCTCCTACGACCCCGAGACTCTGGGCAAGGATCCGGCCGATGGCCGCAAGGTGAAAGGGGTGATCCACTGGGTCAGCGCCACTCACTCCCTGCCAGCCGAAGTGCGTCTTTACGACCGTCTGTTCAAGGTACCGAACCCGGGCGCCGAGGATGACTTCGAAGCCGCGTTGAACCCGGAATCCCTGGTGATCATCGAGGGTGCCCGTGTCGAGGCTTCCCTGAAGAACGCCAAGCCGGAGCAGGCTTACCAGTTCGAGCGTGAAGGTTACTTCTGCGCCGACAACAAGCTCTCCAGCCCGGAGCATCTGGTGTTCAACCGCACCGTTGCCCTGCGCGACTCCTGGGGCAAAGTCGAAGGCTAAGCCGATGGGGCAGGGGAAACCCTGCCCTGTGCGATGCCAAAGGCCTGCGCCGGACAATAAAAAAGCCAGCTGATGCTGGCTTTTTTATTGTCCGTTATCTGCAAGTCGCGGCTGACTTATTCGTCGTGCTTGCACTCACCGGTAGCACAGTGACCGTAGAGGTAGAGGCTGTGATTGGTGAGACGGATATTGAATTTCTTGGCGATCTCGCGCTGACGCTGTTCGATCACCTCGTCGGAGAACTCGATCACCTTGCCGCAGTCGAGGCAAACCAGGTGGTCGTGGTGCTCCTGAGTGGCCAGCTCGAATACCGACTTGCCACCTTCGAAGTGGTGACGGGTAACGATACCGGCATCATCAAACTGGTTGAGAACGCGATAGACGGTAGCGAGACCAATCTCTTCACCCAGGTCGATCAGTCGTTTATAGAGATCTTCGGCGCTGGTGTGCTGGCAGTCCGGCTGTTGCAGGATTTCCAGGATTTTGACCCGGGGCAAGGTGATCTTGAGCCCGGCCTTTTTTAACGCTTGGTTGTTGTCTGCCATATTCTACTTATTCGCATTCTCGAAGGTGGGGTTATTCTGATGGACTGCCGCAGGAATGGCAACCTTGAACTCGCTTGGCCTGTCATTATAGGTCGTAGCCTCCCTAAAAATAAACCCAGCAATTCAAGGGGTTTAGCCATAAATGGCCGGTTGGATTGAAATAATCAATCGTGTCGTCCGACTTGCTGGCATGGCAGATGTTGATAAGATGTAACTTTCATATTCTGGTCGGATGAGATCCATGGATTGGCTTTTTGACAAGGCGGCCTGGGTGCGCCGCGCACTCAACGCTTGGCCCCCTTTCTGGGGTGCCGGTATCACGATAGAGACCCTGAGCGATGACTTTCGCTACTGCCGGGTGACCCTGAAATCCCGCTGGTGGAACAAGAACGCCAACCGCACCCAGTTTGGCGGCAGCATGTTTGCCATGACGGACCCCATCTATCCACTGATGCTGATGGGCTACTTCAAGAATCGCTACTACGTCTGGGACAAGGCGGGCAGCATCAACTATATCAAGCCCGGCAAGGGCAAGCTGGTGGCCGAGTTCAACCTGACCGAGGGCAAGCTGGCCGAAATCGTGGCGGCGACTGAAGGTGGCAACAAGCACTTCCCCGAATTCGAGGTCACGGTACAGGACAAGAGCGGCGAGCTGGTGGCGCAGGTCAAGCGCACCCTCTATGTGCGAGCCAAACCGGAGCACAGGGGTGAATAACAGGGAAGAATAAAGGCAGGCATCGCAACAAGCAGATACAACAAGGGCCCCGTCGGGGCCCTTGTTGTCAGAGGTATGAGGGGAGGCGGATTACTCCAGCTCGCCCAGGCACATCTCTTCGTGCAGCTGTTTGCACCAGCCCTTGACGCGCTCGGCGGTCAGCTCCGGCTGGCGATCTTCATCGATACCCAGACCGACAAAGTGCTTGTCATCGACCAGTGCCTTGGAGGCTTCGAACTCGTAGCCGGCAGTCGGCCAGTGACCGATGATGATGGCGCCTTTGGCTTCGACGATGTCACGCAGGGTGCCCATGGCGTCGAGGAAGTACTCGGAATAGTCTTCCTGATCACCGCAACCGAAGATGGCGACCAGCTTGTTGGTGAAGTCGATTTCGCCCAGATCGGGGAAGAAGTCGTCCCAGTCGGCCTGGGCTTCGCCGTAGTACCAAGTCGGGATGCCGAACATCAGCAGATCAAAGCTCTCGATGTCGGCCTTGCTGCTCTTGGCGATGTCACGGACTTCAATCAGGTTTTTGCCCAGCTCTTTCTGGATCATCTTGGCGACAGCTTCGGTGTTACCGGTATCGCTGCCAAAAAACAGACCTACACTTGCCATAGTGTTTAGTTACCCGTATTTGGTGTTAATGCTCAACGCTCAGACTGCAATGTCCACCGCAAAGGCGGACTCAATCTGTTGTTTCAGGATAGATTGGATCAGCTCGGCTCGGCTGATGTTCTGTTGTAACGCAAGTTGGTTCAGGCGCTCCAGCAACTCGGCCTCCACCTTTAACTCTACCCGCTTCAGCCCATTTTCCCGATCGCGCTTAAGCTGGTTACGCTTGTTGATCTTGAGCTGGGTCTCGCGGGGGAGTGGATTGGTCTTTGGCCTGCCGGGGCGCTTCTCATTTGCGAACAGATCCAGTGTTGTTCGATCAGTTTGCTGTTTGGCCATACATCACAGATGAAAATAAGTTAGCCGAGTCCTGAGCCTTCCCAGCCCAGTTCGATCAGCCCCTTGGCGACAAAACCCGCACAACCCAGAAACAGTACCAACCAGACGATAAAACGACCGAAACGGGGCACGTTGCCGCGCTTGAGCACGTCCTGAATGGCCAGGCCAATCAATATGAAAATGGCCACAAAGAATAACTTGAGGCCCAAACTTTCGATCAGGTCGATATGTTCACTTAGCATGGATTGCGCACACTCCTTATGACGGGCGCACTATATCACAAAGGATTTGAAACTGTTAACCGCCTGTCGACAGGAAATCCACAACCAATTTGTTGAACAGAGCCGGTTTTTCCGCATGCAGCCAGTGGCCGGTACCCGCGATGACACGCACCTTTGCCGCCGGGAATTGGGCCAGTGCCGTCTCGCTGTATTGGGGCTGCATATAGTCAGAATCCCCCCCTTTGATAAAGAGCACCTGCCCCTCGAAGCGGCGTTCATCCTCTGGCCAGCCCATGATGTTGGCGTAGTTTTGCTCAAGGGCGGGCACATTGAAGCGCCATCCCCAGCCATGCTCGCCTCTGGCGAACGATTTGAGCAGGAACTGGCGTACCCCGGCGATCTCGATATGCTGCGCCAGCATGGCTTCTGCTTCACTGCGGCTTTGCGGCGGCGTGCGTCGTGTGGCGTTGAGTCCGGCAAAGACATTCTGGTGGCGGGAGTGGGGATAGGCGACCGGCGCCATGTCGGCCACCACCAGTTTGGTCACCCGCTCTGGCGCCAGCTTGGCGACCTGCATCGCCACCTTGCCACCCATCGAGTGGCCAATCAGGGTGGCTTCGGCAATCTCCAGCCGATCCATCAGGGTCAGGATGTCGGCCGCTTGCGCCGGATAGCTCATCTCGCTGCTATGAAAGGAGGCTCCGTGGTTGCGCAGATCGACGCTGACCACCCGATAGTGTTCGCCGAGGGCACGGGCCAGCAGGCCGAGGTTGTCGAGGCTGCCAAACAGGCCGTGGATCAGAATGACCGCCGGTCCCTGACCCTGCTCCTTGAAGTTCAATATGCTGTTTTGTTGCAAAATGACACCTTGTCGGTCGTGGGTGCGTATCGCTGTTTTATTTAACGCACTGGAAAGAAAAGGATTTCGTCCAATGGATTGGGATTTTATGTGGTTTTTTTTCTAAAAAATCCCGTCCGGATCGGCTATCAGTGCGGCTGATCACACACTTGGGCCGCTATTATGCCGTATTCTCGATGAGATTCATGTACATCTGCCAGCCCCTTGCTTGGGCTGTCGGGTTTGCCTATGTATAATCGCCGCATCCGAATTTTGACGAGTCCAGCGCATCCCTATGAAAACCATCGAGCTTGATGACGATCTCTACTTCTATATCGCCAGCCAGACCCGGCACATTGGTGAGAGTGCCTCCGATATCCTGCGCCGTCTGCTGGAACAGCCTGCTAACCAAGGTGTGCCGGTTGCCGAGCCCGTTGCCGTCGCGCAGCCCAGTGCGGTAGCCACCCGGCAAGGGCTGCAAGCCCTGCTTGATTCTGGCGAGCTGCAGCAGGAAGAGAAGTCCATCAACCGTTTCATGCAGGTGCTGAGTACCCTCTACCGGGATGATCCGGTCGGGTTTACCCAGGCCACCGAAATCAAGGGGCGCAAGCGCGTCTATTTCTCGCGGGATCCCGAGGCTCTGCGCGCCAGTGGCAGCACCACCAAGCCCAAGCCGGTACCGGAAACCCCGTTCTGGGTAATCACCAACACCAACACCAGTCGCAAGCAGAACATGGTGGCCCAGCTGATGAGCAGCATGGGTTACGGCGACGAGGTGATCGCGCAGGTGTGCGGCGCAATCTAACGGTTTTTCAAGACTCAGGCCTTGCCCGGCAAGGCCGCCATTACGCAAGGAAAACGCCATGGCTCAGCATTCCCACGCCGGTCAGCCGGCCCGTTTAAGCGACCTGACCAACATTCCCCGTCTGGTCAGCGCCTACTACCTCAACAAGCCGGACATGAGCCGCCCCGAGCAGCGAGTTGCCTTCGGTACCTCCGGCCACCGCGGCAGCGCCCTGCACAGCGCCTTTACCGAATCCCATATTCTGGCGGTGACCCAGGCGCTGGTGGAGTATCGCCAGCAGGCCGGCATCACTGGCCCGCTGTTTGTCGGCATGGATACTCACGCTCTGTCCGAATCCGCCTTTGCCAGCGCCGTCGAAGTGCTGGCCGCCAACGGCGTTGAAACCCGCATTCAGGCCGGCCTCGGTTTTACCCCGACCCCGGTCATCTCTCACGCCATCCTGCGCCACAATGCAGGCAAACCGGCTGCCCGTGCTGACGGCGTGGTGATCACTCCGTCCCACAACCCGCCGGAAGATGGTGGCTTCAAGTACAACCCGCCTCACGGTGGCCCCGCCGAAGGGGAGATCACCAAGTGGGTCGAGGATCGTGCCAACGCCATTCTGGAAGCGGGTCTGGCCGGCGTGAAGCGCATGCCGTTCGCCGAGGCGCTCAAGAGCCCGTTCGTGGTCGAGCACGACTATGTCACCCCCTATGTGGATGATCTGAAGAACGTGCTGGACATGGATGCCATCAAGAACGCGGGAATCAAGATCGGTGTCGATCCGCTGGGCGGCTCCGGCGTCGCCTACTGGGACGTCATCGCCAAGACCTATGGCCTGAACATCGAGGTGGTGAACTACAAGGTCGACCCGACTTTCTCCTTCATGACCCTGGATAAAGACGGCAAGATCCGGATGGACTGCTCCAGCCCGTTCGCCATGGCCAGCCTGATCGCGCTCAAGGACAAGTTCGACATCGCCCTTGGCAACGACCCTGACTACGACCGTCACGGCATCGTCACCAAGTCCGGCCTGATGAACCCGAACCACTATCTGGCGGTAGCGATCCAGTATCTGTTTACCCACCGCACCGGCTGGTCTGCCGATGCGGCCGTCGGCAAGACGCTGGTCTCTTCCTCCATGATCGACCGGGTGGCCGGCGAGATTGGCCGCACCCTGAAAGAGGTGCCGGTCGGCTTCAAGTGGTTCGTGGATGGCCTCTACAGCGGCGAGTTCGGCTTTGGTGGCGAGGAGAGCGCAGGCGCCTCCTTCCTGCGCAAAGATGGCACCGTCTGGACCACCGACAAGGATGGCTTCATTCTGGCGCTGCTGGCGGCAGAAATTCTGGCGGTCACCGGCAAGGATCCGCAGGCTCATTACGACGCACTGGAAGCCAAATTTGGCCGCTCCAGCTACCGCCGCATCGACGCCCCGGCCAACAGCGCCCAGAAAGCCGTGCTCTCCAAGCTGGATCCGGCACTGGTAGAAGCCTCCACTCTGGCGGGTGAGCCCATCATCGCCAAGCTGACCAAGGCGCCGGGCAACGATGCCGCCATCGGCGGCCTCAAGGTGGTGACCGAGAACGGCTGGTTCGCGGCGCGCCCCTCTGGCACTGAGTCCATCTACAAGATCTACATGGAGAGCTTCAAGGGCGACACGCACCTCGACCTCATCCAGCAAGAGGCCCAGCAGATCGTCTCCGCTGCGCTGGCCAAGGCAGGCGTCTAAATCAGGTAGTCATCCTTGAGCCCCTGATGGGGTTGAACGTTGGATATAAAAAAGGAGCCATGATGGCTCCTTTTTCATTGTCTGTTTTATGCCAGCGAGTTGTCAGCGCGCCGCCTTCACCGCCAGCCCCAACTGCCATACCGCCATGGCGTAGTGGGTGCTGTGGTTGTAGCGGGTGATGGTGTAGAAGTTGGGCAGGCCGTACCAGTATTGGTAGCCGGTGCCGACATCGAGGCGCAGCAGGCTCGACTCGCTGTGGTTGCCGAGGGTGCTGGTGGGCGTCAGCCCTGCGCGGCGCAGGGTGGCGACCGGGTAGCGGGTCTGGAAGCCGTGCTCATAGCCGGGCAGTTGGCCCTGACCGCGCACCGCCACCGGTTGGCCTTTCTCCCAGCCGTGGGCCTTGAAGTAGTTGGCGACGCTGCCGATGGCATCCACCGGATCCCACAGGTTGGTGTGGCCGTTGCCGTCAAAGTCCACCGCATAGCGCTGGAAGCTGGAGGGCATAAACTGGCCGTAGCCCATGGCGCCCGCATAGGAGCCCTTCGGTTCGGTGGGGTCCATCCCCTCATCGCGGGTCATCACCAGGAAGGCTTCCAGCTCGCTCGTGAAGAACTCGGCGCGACGCGGATAATCAAACGCCAGGGTGGCCAGCGCATCCAGAATGCGGGTCTTGCCCATCACCCGGCCCCAGCGGGTCTCGACCCCGATAATGCCGACGATGATCTCAGGCGGCACCCCGTAGATCTGCTCCGCCCGGTTCAGCTCGCTTGCGTATTCACGCCAGAAGTTGACGCCGTTCTGTACGTTGTCGGGGGTGATGAACTTGGCGCGATAACGGTTCCAGGCACCGGTCGGGCCAGTGGGCTTGGCGGTGGTCGGCGCCTGGGCATCCATCAGGCGGATGATCCAGTCGTAACGCTCTGCCTGTGCCAGCACCTGATGCAGCTGGGCGTTGTCAAAACCGTGCTTCTCGACCATCTTCTGGACGAACCGGTCCACGTTGGGGCGATTGGCGAAGTCCCCCTTGCTAACCCCTTGTGTATAAACGGGTTTGCTCGATGGCGCCTGATTGATAAAGGCGCTCTTGGGTTGGGGGACGACCACGGGCTTTGGCGCGGGGGCGCTGCTGCAGCCACCGAGCAGGGGGAATAATGACAGAGTGAGAAGAGAGGCAAGGCGACGCATAGGGTTCTCAAAGAGACTGATAAAGTGTCGCAATGGTAAAACATTGTCATCCCCGTGCAAGTGTTCCGTGCGCCTTGTTTGCCGCCAATTCATCGTGCGATGGATTAGCCCTCCGGTGAGGGCTGTGCTATTTATGGCTGGGGGGGACGTAGAGTGTGGTAGCCGCTCCAGAGTCGGGTCAGGGTGGTGATGGCGCAGAGCAGGGCAAAGCCGTAGGCGAGCGGGGCGAAGGCGGCGGGCCACAGGCACATCAGCACGAACAGGGCGATGGTCTCGCTCCCCTCGGTGAGACCGCCCAGATAGTAGAGAGACTTGTGGTGGTAGACCGGATTGTCGATGCCCCGCTTGCCCGCCATGATGGCAAACGCCAGGAAGCTCGAGCCGGTACCCATAAAGGCAAATAGCAGGGTGGCGGCGGGCAGCGCATTGGCGGGGGCGGTGAGGGCAAAGCCCAGCACCACGGCGGCGTAGAAAATAAAGTCGAGGGTGATGTCGAGAAAGCCGCCGCAGTCGGTGATGCCGGTTTCCCGCGCCACGGCGCCATCGAGCCCGTCCAGCAGCCGGTTGAGCAGGATGGCCACAAGCGCCCATGAATAACAGCCAAAGGCCAGCAGCGGCAGCGCCAGCATGCCGATGGCAAAGCCGGTGAGGCTCACCTGATTGGCACTGATCCCGGCACGGCAGAGCGGTTTGGCAAGCTGGGTGAGAGGGCTGCGGATCACGGGGATCAGATGGCGATCAAACAAGGTGAACACTCCTCGGTTAACAGTGGCATTCGGTGAGGTTGAGTATGGTGCCCGGCGCGTCTTCCGCATCGTGGGTCACCAGGATGGCGGGGATGGCCTGCGCCTTGATCTGCGCGAACACCAGTTCGCGAAAGTCGGCCCGCAGCGGCTTGTCGAGGCGGGAGAAGGGCTCGTCCAGCAGCAGGGCGTCGGGTTCGGCCAACAGTGCCCGCAGCAGGCTGACCCGCGCCCGCTGGCCCCCTGACAGCAGCTGCGGCAGCTTGTCAGCCTGATCCGCCAGTGCGACCTGCGTTAACGCTGTCAGTGCCTTTTCCCGCCGCGCACGTTTTCCCTTGATGGTCGCAGGCATACCGAACATCAGGTTCTCCGCCACCGTCAGATGGTCAAACAGCAGGTCATCCTGAAACAGCATGCCGATGCGCCGCGCTTGCGCGGGCAAGGCGTTGAGTGGCCGCTCGCCGAGCCTTACCTCCCCCTCCAGCCGGATCGGGCCGCTATCTGTCTGCGCGCCGGGCAGTACTCCGGCGAGCCCCGCCAGCAGGGAACTTTTACCGCAACCGCTCGGCCCCATCAGGGTCAATACCTCGCCGGTGGCCACCTGCAGGGCAGGGAGCGAGAGCAGCAGTTTTTCATCAAGGTAAAGCCGAAGAGGCGTGGTGCTCAGCACATGGCTATTTCCATCATGAGAGTTCATCGTGAGCAGCCACCCTTGAGCGCCGGATTGATCCGCGCCGGCAGCCAGAGTGCCAGCAGGTAGATAACGAGTGGCAACAGCAGTTGCAGCAGGCCGTAGAGCCCCGCCAGCCGCCGGTTGAGGCCGCTGCCGATGGCCACCGCTTCGGTGGTGATGGTGACCACTCTGCCCGCGCCAAAGAGCAGGGTCGGCAGATACTGGGCCAAACTCACGGCTGCCCCGACGCCGAAGGCAAACAGCAGCGGGCGCGCCAGCAGCGGCGCTTTCACCTGCCACCAGGCTTGCCACGGCGTAGCCCCCAGCAGCAGGGCGCTCTGAGTGATCCGCGGATCGAACTGGCGATAGGGGCCGTGCAGACACAAATAGACATAGGGAAAGACAAACAGCAGCTGGCTCCAGAGCACCCAGCCCCAGCCAATGCCGCTGCTTATCGAGTCATGTGCAAGCCAGTCCAGCCCGAGCCGGATACCAAACAGCAGGCTCGCTTGCGGCAGCAATAGCGGCAGGCAGATAAGCCAGAGTGGCCAGGGGCGGCGGCCGGCTTGCGCCTCCAGACTCAGCACCGCCATCACCAGTGCCAGCAAGCCGCTCACCAGCGCCAGCAGTGCGCTGGCTGCCAGCAGTGGCAGCAGGGTTGGCAGCAGATCCAGCCAGTAATGACTGCTCCACTGGCTGGGCCAGAGGGCGGGAAAGGGCCAGCGGCGCGCCAGTGACCAGAGCAGCAGCGCCGCCAGCACCGCCAGATTAAGGGTGATCAGAGTGAGTGCAGAGCCTGCTGCGAGCCGGTTGGCAAAGGAGTGGGACGCAGCTCGTTTGCCATCGAGCCAGCAGCCTTTGCCCACCTCTTGATGAAGCCACTCCAGTAATCTGAGCATGGCGATCAGCAGCGCCGTGATAGCGAGCAGCAGCAGGGCGCCGCTGGCGGTGGCGCCGCGCCAGAGCAGGTCCGGGTCCTGATACCAGAGCCACAACCGCACCGCCAGCGGGGCGGGGGTGTCAGGCCCGAGCAGTTGGGCGAGATCCACCACCGCCACTCCGTAGGCCGCCACTGCATAGATGGGTAGGCGCAGGGCGGGCCAGAGCGCCGGCAGCAGCAGGCGCCACCAGATCTGGGGGGCGCTGAAGCCGAGGCTCGCCCCCAGCCACTGCTGGCGTGCCAGCTGGATGGGTTGCTGTGCGGCCATGGCCATCAGTAGCAGAAAGGGGGTCTCCTTGAAAACGAGCAGTGCAATCAGCCCGAGCCCCCAAGGGTCACGAATGGTCTGCCAGTCGGGGGGGAAATCAAAACCCGTCAGAGCTGGCGAGACGAGCCGCAGCAGCCAGCCGGAGGGGGCGAGCAGAAAGGCAAAGCCGATGGCAAAGGCGACGTGGGGCATGGCCAGCATGGGCGAGAGCAGGCGACGGAGCAGGCCGAAAGCGCGGCTGTTGCTGTGGGCCAGCAGCAGGGCGGTCAACAGCAGGCTGCCAAGGGTTGAGGCGGCGCCAATCCACAGACTCAGCGCAGCGGAGTGCCATAGGCCAGGCTGGGCCAGCAGCAAGGCGAGATGAGAGGCGGTCATCCCCTCCGCCAGCAGTTGCCACAGCCCCGCCAGCAGAGGGATGACGAAGATCGCCAGATAAATGACCGCCATCCCAATACTCATAATGGGGTGGCGTGTCAACCGGCGCCACGGTCGGGAGCGGGAAAGCGGGTGACCAGCGGCACTCATCAGTGACCGTAACGCTCTGCCCAGGCTGCTTCCAGCTTGAGCTGCCAGCTGGGGTGAGGCTCGGCTACTGCTTTGAAGCGTAGTGCCGGTTGCCCCTTGGCTGAATCAGGCAGGGTATCGGCCCGCAGCACGCTGGGATCACCCCAGAAGGCCGGATTGGCCTTGCGCGCCTGCGCCGCCGGGCTCAGCAGGAAGTTGGCCACCACCTTGGCACCCGCACGGGTGTTAGCGTTAAAGGGGATGGCGAGAAAATGGCTGTTGGTGAGAGCCCCTTTCTCCATGGCGACCGCTTCCACACTGGGGGGCAGGGCGCCAATCTGGGCGGCGCTTTGCGCCTCCTGCGGATTGAAGCTGATGGCCATGGCCAGTTCGCCATCATCGAGCAGTTGGCGGGTTTCGGCGGCGCTGCTGGGGAACAGTTTGCCCTTGCGCCAGAGTGCCGGATGCAGCTCATCGAGCCAGGCCCAGAGCGGGGCGGTGAGTTGGGTAAACTCGGTATCGGTCGCCTCCCGATAGAGGGGGGCGGGGTTTGGCGTCAATTCCAGCAGGATCTGCTTGAGAAAGCTGGAGCCATGGAACTGGGGCGGCTTGGGATAGGTGAAGCGACCGGGGTGGGCCTTGGCCCACGCCAGCAGGGCTGCAGCCGAGGTGGGCGCTCTGGCGACCTCTTCGGTGTCGACCATCAGATTGAGCTGGCCGATGCCCCAGGGGGCTTCCAGCCCTTCCACCGGCAGAGTGAAGTCCTCACTCACCGGCAGGCTGTTGTCTACCAGCGCCATGTTGGGCAGCTCTTGAGTAAAGGGGGCACCGAGCAGCCCCTGCTCCTTGAGCGCCTTGAAATTCTCGCCGTTGACCCAGAGCAGGTCGATGGGGCCGCCAGTTTGCTTGCCCGCCTGCTTGTTGGCCAGCAGCTGGCTGACGCTCTGGGCGATGTCATCCACCTTCACCTGTACCAGCTTGACCTGATAGTCTCGCGCCAGCTCCTGCCCGGCCCACACCAGATAGGCGTTGATCTCCGGGCTGCCGCCCCAGGCGTTGAAGTAGACGGTCTGCCCCTTCGCCTCCTCAAGGGTCTGTTGCCAGTTGTCATCAGGGCTGGCTAACAGCGGGCCGCTGGCCAGCAGTGGCAGGGCGCACAGCAGGGCGTTTAGCCGCTGTTTGAGCCGAGATCTGCAGTGTGAGTTGAGGTGTGAGCAGAGCTGTGAGAATGGCTTGAGCATAAATGTTTCCCTGATTGTCAGGCGCCACGGCGCCAGCGGTGATAACGGGCCAGCAACGCCAGCCCCCGGGTGGGCTGGTGGGCCCGTTTCCATTCACCTGCCACGTATTTGTTCCCCTCCATCAGGGTGGGATAGGCGTGAATGGTGCCGAGGATCTTGCCAAGGCCGAGACGGTGACGCATGGCGAGCACGAACTCGGCAATCCGCTCACCGGCGTGAGTGCCCACTATGGTGGCGCCAAGGATATTATCCTTGCCCGGCACGGTCAGCACTTCGATAAAACCGTGGCGCTCCCCATCGGCAATGGCTCTGTCCAGCTCGGCCAGCTCAAAGCGGGTCGCCTCGAAAGGAATCCCCTGCGCTTCGGCCTCCTTGCGATTGAGGCCGACCCGGGCAATCTCCGGCGTGGTGTAGGTGGCCGCCGGAATGACCCGATAGTCGGCCCGAAAGCGCTTGAACTGACCAAACAGGGCATTTACTGCCGCATACCAGGCCTGATGGGCGGCAAAGTGGGTGAACTGGTAAGGGCCCGCTACGTCTCCCACTGCCAGTATGCTGGGGAAGTTGGTGGCAAGAAAGCCATCGACCGCTATGGTGCCGCGGGGGGCAAGCTCGACCCCCAACGCTTCGAGCCCGAAGCCGCTCACATTGGCGACCCGACCCAGTGCCAGCAGCAGTTGATCCCCTTCCACCACCTGTGTCTCATTGCCCCGGCGCAGTTGCAGCCGGATGGGTAGATCCCCCTTGGCTGCGGGCAGATAGTCGGCTCGTTCGGCGCGCCAGCCGGTGAGTAGCCGCACGCCATCTCGGCTCATCTGCCCGGCCAGGGCGTCGGCTACCTCTCTATCTTCGCGGGGCAGCAGTTGCTCCGAGAGTTCCACCAAGGTCACGGGAATGCCGAGCAGGGCGAAGCTCTGGGCCAGCTCGCAGCCGATAGGGCCACCGCCCAGCACCAGTAGGCGGCGCGGCGGGGTGCGCAGTTGCCAGAGGCTATCCGAGGTGAGGTAAGGCACCTGATCCAGCCCCGGCAGCTTGGGCACCAGCGGCCGGGCGCCGGTGGCGATAACGATATGGCGGCTGGCAAGGCGCTGGCCGTTAACCTCCACCTCCCAGGGAGAGACCAGCCGCGCCTCCCCTTCGATGCATTCCACTCCAAGCCCCTGATAGCGCTCTATGGAGTCGTGGGGCTCGACCTCCTTGATAACCTCAGCCACCCGCTCCATCACGGCGGCAAAATCGGCGCGGGAGTGGCTTGGGCTAAAGCCCAGCTCGTCGGCTTTACGCTGCTCTGCGGCAAAGCGGGCGCTTCGGATCAATGCCTTGGAGGGGACACAACCGCTGTTGAGGCAATCGCCCCCCATCTTGTGTTTCTCGATGAGCGCCACCTTGGCCTTCACCGCTGCCGCGATATAGCTGGTGACCAGCCCACCTGCACCGGCACCGATCACCAGCAGGTTGTAGTCGTAGCGAGCGGGTTTGCGGTAGGGGGAGAGCAAGCGGCGCAGCGCGAGCTTGTCGGTCAATTTCTTGACCAGCCAGGGCATCAGCCCCAGCAGGGTCAACGCGACCATCAGGCCGGGGGAGAGGATATTGCCGGTGCTGGTTAACTGGCCAAGCTCGCTGCCCGCCAGCACATAGACGAAGGTGCCGGGCAGCATGCCAAGCTGGCTGACCCAATAGTAGGTGCTGACTCTGATGGGGGTGAGCCCCATCAGCAGATTGACCAAAAAGAAGGGGAAGATGGGGATGAGGCGCAGGCTGAGCAGATAGAAGGCCCCCTCCTTCGCCATGCCGGACTGAAAGGTGGCCAGCTTGTCGCCAAAGCGCCGCTCGACCCAGTCGCGCAGCAGAAAGCGGGCGCTGAGAAAAGCCAGGGTTGCGCCTAGGGTGCTGGCGAAAGAGACCAGCAGTAGCCCCCAGCCGACGCCGAACACAGCGCTGCCACCCAGGGTGAGCAAGCTGGCGCCGGGTAGGGAGAGGGCGGTGCTCAGCACATAGATAAGCACGAACAGCAGGCTGGCCGAGACAAAGTGGCCGTCGACCCATTGCGCCACTGCCGCCTGCTGGGCCTGCAAGGCGTCCAGAGTGAGGTAACGGCCAAGATCGAGGGCAAAAAAGGTGCCGATAAGGCTCCCCATCACCAGTGCAAGCAGCAGGCGGGTCCGGTTCATCAGGCGTCCTTGCTGTCTGGCTGGGCAGGGCGTTCCGGTTGCACCGGCAGCTGGCAGAAGCCCTGCGGCGCGATATCGAGGGCGGCGTTGAACTTGGCCGACATGTTCTGAAATGCGATAAGGCCGGTCAGCTCCACCATGGCATCGTCGTCGAACCAGGGCTTGAGGCGGGCAGCCTGTTCATCGCTCACCCCATCGAGGCCAGTCATCGCTTCGGTATAGTCGAGCACCGCTTTTTCCCGCTCGTCAAACAAGGGGCTTTCGCGCCAGTTGGCCAGCGCCTCCACTTTCTCGCTGGAACCGGCTCTCTTTACCAAGGTCATGGCGTTGATGTCGACGCAAAAACGGCACCAGTTGAGCTGGGAGACCCGCACCGTCACCAGCGAGCGCAGCACGGGATCTATGGGGGAGCGCTTGCGGTTGATGACGCCATAGAGGGTGGCGACGGCGGCAAAGAGGCGCGGCGAGCGGCCCCAGCACTTGCCCGGAATAAGCACCTGACCATAGTTGCGCTTTTGCAGCCAGAAAAAGGGGCGGATAAACCAGGCATATTCCCGGTCGGGTTTGACCTCAACGCGCATCAGTTACCTTCTTGTTGTTTCACACTTACGGTTTCAAATTGGGTTTGTAGGCCTGGCCGAGGCGCTCGTTCAGGCGGGTCAGGAAATCCTCGATCCGCGCCCGGTTGGTGCCCAGATCGCTTTGCCCCTGACGGGAGGCTGATCGCATATCGATGCGGGTCTCTTTGGGGCCAGCAAAGACCCGCAGCGCCACATCATCCTGAAAGCCGAACCAGCCGGTGGTGACCACTGCATCCAGACCGTCGGGGCTGGGTCGTACCTGCCAGCCCAGCTCCTGCATCAGCTCCTCAGCCTCAATAACCACCTCTTCGGGGGCGGTATGGGTAAAGAGAGGACCGGGTTTTGCCTCAACTGCTTTCAGCGGGGCGCTATTTATTGGCAGATCCTGCGCGGTTCTCAGCTCTGCCGCCCAGCGTAGCTGGGGGGGATTGTAGGGATCTGTGCTCACATCGTTGATCAGCGGCATGCGCAGCGCCTGTGCCACAAAGGTCAGCGGTAGCAGCAGTGGCAAGGCGCCAAGGCCGCTGGCGTAGCGGTTGCGGCTCCAGGGTAGGCGTACCAGCAAGATCAGGGAGACAAGGGCTCCGATGAGACAGATCGCAAAACCGATCCACCAGGGCCAGAGATGAAAGCGGCTGCCGAGGGCGCCAGCGAGCGGGAGTAACCAGGCCAGCAGGGGCCACAAGCAAGAGCGGGGCATAGCACGGGATCCATCGTCGAATGTGGACAATGCCGAGAAGGATAAACTTAATTGCCTGATAACGTTAGTAAATTGATGCGAGTTTGGCGTGGTTTTGGTCAGTTTTGCGAGGGGAATGCAGAGGTCGGTGAAGCCCGCCTGACGGGAGCTTCACCGAGAAAATGGTCAGTTGCGATGACTTAGTTGCGATAGAGTACTTTGATCAGATGGAAGCCGAACTTGGTGCGCACCGGCCCCAGCACCTTGAGCAGTTCACCCTTGAAGACGGCATCGTCGAAGGGCTTGACCATATCCCCTTTATTGAACTCCCCCAGATCGCCGCTGCGTTTTGCAGAAGCGCAGGTGGAGAAGCGCTTGGCCATCAGGCCGAAGTCGGCTCCCTTCTCGATCTTCTCCTTGATCTCCAGACACTGTTTTTCGGTCTTGACCAGAATGTGCTGGGCACAGGCTTTTTTCATCGGGGCGCTCCTGGGAGTGATGGCGAAGGTTGTTAATGCCAAGTGTGGTGACAAATGGGGGCGCAAGAGTACCCCAATTTGCCACCGGCGTCAGCCATCACAGCCCACCATTTACCGGCGCTCGTCAGACTTGTTATTGGCGAGCGCGGGTGGCCAGCATGGCGCGGGGACGCGCTTGCCAGATGATCTCCAGCCCGAGCAGGGCGTAGAGGCTCCAGATGGCCAGCGGATTGAGCCACACTCCCCCCAGTTGCAGGGTCATCATGGCGCAACCTGCCAGCAGCAAGGTGACGCCCGGCAGTCGCCAGTGGGCGGGCAGGGGGGCCAGCAGCGCCATCGCCAGCAAAATGCCGAGGCCAAACGGCAGGTTCAGGGCGGTAAAGGCCAGCGCCTGCTGGCCACTCATGCCGGTCAGCAGGGCCAGCAGGGCGCTGCAACAGGCGAGAAAGGTGATGAACTCGAGACGATCGGCAATATAGTCAGCCATCTGTTCGCTACGTGCATGCATGATGTGTCTCCTTCAGTTGATGGTTCAAGTGTGAGGGAGGGACGTCTGCAAAGGCAGCGGGATAATTCGATTGCGCTGAACGAGCAATTCTTAATCACCCGCTACGGCGGGCTTTGGCGTGTGCCGGGCCTGTTAAACGGTGAGGGTGGGGCTATGCCGACAAACTCTGTCGTGGTGGGTTTCTGGTGGTAAAGAGAGGGGGGAGGGGGGACAAATGGTGCCTGACGACCAAGTGACCCTTGTTCAGGGCAGGTCAGCTCGCCCTCATCGGGAAAGCGGGCGGCGTCATTGTCACCAAAATGTGTGATTTGTGGTCAACCTCTTAAAAGATATGGTGAATTTGCCAATGGCACCGCGCTGTCGCTGGCCGATGCCTATGTTAGGATAAGGTTCGCCATTTTTCTGGCGCGCATTTTTGTGTCACGGCCATGCACGGCATGGCGTGCTGCGCCGCATTCGGGGTTGGCCCGAAAGGGCGCTGGTTTCCTTCACCACAGATTCAGGAATATTGACCTTTGACAGGATGCATTTCATCCCTGCTGGCAGGGCGTTCACTGTTCGGCCCTGCCTTTCGCCGCGGCCTGCGGGTACTGGGGGTGGGCCTGTTGCTGTCGCTGCTGGCCTCACCCGCGTTTGCCGCCAAGCTCACCTACCAGGTCAAGGGGTTGAAAGGGGAGAACAAGGATAACGTCGAAGCCTACCTCAATGCCCTGCCAGTCTATCAGGAGCGGCAATACCGCCCGGCTCGAGCCAAAATCACCGAGAGCGTGCAAAAGGCGCTGCAGGTTTATGGCTACTACCAGCCGAAAATCACCCTGAGTCGCGACAAGAAAACCCCGTCCAAAGTGGTGATTGAGGTGGACAAGGGGGAGCCGGTCATCGTCTCCCGCCTCGATATTCTGCTGGAGGGGGATGCGGGCAGCGACGAGCTTTACAGCGCCCTGTTGGACAAGTTGCCCCTCAAAGAGGGCGAGCCCCTCAACCACGCCAAATATGAATCCATCAAGGCCGATCTGGGCAGCCTCGGGCTGGCCCGCGGTTACTTTGATGCCAAGCTGAGCAAGAGTCAGGTCAAGGTGTTCCCGGACAAGGGGACGGCGGAGATCTTTATTCTGTTCGAATCGGGCCATCGCTACCGTTTTGGCGAGATCCGCTACGATGCCACTCCCGAAGCGCTTCACCTTATTCGCCCGCTTATCAACATCAAGAGCGGCGATCCCTATCTCGCTATCCGTCTGGCCGAGATGTCGCAGGATGTCTCCTCCACCAAGCTGTTCCGTCAGGTCGATATCAAGCCGGTATTGAGCGAGGCGAGCAACTATCGGGTGCCCATCGCGGTGACGCTGGATAACCGGGTCGATCACGAAATCGAGACCGGTATCGGTTATGCCACCGACGTAGGGCCGCGGATGAGTGCCACCTGGGAGAAGCCCTGGGTCAACCGCTACGGCCACCGCCTGTTTGCCACCGCCAAGGTGTCGGCGCCGGAGGCCGAGCTCAGCTTCGACTACCAGATCCCGGTGGGCAACCCGCTGCGGGACTACTACTCCATCCAGACCGGTTACCAGTACAAGGACAACAACGATACCCGATCCGATCTCACTACCATCGGTGTGCACCGCTGGACGCGGCGGCCGGAGAGCTGGGATCGGGACGTCTTTATCCGGCTGGAGAACGAGATCTATACCCAGGGCGCCGACGAGGGGAACAGCTTGCTGCTGATCCCCGGGGTCTCCTGGTCCCGACTGCGGGTGCGCGGCACCCTGGTGCCCGATTGGGGGGATCGCCAGCAACTGACGCTGGAGTTCTCCGACCCCAGATGGGGCTCCGACATCAGCTTTATGCGGGTGTGGGGACGCAGCAAGTGGCTGCGAACCCTCGGCGATAACCACAGATTCCTGATGCGGGCAGAGCAGGGGGCCATCATAGGTGACAGCTTCTCGTTGGTGCCGCCGTCTTTGCGCTTCTTTACCGGTGGCGATCAGACAGTGCGCGGCTTTGGTTACGAGAGCATCTCCCCCACCGGGCCGGATGGCAAGCTGACCGGTGGCCGCTACACCAGCGTGGCCAGTCTGGAATACAACTACCGCTTCAGCGAGAAGTGGCTGGGGGCCATGTTTGTGGATGGCGGCACCTCCACCACCGATTACAGCGAGCCCTGGAAAATAGGTACCGGCGTCGGTGTGCGCTGGGTCACCCCCATCGGCCAGGTCAGGCTGGATCTGGCGGTCGGGGTATCGGAGGAGGACAAGCCCTTGCGGCTGCATTTCGCACTGGGGCCTGAATTATGATGTTGTCTAAACGCTTTTTTCTTTGGCCGCTGCGGCTGTATCTTTCGCGGGGGTCTGCATTGTGATCTGGCTAAAACGCATCTTTCTCTGGCTGATGGGGCTGGTGTTCCTGCTGCTCATCGGCGTCAGCCTGCTGGGCTTTACCCATCAGGGCAACAAGTGGTTGTGGCAACAGGCCAAAGGGGCGCTGCCTTCCCTCAAGGGGGAGCTGGTGGCCGGTCAGCTTGGCTATGGCTGGACCCTGGAAGGGGTGGGCTGGCAGGATGAGCTGGTGGATGTCACGGTGGATCGCGCCGTGCTCGACTGGGATCTCGGCAAGTTGCTGCAGGGCAAACTCTGGATCAAATCGCTTGAAGTGACTCATCCGGTGGTGAAGGTGGCCGACTCGGAGCCTGCACCGGAAGAGCCTTCCGAACCCTTTGTCTGGCGCCCGCTGCCACTCAAAATTCAGGTCGACAGCCTCAAGGTGGCCGATCTCGATCTGGCGGTGCCCGGTGTTGCCGTGACCCTGGGGTCCCTCGATATCGGCGCCACCCTCAACCGCAAGGGGCTGATTGTACGCGGCCCGGTGCTTGATAACCTGACGGTGACGCTGGATGACGCGGCACCCGCCAGCGCAGCCAAATCTGCCAAGCAGCCAGCCGCTAACGAGAAGCAAGCCGGTGCTGCGGTGGCGCGCAACGACAAGGCCAGCGCCGAGACAGCCAAACAGGGCAAAGGGGCGCCAGCTGCAAATACGGCAAAGGCTGCCCCCATTCTCCTGCCCGCCATTCATCTTCCTTTCCCCATCAAGCTGGAAGGGGTCAGCGCGACCCGGGTGCAATATAAGCAGGGCGAGTTGATCGAAGGGCTCGACAGGTTGCTGCTGTCGGCCACTGCTGCCGACGATCGCATCGAGGTGCGCGAGCTCTCGCTGCGCCACGCCATGGCCGGTCTGGCGCTCAATGGCCACATTCAGCTAAGTGATGACTACCCGCTGGCGGTGACGCTGGATGCCAAGGCCCGCAAGGGACTGCTGGATGGCGAGCTGCAAGGGGAGCAGGCCACGCTGGCGCTGAGCGGTTCGGTCGGCAAGCTGGGGTTGGCGTTGTCGGCCAAGGGGCCGGTCGCCGCCAATCTCAGGGGCTCGCTGGCCGCCCTCGACCCGGATCTCCCTTTTGATCTGGCCCTCGACTGGAAGAGCCTCGGCTGGCCATTTCATAAGCCTGCCAAAGATGAGCCGAGCTATCGGCTGGACAAAGGGAGCCTGACTGCCAAGGGCAAGCTCTCCGGCTACCAGTTTGCCCTCAATACCTCCGGCAAGGGGACCGATGTGCCCCCCTTCAAGCTTGCGCTGGACGGGAAGGGGGATCTGGAGCGGCTCAGCAAGATCGCCTTGCAGCTCAATGCCCTCAAGGGGGAGCTCAAGCTCGATGGCAAGCTCGCCTGGAACAAGGGGATCGAGTGGCAGGGAACCACCCTGTTCAAGGGGATCAATCCGGCCGAGCTGCTGCCCGAGCTGAAAGGGACGCTGGCCGGTGAGCTGGAGAGCCGTTTCGTGATGAACGAAGCGGGCCACTGGGAGCTGAAACTGCCCAAGCTCAAGGTGGATGGCAAACTCAACCAGTATCCGCTGGCCCTCAAGGGGGAGCTTAGCGGTAACGACAAGATGGAGTGGCTGATCCCGACGCTCTCGCTGCAAAGTGGCCCCAACCAGTTGCAGGCCAAGGGCAGTATCAGCAGCGCCCAGTGGAAGCTCGATGCCAACCTGCTGGCTCCCCAGCTGGGGGGCATCTATCCCGGCCTGAAAGGGGATATCAAGGGACAGGTGAAGGTCAGTGGCAATCAGCAGACGCCAAAAATCGATGCGGATCTCGCCTCCGAGCGGCTCTACTATGCCGGCACCGACATGAAGGGTATTAGCCTCAAGGGCAATGCGGCGATCGGCGCCAAACCGGCCGGTGATCTCGCGTTGTTGGTGGCGCAGTTGAAACAGGGCGAAACCAAGCTCAGCCAGCTTGCCCTGAACCTCAGCGGCGATATCAGTCAACATCTGTTGACCCTGACCATGAAGGGTGACCCTGTTGCGGCCAACCTCAAACTGGGTGGCGGCGTGCGCGGGGATCACTGGCGCGGGGCGCTCTCCGAGTTGCGGCTGAAAACCCCGCTGCGCCGTTGGGACTTGAGCTCCCCGTGGGCACTGGATCTCGATCTGCCGCGTCAGCGTCTGGCGATGGGGGATCTCTGCCTCGGCTCCCAGGGGGCCAGCCTCTGCGTCAAGGGGAGTCAGGTTTCCGCTGCCCAGGGGACTCTGGAGTTTGCCCTGAGCGAGTTTGATCTCAAGCGGCTGCGCCCCTGGTTGCCGGACAACTTCCGCTGGCAGGCGATGCTCTCGGCCGATGGGCGTGCCAGCTGGCGTGGCAATCAGCCGACCCTGCATGCGGTGGTACGCACCACGCCGGGCACTTTTGTGGCAGATGGCCTCAAGACCGACTATCAGCAGCTGGCTCTGGCCCTGGATTTCGAGCGGCAGCAGGCGGCCATTCGCCTCGATTTTGCCTCCAAACAGATCGGCAATATCGATACCGATCTGCTGATCAGGGAGCCTGCCGGTCGCGGTCTGCTCGGTGGTCAGCTCAAGTTTGACGATCTCAAGCTCAATACCTTCGCGCCGCTCATCCCTGAGGTGCGCTCCCTGCAAGGGATCATCTCCGCCGATGCCCGTTTCGACGGCACGCTTGCGGCGCCCCTGCTGTTTGGCCAGCTCAACCTGCGTGACGGTGAAGTGCAGACTCACTCCGATATGGTGACCCTGACCAAGCTGGTGACCCGCCTCAAGATCGAGGGCAATCGCGCCGAGCTCGATGGCTCCATGCTGGTGGGCAAGGGGCCGCTGGCACTGGGAGGCTGGCTCAGCTGGGCCAAGATGCCGGTCAGCGGCAGCCTCACCATTCAGGGCAAGGATCTGGAGGCGCAATATCCAGGCATGGGCCGGGTCAGAGTCTCGCCCGATATCGCGGTGTCGCTGGGTGAGGAGACCCGCATTACCGGTCAGGTGGATATTCCCTGGGCGCGCATTCTGGTCAAGAGTCTGCCGGATTCGGCGGTGGCGGTCTCCGATGATGTGACCGTGGTCTATGACGATCTGCCCCCTGCTCCCAAGCAGGCAAGTCTGCCGCTGGCGATGAAGGTGGCGATCCGCCTTGGCAACGATGTGAAGCTCGATGCCATGGGGTTGAAGACCGATGTCTCCGGTGGCCTCAATATCCGTCAGGATCCCGAGAAACCGCTGGCAGGCAACGGCCAGCTGGTGCTGACCAACGGCCGCTTCAAGGCCTATGGTCAGAACCTCATCATCAAGGAGGGGCGGATCCTCTTCTCCGGTCCGCTGGATCGGCCGTTCCTCAACATCGAGGCCAACCGGGATCCCGATACCATCGAGGGTCAGGTGACGGTCGGGGTGCGGGTGACTGGCCCTGCCAGCAAGCCGGAGATCACTGTCTACTCCGAACCGCAGATGGCGCAGTCGGAACAGCTCTCCTATCTGCTGCGCGGCAAAGGGTTGCAGACCGGCGGTGAGGATGGCGGTTTCAACGGCCTGCTGGTAGCCGGCGCGGTGAGTCAGGCCAACGGCGTGGTGTCGAGCATCGGCGAGTCGCTGGGGATGAGCGATGTCTCCCTCGATACGGCGGGCAGTGGTGACAACACCCAGGTGACTCTGTCTGCATATCTGCTGCCGGGCCTGCAGTTCCAGTACGGGGTCGGGGTCTTCAGCCCCATCGCCGAGTTCAAGCTGCGCTACGAGGTATTGCCACGGCTCTATCTGCAGGCGATGAGCGGGGTGGCTCAGGCGGTCGATATCTTCTATCGCTTTACTCTGTAACGCTTCATCCCGTAACAGGGCTGATATGAATCTAAACGGGAGGCGCAGGCCTCCCGTTTTGTATTGCTCGATCGGCCGCGGGCAAGCCGTGATAAAGGTTGGCAGTGCAGAGGGAGAATGAATTGCGATGGGCCAAAAATGCGAAAACCCGGCACTAGGCCGGGTTTTCTGAATGATGGTGGAGGGAGAAGGATTCGAACCTTCGAAGGCAGAGCCGTCAGATTTACAGTCTGATCCCTTTGGCCGCTCGGG